>JBGPKY010000011.1:0-23920 GCA_041486205.1 Actinomycetota bacterium
AATCCGTAGCCTTCCGCTCTGCTCGCGACGTCCTCGACCGCCATCTGCTTGGACTGCGTGACCGAGATCGCGTAGTGGTTGTTCTCGCAAACGAAGATGACCGGCAGCTGGTGGATGCCAGCGAAGTTCAGCCCCTCGTGCCAGTCGCCCTCGCTCGTAGCGCCTTCCCCGAACCAGCAGGCGACCACGGCGTCCTCGGCCCGGTACTTGACCGCGTACGCGATGCCCGCAGCGTGAGGGATCTGCGTGCCGATCGGTGAGGAGTGGGACATGATGGCGAGTCGCCGTGAGCCCCAATGCGCCGGCATCTGTCGTCCGGCCGAGGTCGGGTCGGTGGCCTTCGCGAACAGTCCCAGGAACACTTCCTCCGGCGTCATCCCGGCGACCAGAACGACGCCGAGGTCCCGGTAGTAGGGGAGCCATACGTCGCGGCCCTTTTGGAGCGCCCAGGCCGTCCCTACCTGGCACCCCTCATGCCCGGATACTGGCACCACGAATGGGGCTTTGCCCTGGCGGTTGAGTCGGAACGCGGCCTCGTCGATGAGACGTGCCGTGACCATGGTCCGATAGATCGCGAGAAGGTCGGTTTCCGAGAGTCCCAGTGCCTCATGAGAGGTTTCGGTCAACCGGGTCGCCACTCGCCCTCCTCGTCGGCGAGTCTAGCATCCGACCTGCTGCGTTCAGCCCCGGATCGTGCGCAGGGCGAGTGCGCGGGACTCGCTGGAAGGGAGTTGACGTAGGATACCCCCCCAGGGTATATTCAGCCCGAGACCGACTGCCCGCGGAGGGAGCGCAGATGTACGGCTACGAGATGAACAAGGAGGACCTCCAAGCCCGACTCCGCAAGATCGAGGGTCAGATCCGCGGACTCCAGCGCATGGTCGAACAGGACAAGTACTGCATAGACATCATCACCCAGCTCAACTCCGCCACCGCCGCGCTGAAGGCTGTGGGTCTCGGCCTCCTGGACGAGCACGTCCGCCACTGCGTGAAGGAGAGCATCGAACAGGGAACCGGCGACCAGAAGGTGGAGGAGCTCCTCTCGGCCGTCGCGCGGTTCGCGGGGAGGTGAGCCGCGTGGCCGGCACGACGCTCGAGAAGCAGATGAGCGAGCTGCGTCTCGACGTGCTCGGGATGACATGCGGCTCGTGCGCCGCTCGTGTGGAGAAGACGCTGAACAAGCAGCCCGGCGTTCAAGCCTCGGTCAACTTCGCCACCGGCGAGGCGCTTGTGCGTCTGGCGGAAGGCGCACCTTCGTTCCAGGTGCTTCGCGAAGCGGTGAAGGAGCGCGGCTACGACGTCCGCCTACACGTAGACGAGGCCGCGGAGGCCGCGAAGGCCGAGGAGCGCATATGGCGGCGTCGGCTGTACGTCGCGTGGCCGTTCGGCATCGCGACCTTGCTCCTGCTGTTGTTCCGCATGGATCAGACGTGGGCGCGCTGGACGGCGTTCGCGCTGGCGACGCCGGTTCAGTTCTACGCGGGTTGGCCGTTCTTGAAGGGCGCGGCCATCCGCGCCAAAGCCCTGACGGCAAACATGGACACGCTCATCGCGCTCGGCACGACGGCGGCTTACGCGTACTCGGTCTGGGCGCTGTTCTCGGGAGAGGACCTCTACTTCGACAGCTCCGCCGTGATCATCGCGTTCATACTGCTCGGGCGATGGCTCGAGGCGCGCGCGAAGGGCTCTGCGTCGCAAGCTATCAAGCGACTCCTGGAGCTCGGCGCCAAGGAAGCCCGGGTGATCCGAGGAGACAAGGAGTTGAAAGTTCCCGTCGACGCGGTGCAGGTCGGTTGGATCCTTAAGGTGCTTCCTGGAGAGAAGATCCCGATCGACGGATGCGTGATCGAGGGTTCCTCGGCGGTCGACGAGTCGATGCTGACGGGCGAGTCGGTTCCGGTCGAGAAGACACTCGGACATCATGTGGCGGGCGCTACGGTGAACCTGGATGGGATGCTAGTCATCGAGGCGACACGTGTCGGGTCTGATACCGCGCTCGCGCAGATCATCCGACTGGTAGCTGAGGCTCAGGGGTCCAAGGCTCCGATCCAGAGGCTTGCCGACCGGGTCGCCGGGATCTTCGTTCCGATCGTGATGGCGATCGCGGCCGTGACCGCGATCGGATGGTATGTGGCCGACGGCACGGTTCGGGGTGCGCTGGTACCAGCGGTCGCCGTGCTGATCATCGCCTGTCCGTGCGCGCTGGGTCTGGCGACTCCGGCGGCGATCATGGTCGGAACGGGCCGCGGGGCGCAGATGGGCGTCTTGATCCGCGGAGGGGAGATCCTCGAGCGCTCGCGTTCCATCGACGTAGTGGTCTTCGACAAGACCGGAACGCTGACCGAGGGCAAGATGCACCTCGTCGAAGTGGTCGGTGAGGACGAGACCCTCGTACGCGCCGCTGCGGTCGAGGCCTCGAGCGAGCACCCGATGGCCCGCGCGGTCGTCGCGGGAGCGGTCGACCGCGGGTTGACGGTCCCCACAGCGAGTGATTTCCGTTCGATCGCCGGGCGAGGGGTTCGCGCGATGGTGAACGGCGAGCAGGTTCTCGTCGGAAGGCGGGAGTTCCTGGAGGGTGAAGGCTTCGAGGTTGGGGACTGGCTCGCGAAGGAGGCGGAACGCCTGGAATCGGACGGGAAGAGCGTCTTCTGGGCCGCCTGGGACAAGGAAGCTCGCGGGGTTCTCGCCGTCGCCGACGTCATGAAACCCGGCGCGCGCGAAGCGGTTCGGGCCTTGCACGGGCTCGGCATAGAGGTCGCGATGCTGACCGGTGACAATCGCGTCACGGGCGAGGCCATCGCGAAGCAGGTCGGCATCGACCGCGTCCTCGCCGAGGTTCGCCCGGAGGACAAGGTCGGCGAGATCAAACGGCTGCAGGCCGAGGGGAAGGTCGTGGCCATGGTCGGTGATGGCATCAACGACGGCCCCGCGTTGGCCCAGGCGGATCTCGGCATCGCGATCGGTACCGGGACCGATGTAGCCATCGAGGCCTCCGACATCACCCTCATGAGCGGAGATCTCGCAGGAGTGGTGAGCTCCATCCGGTTGTCGCGGCGGACGTTCAGGACGATCGTTCAGAACCTCTTCTGGGCTTTCGGCTACAACGTGGGAGCGATCCCGCTGGCCGCCTTCGGTCTGCTGAACCCGATCATCGCCGGAGGTGCGATGGCGATCTCCTCGGTTTCCGTACTGACGAACTCGCTTCGTCTGCGGCGCTTCAGATGATGACTGCTACCGTGAGATCTACTCGAAGGAAGTGGTGAAGATCATGCAGGAGTTGAAGCAAACGGTGATCGAGGCGACCGACGAGAACTTCATGGAGGCCGTCCTCGAGGAATCGAAACGACGCCCCGTCGTGGTCGATCTGTGGGCGTCCTGGTGTGGCCCGTGCAAGACGCTCGGCCCCATCCTGGAAAACGTGGCGGCGGCACGCGGCGGAGCGTTCCTGCTGGCGAAGCTCGACGTCGACGCGAACCCCTACACGGCGCAGCAGTTCGGCGTGCAGAGCATCCCAACGGTTGTCGCCTTCCGCGATGGTCAACCCGTGGATGGGTTCGTCGGCGCCATGCCCGAGCCGGCCGTGAACGAGTTCATCGACAAGATCTTGCCATCGCAGGCCGACGAGGTTGCGGCCGAAGCGCTCGGCGAGGAGCGGGTGGGCGACATCGCTGATGCCGAGAAGGGGTATCGGGAGGCGTTGGATGCAGAGCCCTCGAATCGAACCGCGCGCATCGGGCTGGGTCGGATCCTGGCTGAGGATGACGCCGACGAGGCTCGCCAGGTCCTCATGCCCCTTCTTCCAGATCCGGAGGCCGAGCGGGTACTCGCTGGCTTGGAAGTGGCTTCCTGGTCGACGGTGAGTGGACCGGGAACGCTGGCTTCCGCGAAACGCCTTGCGGCACAGGGGAAGTGGCGCCAGGCCTTCGACAGCATGCTCGGTGCGGTGCAGGACGACCCAGACGCGCGCGCCGCGATGCTCGATGCGTTCGCGATGCTCGGGGACGAGGACCCTCTGGTAGCGGAGTACCGGCGCAAACTGGCGAGCGCGCTGTTCTGAGATGACGGATCTAGACGATCGGATCCGCCGGTGGTGGGACCGGGACGCGGACACATACGACGATTCTGCCTCGCACGCCGTATCGGATCCGGTGGAGGCCGGGGCGTGGCGGGCCGCGATCGGACGGCTGCTGCCGTCCGCACCTGCTCGGGTTCTTGACGTAGGCGCCGGGACCGGAGCCATGTCTCTGCTGGCCGCCGAGCTGGGTCATCGCGTGACGGCTCTCGACCTGTCGCCCGGGATGCTCGAGCGAGCCAGGACGAAGGCGCATGAGCGTGGTCTCGACGTGAGCTTCGTCGTCGGACCGGCTGATGAGCCACCCGGGGGTCCCTTCGATGCCGTGATCGAGCGGCACGTGCTATGGACGACGCCGGAGCCGGTGCGCGCCCTCCGCTCATGGCGCGAGGCGGCGCCGGAGGGTCGGCTCGTCTTGTTCGAGGGAACGTGGGGCGGCGGGGGGGCCCTTCACCGGATGAAGGTAGGCTCGGCCGCGGTGTTGCGGAAGGCATACGGGCTCGCCGGCGATCATCACGCACCGTATGACCCCGAGATCCTCGCCGAGCTGCCCCTCGCCCGGCTCTCCTCGCCCGTGCCCATGATCCGGGCGGTCTCCGATGCCGGCTGGCGTGCGGTCCGCATCCACCGCCTCCATGACGTCGAATGGGCGCGGCGCACAGCGACATCACCGCTCCTAGGCTGGCTCGAGCACGTCCCGCGGTACGCCATCGTGGCGGACGCGTAGTCGGCTCAGACTCGTTCGCACCAGTAGACGTCGGTTCGGTAGGGCATCAGGATCTCCTCGCGACCCGCCGCGTGTGGATGCGTCGACAGAAGGTCGCGCACCTCCCGAGCGACGATGTCGCGCTCGGCGAGCGGCAGGGCGGCGACGAAGCTGATCGAAAGGACCCGCGCGGCCACTTCGTCCGGAGTCTGCCCCTGAGCGTGTGCGAAAGCCCGCTGCTGGAGGGGAGCGAAGAGCTCCGTTCGATCGAACGCGCGCCGCCACTCGTCGTGGCGGTGCGACGGGGTTCCTCTTCGGTATGGCTCGAAGATCTCGCCCAGGCGCGCCATGAGGGCATCGTTCTCGTCTCGCCGGTTGAACGCCAACGCGAGCCGTCCGCCGGGCCGAAGCACACGGTGGATCTCAGCCAGGGCTCGCTCTCCGTCGAACCAATGGAACGCCTGAGCCACGACGACGGCATCGACCGCCGCGTCGGTTAGCGGGATCGCCTCGGCCGTGCCCGAGAGCGCGTGGGCAGACGTCGAACGGGTCACGAGCTCGACGAGCATCGCGGCGATCGGCTCCACGGCAACCATCCTCGCTCCGGTCGGCTCGAGCAGGCGAGTGAGCTTCCCTGTCCCGGCACCGAGATCGAGCACAGTGCATCCAGATCCGACGCCGAGAGTCTCGACGACGAACGCCACGGCTTCAGGCGGGTAACTCGGTCGGCCTCGCTCGTACGCCCGAGCTGCGGTTCCGAAGCCCTCCGCTGCCGCGCGATGGATCCCCTCGCTCACGACACGCCGGCGGGGGCGAAGAACCGCTCTGCCTCCACGGCGTTCGAGGAGAGACGCAGGTCGAAGACGCGCTCGAGATTGCGGAGGATCGGAAGCGCCATCTCCGCCATGGTCACCTCGCGGCCGGCAAGCTCCGACAGCGACGTCACTCCCTCGTCCTTCAGGCCGCAGGGGACGATCGCGTCGTACCAGGTCAAGTCGGTTGTACAGTTCAGCGCGAAGCCGTGGAGGGAGACGCGCATCCGCATGATCCGCACACCGATCGCGCAGACCTTGCGTTCGCCGGACCAAACACCTGTCTGAACCTCGCTGCGCTGCAACGCCACGCCGATGTCGGACGCCGCGCCGATGACTGCCTCTTCTAACCCACGGACGTACGCGGATGCGTCCGGCTTCGCGCCTAGGTCTAGAACCGGGTAGCAGACGAGCTGCCCGGGGCCGTGGAACGTCAGCGAGCCGCCGCGATCGATGAAGCGAAGGTTCGCGCCAGCACGAACGATGGCCTCCTCGGTCCAGACGATGTGCTCGGGTTTCCAGCGGCGGCCGGCGGTGAAGACCGGCGGGTGCTCGAGGATGATCAGCGAGTCCGGGATCTCACCCGCAAGGCGCCGATCGGCGAGCTCGTGCATCGCGGCGTTCGCCGCGTCGTAGGGGACGGGATCCGCCGGCCGGATCAACCACGCCGGGCGCGGCACGCGCTCATGCCCCCAGATCTTCGGCGAAGTCCCACGTCTCGAGGTTCGTCTTCAGACGCGTGAGGAACTGCGAGGCGAGAGCGCCGTCGATGACGCGGTGATCCCATGACATCGAGAGGTAGACCATGTGCCTGATCGCGATGGCGTCGTCGATGACTACCGGTCGCTTCTCGACGGTGTCGAACCCGAGGATGGCCGTCTGGGGCTGGTTGATGATCGGGACCGAGATCAATGAGCCGAACGGCCCAGGGTTCGTGATGGTGAACGTCCCGCCGTGCACCTCGTCGGGTTGAAGCTTCTTCGCGCGTGCCCGCGTCGCGACGTCGTTGATGGCTCGCGCGAGACCCAACATGTTCATCGAGTCGGCGTTGCTGACTACGGGAACGATGAGCCCGTCCTCGTAGGACACGGCGATACCGAGGTTGACGAAGTGACGCACGACGATCTCTTCCCCGCGAAGCTCGCTGTTCACCATCGGGTACTCGAGCAAGGCGTCGCACACCGCGCGAGAGACGAACGGCATGTACGTGAGACCGAACCCCTCCCGTTCCCTGAAGGCATCTTTCGCCTTCTCCCGCAGGCGCGCGACGTTCTCCATGTTCACCTCGACCGCGTTCCACGCCCTCGCCGAGACCTCGAGCGACTGCTTCATGTGCTGCGCGATCAGCTTTCGGATGTGGCCGACGGGGACGACTTCCTCGGTGCCTCGGCCCGGCGCTTGTACCGCGGGCGCAGTGGCGCCGGACGCAACCACGGCGGCGTCCGCTCGGGCAGCACTCCTCGACGTGGTCGCAGCGTCCGGCACCCCCGCACCCGCGGCCGCACCGCCAGACCCTGCGAAAGCGAGCACGTCATCCTTCGTGATCCGTCCACCGGTTCCCGTACCGACGACCTGCGCAAGGTCGACGCCACGCTCGGCAGCGAGCTTGCGAACCAGCGGCGAAAGGATCTGTGACCGCGGCCCCCGATCCGGCAGCTCCTGACCCGGGGACGCGACGGCGGGGGCGGCAGACGATGCGACCACGTCGTGGTGCTCGGTTGGCACGGTGGCTGCCGTGGTTGCGTCTGCCGACACTGACGCCGCGGCACCGGCGCCGGCCTCTTCCTCAGCGATCTCCGCAAGCGGTGTCTGAACGGCGACAGTCGCTCCTTCGGGCACGAGGATCTTGGTCAACGTGCCCGCGACGGATGAGGGAACCTCGGTGTCGACCTTGTCGGTGGAGATCTCGAAGAGGGGCTCGTCGAGTTCGACGTGGTCTCCTTCTGCCTTGAGCCACTTGAGGATCGTGCCCTCGACGATGGTTTCCCCGAGTTGCGGCATGGTGATGGTCGTCATATGTCCTCCTGGATAAGGGTCACCACGCGGAGAGCCTCTCGACGGCGGCCTCGATATCGGCTACCTGCGGGAGGTACGCGTCCTCGAGCGTGGGAGAGAAGGGGACCGGCGTGTTCGGCGGCGCGAGCCGCATCACCGGGGCATCCAACGACTCGAACGCTTCCTCTGCGATCACAGCCGCCACCTCCGCGCCGACCCCTAGGAAGCGATGGCTCTCGTAGAGGACCAGGGCTCGGCTGGTCTTCGCGACGGACTCCACCACCGTTCGGGTGTCGAGCGGCTGGATGGTCCTCAGGTCGACGACCTCGACGGAAACGCCCTTGTCGGCAAGGTCCTCGGCGGCTTCGAGCGCTCGGTGAACCATCGCGCCGTAGGTCAATATCGACACGTCGTCGCCGGAGCGCTTCACGTCGGCCTTGCCGATAGGGACGAGGAAGTCGGGGTCGTCGGACACGACCTCCTTGATCCGTCGGTATATCCACTTGTGCTCCAGGAAGACGCACGGGTTGTCATCACGGATGGCGGACTTCAGGAGGCCCTTCGCATCGGAGGGGAACGCAGGGCAGATGACCTTCAACCCGGGCGAGTGCGCGAACCAGGGCTCGGGGTTCGTGGAATGGAAATTAGAGGCGCGCACGCCGCCCCCTGAAGGTGCGCGCAGCACGACCGGCATCGGCACCCCCGTCCGGTAGTGGTAGCGGGCAAGCGCCGTCGTGATCTCGTCGAACCCCGACGACATGAAATCCGCGTACTGGAACTCGGCGACCGGTCGGAAGCCCTCCATCGCCGAGCCCATGGCCATGCCGACTATGGTCTCCTCGGCGATCGGCGTGTCCATCACGCGCTCGGCGCCGAAGCGTTCGATGAAACCCTCGGTCACCTTGAACGCGCCACCGTAAGCGCCGATGTCCTCGCCGAGGAGGTAGACGCTCGGGTCACGCTCCATCTCCTCCCACAGCGCCTCAGCGATCGCGATGAGGTAGGTGGCCTGGCCGTCTTCGGTGCGCTTCCCACGAGGTTCTGCGCCATGTCCGGCAGCGCCCGACTCGACCTGGCTCGTCACCATCAGCCCTGCGTTCCCCCTTCGCGTGAAGGCTCGTTTGCCCAATAGCCATCCTCGACCCACAGACCCCTCGTCACGTCCGAAGGGACGGGGAACGGCGAGGACTGCGCGAACTCGTACCCTTCGGTGAACTCCCGCTCGATCCGGTCCTGGATGTCCTCGAGCCCCGTGTCGTCTATCACCGCGTGGGAGCGGAGCGATCCCTCGAAACGCTTCACCGGGTCCTTGTTAAGCATGTACTCATCGAGGAGCTCCTTCGGCATGTACTTCGCCGGATCGTGACCGGCGTGACCGCGCCAGCGGAGCGATACCGATTCGATCAGGGTCGGACCGCCGCCCGAACGCGCGCGCTCGACGGCTTCGTGGGCCACCCGATAGACGTCGAGCACGTCCTGCGCGTCGATGCGGACGCCCGGCATCCCGTATCCGGCGGCGCGCTCTGCAATCGTCGGTACGTGGAACTCGAGCGGGTTCGGCGTCGAGTACGCGAATTGGTTGTTGTTGACGACCCAAACGACCGGCAGCTGATGGATCGCCGAAGTGTTCAAAGCCTCGTGCCAGCGACCATTCGAGGTCGAGCCGTCACCGCAGATAGCCATCGCTACCCGCGAGTCACCCCGTCGCTTGTAGGCGAGCGCGGCCCCGCACGCGATCGGGTACGCGATCGGCAGGTGCGAGATGACGGCGAACGTGCGGTTCCCCTGCCAATCGCCGATGTGGCTGTTGCCGTCCCGACCGCGGAGGTAACCGTCGACCCGGCCCCAGTACTGCGCCATCACGCGTTTGAGGTCGAGGCCCTTCGTGAGCTGAGCCGACAGGTCGCGGTGAGTGGGGAACAGCGAGTCCTCCGGACGAAGCGCGAGAGCGACGCCGACGTGTGTCCCCTCCTGTCCACGACCCGAGTAGATCGCGCCGGGAAGCCGCCCCTGCCGGTAGAGCGCCTCCATGCGCTCATCGAAGTACCTGCAGAGCTTCAACTTGTAAAGGACCTCGCGCAGCTGCTCGTCTGAGAGCCCTGCGCGCCAGTCCTGCTCCGCGGAGCGGTTCTCCTCCGTGACCTTGGTCGCCATGTCGCCGTCCCTAGGCCGAGTGCAGCGGTTTGCCGGCGAGCGCCAGGTGCGCTTCGCCGATAGCCTCGGAGAGCGAGGGGTGTGGGTGCATCAGCGCGGCGACCTCCGCCGGGGTCGCTTCCCAGTTGGTGATCAGCATCGCCTCAGAGATGAGGTCGGTGACGTGTGGGCCGATCAGGTGGATGCCTAGGACCGGCCCGCCGCCGGTCGAGGCGACGATCTTCACGAGGCCGCCCTCGCCGAGGATGTTCGCCTTGCCGACCCCTTGGAAGTTGAACTTCTCAACCTCGACCTCGTGTCCGCGCGCCATCGCCTGTGCCTCGGTGAGTCCGACAGAGGCGATCTCGGGCGAACAGTAGGTGACCCGAGGGATGCCGGCGTAGTCGATGTCCGCGACCGGGATGCCCTCGATCCGCTCCGCCACCGCGTAGCCCTCTGTGAAAGCTACGTGAGCCAGTTGCAGCGGCGTCGCCGCCACATCGCCCACCGCCCACACCTGCGGGGCCGTCGTCCTGAGCTGTCCGTCCACCTTGACGAAGCCCCTGTCGAGCTCGACGCCCGTCTCTTCCAGGCCGAGCCCGGTTGTTACGGGGCCGCGTCCGACGGCGATCAGGCAGACGTCGGCCGAAACCGTAGCGGCCATGCCCGCTTCGTAGGTCACCGCGACGTGGTCGCCGGCATCGTGGACCTCCTTCACGTCGGCGCCGGCGAAGGCCGCGATGCCGCGTTTGCGGTATGACCGTGCGACCTCCTTCGATATGTCCTCGTCCTCGAGGGGTGCGAGACGCGGCAACGCTTCCAGCAACGTGACCTCGGCCCCGAACGACCTGTAGAACGACGCGAACTCCAGTCCCACGGCGCCGGCGCCGATCACGACGGCGGACTTCGGCACGCTCGGGAACCAAAGCGCCTGGTCGCTGGTGATGATGCGATCGGTGACCGATAGGCCCGGCAACAACTTGGGCGATGAACCGGTCGCCACGACCACATCCGTCGCGATCAACCTCCTCCCGTCGATCACGACCGCCGGGCCCGGGACCAGCGTCGCATTGCCGTGGATGACATCCACCTTTCGCGTTTGGATCAACCCGGTGATCCCGGAAACCAGCTTGTCGACGACCTTGTTCTCGAAGGCGACGACCGCGGTCCAATCTGGCTCGCCCGAGGCCGTGATGCCCCACTCGGCCGAGCGGTTGACCGTGTCCATGACCTCTGCCGAGCGAAGTAGCGCCTTCGTCGGGATGCAGCCTCGGAGGAGGCAGGTGCCGCCGAGGCGTTCGTCGCGTTCCACGAGGGCGACCCGCTTGCCCAGTTGCGCGGACCGCAGGGCGCAGGCGTATCCGCCCGTGCCCGCGCCGATCACAACTACGTCGTAGGCGTCAGACATCCGAACGGCAATGTTACCGCCCCTACGAGCTACGTAGGATGCCCGCGTGCAACCGATCGATGACGCTCGCATCAAGCGGACCCCTCTCGAGGATGAGCACCGCGACCTGGGAGCCAAGCTGGGCCCCTTCGGCGGGTGGCTGATGCCGATCGCATACGAGGGAGCGATCGCAGAGCATCGCGCGGTCCGCGAGCGGGTCGGGCTGTTCGATCTCAGCCACCTGGGAAAGGTGGACGTCGACGGGCCCGAGGCGCTGGCTGCTCTGCAGGGTGCACTCACGAACGACTTGGCGAGGCTCGATGTCGGACGTGGCCTCTACAACCTCTGCTCGATGATGACGGTGGTGTCGTCGAAGACCTCATCGTCTACCGCCTCGAAGAGGAACGGTGGTTCGTCGTCCCGAACGCGTCGAACACCGACATGGTCGTCGCGACGCTGCGCGCTGGAGCTGGAGACGAACAGGTGACCTCTCACGACGACTGGTGCTTCCTGGGAGTTCAGGGCCCGCGCTCGCTCGAGGTCGTCGGCGCGATGTTCCCCGAGGCCGCCGACCTGCCGTTCATGGGCTGCATCGAGGCGACCTACCGCGATCGACGGATGGTGCTCGCGCGCAGCGGCTATACGGGAGAGTTGGGGTTCGAACTGTTCACGGAGGGGGATGTCGCGCATGAGCTGTGGGACGACTTGATGGAAGAGGGTGCCGCGTTCCAGATCGACCCGTGTGGGCTAGGTGCTCGCGACGTTCTGCGCTTGGAGATGGGTTACCCGCTGCATGGGCAGGACCTCTCGACTGAGCACACTCCGTTGGAAGCGGGGCTCGCTTGGGCTGTCGCGTTCGACAAAGGCGCGTTCCGCGGGCGCGACGCGCTGATCCGACAACGCGACGAGGGGCTACCGTCGCGGTTGTGCGGGTTGGTCACCGAGGACCGCCGACACATCCCACGCGCACGCCAGGTTGTGTTCGCCGGCGGAAAGGCGCGCGGCCAGGTGACGAGCGGCACCTTCTCCCCGGCGCTCCAACGCGGGATCGCGCTCGCCTACCTGTCGCCTGCAGATGCTTTCGGGTCCGGCACGGCGGTGGAGATCGACATCCGCGGACGGCGCGGACAGGCGCGGGTCGTGAAGCCGCCCTTCGTGGCGCGGAGCCCGCGCTAGGTCTGTGCGGCTGCGTAGAGGTCTGACACGCTCGCTCCGCCGAACTCCGCGCTGTTGAGCAGCTTGTTCAGCAGGCCACGCGCCCGAGGCGAGTCGGGGAGCACCGCGACCACGACGTAGAGCCCCGACGTCGGGATGCCGACGCCCCGGACGGGTCCGAACCCGGGTGCGGCAACGAAGTACGCCCACCGAGTGGAACGAGGGCCCACTCGACACACACCCTCGCCGCGCGCCACATAGTCGCCGGGCGAGTCGGGGAGACCGGAGAAGAAGGTCGGGCGGTGGTCAACGGCCACCGTATTTCGCGTCGTGCTGCAGTCGGCCGATCCCGTTAGAAGGTCGAGAGCGGGTCCGGTCGCCGCGAGGTAGTAATAGTCGGAGGGCACGCCGACACGCGCTCCGTCCACCCAGAGTGCGGCCATCCCTCGGATGGGCGTGCCGCTTCGCTCCCAGTCTCCTGGGTTCGGTGCGGCTATAACTCCCTCCTGGACGCCGCCGGCGGACCCGGCCAGCTCCGGCTGCCAGTGGTCGGGGATGAGGGCGCGAACGGGCCCTGCCGTGACCTCCGTGAACGGCGAAGGAGATTGGTGGATCCGAAGGATCGGCTCCATGGGTGCGGGCGTCGACGCAGCGGTCGCGGCGCGGCAACCCGCGGCGACCAGGGTGAGCCCGATGCAGGCGATCAGCTTCCGCACCCAGTCGTTCGTCCCGGCCGGAGCATAGACCGCGTTGCGGATCCCTGCCATAGCCCGCGGGAGTAGAATCCCGCTAACTGCATAGGTCGTGCTCTCGAGTGGTCGTCGTCGGGTCGGTCTCCCGGCGAGGACAGGGAGCGGGAGCGGGCGTATCCCGTGCCCGCGAAGAGGGAAGCCGGTGGGAATCCGGCACGGTCGCGCCACTGTGACCGGGGAGCGAACCCGACGAAGCCACTGGGCGAAGCCCGGGAAGGGTCGGGGGAGCGCGGATCCGGAAGTCAGGAGACCTGCCCGGGAGCGAACGAACCGTCGTCCTTCGCACGAAAGGAGACGCTCGTGAAGCACCGCTCCCTTCTCGGAGCCGCCCTGTCCCTCGTCATGCTGGCTTCGGGCTGCGCCCGGTACGCCGCTCCCGCATCGGCTCCTCCGTCGGGGTCGCCGACCTCATCCGGGCCCGCGTTCCCCGTGACGATCACGGACGACGACGGGGTCTCCGTCACGATCCCGGCGGCGCCGCAGAGGATCGTCACGTTCGCGCCCTCGTCGACCGAGATCCTGTTCGCGCTAGGTCTCGGCGACCATGTGGTCGGCGTTTCGGGCCCCTACGACGACTACCCGGCGGCCGCGAAGGGGATCCAGCAGGTCGGCGGCGCCGGCGACTTCGGTGTGGACCCGAACATCGAGACCGTGGTGTCGCTCCAGCCGGATCTGTTGCTCACGATCGCGGGAGGGGAGCAGTGGAAGAAACGACTCCGCGATCTCGGTATCCCGGTGTTCACAACGAACGCAACGGACTTCGCCGACCTCCTCCATGACATCGGCACCATCGGACGGGTAACCGGCGCGACCGCGGCCGCCGCGAAACTCGTTGCCGGGATGCAGACGCAAGCTGAGCAGATCCAACAGGCCGTTGCCGGCGAGCCTCGTGTGTCGTGCTTCTTCGAGGTCTACTACCCGCCGCTCACTACCGTCGGACCGAACACGTTCATCTCCGATCTGCTGAACCTGGCCGGCTGCAACTCGGTATCGGCCAGCGCGAAGAGTGACTATCCGGAGTGGTCGGTCGACGACCTGGTTCGGCAGAGTCCGGCCGAGTACCTCGTGTCGTCCGAGTCGGGTGTGAGCGTGGCCGCGCTCGCGAAACGTCCGGGCTTCGACGCGATAGCGGCGGTCGCGAACGGAAACGTCGCGTTGATCGACTCGGACCTGGTGAGCCGGCCGGGGCCGCGGGTCGTCGACGGCCTCCGACTGCTCGCGGCAGCCCTGCACCCCGACGCGTTCGGATGATCGCTCCCCGCCGATATCGCCGCGTTCTCGTCGGTCTCGCTCTGCTGTTCGCGGGGTCGGTGCTGCTCGCGGTGGCGCTCGGAGCGGTGTGGATATCACCTTGGTCGACGCTGCGGTTGTTCGCGTGGAAGCTCAGGCTCACCTCGTATCCCGCCGGCGTTCCGCGCTCGACCGAGGTAATCCTGTTCCAGCTGCGTCTGCCGCGGGTGGCGCTCGCTGCCGTCGTCGGCGTCGCGCTCGCCTCGGCCGGGATGTTGTTCCAGGGGCTGTTCCGCAATCCGCTCGCCGACCCCGCGATCATCGGCGTGTCGTCGGGCGCGGCGCTCGGAGCCGTGATCGTGATCGTCTTCTTCGGCGCGGGAACCCTCGCGGCGTTCGGAGTGCCGATCGCGGCGTTCGCGGGCGCGCTGGTGACCGCGTTCCTCGTCTACCGGCTCGCCCGGATCGGCCCGGCGGTCCACGTGGCTACCTTGCTGCTCGCCGGGATCGCGGTCGCAGCTCTGATCTCGAGCCTGATGTCGCTGGTGATGTCGTTCTCGGGCCAGCAGATCCGCGACATCTACGCGTGGCTGCTCGGCGGGCTCGTCGGGCAGGGGTGGCGCTCCGTCGCAGTTGTCACGCCGCTCGTCGCGATCGGAGTTGCCGCTGCAGCGCTCTCAGCTCACGACCTGAACCTCATGTCGCTCGGGGAGGAGCGAGCAGCGCAGCTGGGCGTCGAGGTCGATCGCTTCAAGCGGCGCTCGATCGCGATCGGTGCGCTGCTTGCCGCTTCAGCCGTGTCGGTCGCCGGGGTGATCGGGTTCGTGGGGTTGATGACGCCTCACCTGCTTCGGTTGTTGGTCGGGTCCGATCACCGGCGTCTGCTGCCCGCGGTCCTGCTCGGAGGCCCGACCCTTCTGGTGCTCGCGGACCTGGTGGCTCGAACCGCACTCGCTCCGCAGGAACTCCCGGTTGGGGTCGTCACGGCGCTGATCGGAGGGCCGTTCTTCCTGTTCCTTCTGCGACGAGAGGGAAGGACCGCGGGTGCCCGGGCCTGAAGAGCCGGCGCTCGTGATCGACGGTGTCACGTCTGGATATGGCGGCGAGCCGGTCGTTCGCGGCGTGAGCCTAAGCGTGCGTCCCGGTGAGGTCGTCGGCCTCGTGGGTCCTAACGGTTCGGGAAAGACGACCTTGGTCCGCGTCGTCTCTCGCGCGTTGCGACCTCGGAGCGGTCGGGTCTTGGTCATGGGACGCGATCCGTACGGGATGACCGCGCGCGACTCGGCACGTCTCATCGCAGTGGTCCCGCAGGACCTGCAGCCCGCATTCTCCTACACGGTCCTGGAATTCGTCTTGATGGGACGCTCGCCGTACCTGTCGCGTTTCGGTGGTGGGGATCCCAACGACTGGGCGCGCGCGCGAGAAGCGATGGCGGCGACTTCCGTACAGCATCTCGCCGATCGCCCGATAGAGGAGCTCTCAGGCGGCGAACGGCGCCGCGCGATCCTCGCTCAGGCGCTCGCGCAGGAAGCGCCCCTGTTGTTGCTCGATGAGCCGACAACGCATCTCGATCTCCGCCACACGGTGGACGTGCTGTCGATAGTCCGCGGCCTGGCGGAGCGGCGCGGCGTCGCCGTTCTCGCCATCCTGCACGATCTCAACCTTGCCGCGGCGACCTGCGACCGCCTCGTTGCCTTGCACCGCGGCTGTGTGGTGGCTGAAGGGCCGCCGGAGACCGTGGTGACGGCCGACTTGCTGCGTAACATCTGGGGGATCGAGGCCGCTGTGGAGACGAACGACATCACGGGCCTGCCGTCCGTCCAGGTCGGTCCGCCCCGCGCGGCTCCCCTCCCGATCGGTCGCCGGGCGCACCTGATCGGCGGAGCCGGCCGCGGAGCGCCGCTGATGCGCCGGCTGACGGAGCAGGGATTCGAGGTCAGCGCCGGCGTGTTACATGCGACCGACACCGATGCCGTCGTCGCCGAACGGCTCAACCTGCTTCGGGTATCCGTCCCACCCTTCTCCGAGATCGACCCGGAGAGCGCGGCGGAATGTCGGGCGCTGATCCGCGAGGCCGACCTGATCGTCGTCTGCGACGCGCCTTACGGTCCTGGGAACCTCGTGAACCTCGAGCTCGCCATCGAGGCGGCTCGGGCCGGCACGAGGACGATCCTTCTCGAGCAGGTGTCGATCGAGGAACGCGACTTCACCGGCGGACGGGCGACGGCTCTATGGTCGGAGCTACGAGTCCTCGCGCGCGTGGCCCCGAGCTACGAGGACGTCGCCATCTTCGTCGGCTGATCGACGGCCTGCAGACGTCTCGCCGCGAAGAGCGGAGACCTTCGTTCCGCGGTCTGCCGGCAGGCAGAACGAGACGCGCGTGCCGCCGGCCGGGAGCGGGTCCGCCCAGATGATGCCGCCGTGTTGCAGGACCAGCTGCCGCGCCATATGCAGCCCGATGCCCGCCCCCGAACGTTCCTTGCGGAGCGTCTCCTCTCCGGTCGAGAAGGGCTCGTTGAACGCCTGCGAGACGAGCTCCCGGGGGATGCCTTGGCCGTGGTCGGTGATCGTCACCACGACGCCCTCATCCATGGTTCGAGCGCGAAGCTGCACCGGCTGGTCCTCCGGGGAATATCGGCACGCGTTGTCCAGCAGCTGGCGGACCACCTCCGAGATCCTTGCGGAGTCGGCCAGCGCCGGGAGCGTCTTAGGGATGTGCCGCTCCACGAGGATAGCCGGGTATTGGCGGGCGATCTCCTCACCGACGTGGCGCAGGACCGGCGCGAGATCCGTCTCGGTAAGCTTGAGTGCGAGTGTTCCGCGGTCCAGCTCGGCGATCGTCAGCATCTCGTCGACCAGCATCATCAGCTTCTCGAGCGAGGACTCGAGCTTCTCGAGGAACTCGTGCTGCTCGTGCTCAGGGATCCCGCGGTTCTTCAGGACGTACGCGATGCCCTTCGCGACCGTGACCGGCGTGCGGAGCTCGTGCGAGACGTTCGCGAGGAACTCCGCCTTCGCGCTGGTGAGCTGGTCGAGTCGCTCAGTCGTTTCGGCGAGCGCGACTTCCATATCGCGGTTCTCGCGAGCGAGATCCGCGAATCGTTCGGTGAGCTGGTCGGCGGATCGGTGGCTGAAGACCACATTGCCGTCGAGCACGGCGCGAACCGCCTTCGCCACGACCTCGGGACCGTCGTGCTTCAGCAGGTAGGCGGAAGCCCCAGCGCCGATCATCTCGGCCACGGCGCTGGGGGCCGAGATCGCGGTCCAGCAGATGACGTGTGCCTCCGGAACGGTTGCGAGGAGTCGGCGGATCAGCTCTGCGCCCGCGAGCCCCTCGAGCCCAGTCTCCAACACGATGACCGCGGGCTGAGATCGAACCGCCACCTCGACAGCCCGGGATCCGTCGGTGGCCACCTCAACTTCGACGTCGTCGCCGGACTTGTGCAGCGCGTACTGAAGCTGCGCGAGCCCGTCCGCCGCGTCCACCAACAGGAGCTTGGTCGCCATCAGAGAAGGTATCGACCGTGCTGGGCCGGGATTGAGCTGCCTCTCTCGACCGACGGGTGGAGCTCTTGACTACTCCACGATCCCGCTTCGGATCGCGATCGCCACAGCCTGGGCGCGGTCGTTAGCCCCGAGCTTCTCGAAGATCCTCTCTAGGTGGGTCTTCACCGTGTGCGGAGAGATACCGAGTTCCCTGGCGACCTCCTTGGTGGTGGCGCCGTACGCCACCTTCTGGAGGATCTCCTTCTCCCGCTTGGAAAGCCTAGCCGCCTCCGGCTGCTTCTCCGCGAGCTGAACCTCTTCGATGAAAGCGCGCGTGAGCTGGGGATGGATGACGGCCTTACCCTCCACGGCCAGACGGGCGGCGTTGACCAGCTCGTCCGCCGAGGCGTCCTTCAGCAGGTAGCCCGATACGCCGGCCTGGATCGCCTCGGAGATGGAGGCCCGGGACTCGTCGACGGTGAGAAGGATCACTCGGGTGTCGGGGGAAACGCCCCGGATGGCCTTCGTGGCCTCGATGCCGTTCATCCCGGGCATGCGAACGTCCATGAAGACAACGTCCGGATGGGCGTCCCGGACCTTCTCGACGGCTTCCTCTCCGCTGCCAGCCTCGCCGACCACGACGACCTCTTCGGTCACCTCGAGGGCGGCCGTCAGGCCCTCGCGGGTGACGGGGTGGTCGTCGACGATGAAGATTCGGATGGGGGGCATCCGGTCCTTCCTGTGGTTGTCCTGCCTCTATCGGTAAACGCGGCTCTAGAATAGAGGCCAAATCCCCCGAAGGGACGGAAGATGGACGAGCTGAGCACCGAAGTGGCGCCTGCCGAGCAGGAAGCCGAAAAGACGACTGAGGGCGAAGGACCCACGCGCGAGGAGGTCCTCGACGCCCTACGCAACGTCTTCGACCCCGAATTGGGGGTCAACATCGTCGACCTGGGGCTCGTCTACGAAGTGGATGTGAAGGACGGATCCGTGCACGTCGACTACACGCTCACGACGATGGGTTGCCCGATCGGACCCCTCATCGAGCAGCAGATGCACCAGTTCGTCTCGACCGTGCCCGGTGTCAAGGACGTGGAAGCGGAGATGGTTCTTAGGCCCGCGTGGACGCCGGAGATGATGTCCGAGGAGGCCAAAGCCGCCCTCGGGTACTTCTAGGCGGGACCGTTCTCGGGTCGTTCCGGCCTCCTTCCCTTGACATTGCACCTGCAACACGGAGAGAATGACCTGGAATCCTAGTGGGGGAGTAGGAATTCCGTGATCCGCACTCGATGCCGGGGGCTGGTGGGAGCGATGATCCCGTCTCGGCTGTGCTGTATGGGCGCCTGCGCCCGAACGAGGGCGCCGAGGTAGCCGTGCGGCCGTAAGTCGACCTGCCCGTAGAAGCGCTGAAGGGGCCGCATGAGCGGTCCCTTTTCGTTTGCCCGAGGAGGAGGAACGCAGGATGAGCGAGTACGCGAATCCCGAGGTATTGGTCGAGACCGACTGGCTCGAGAAGCATCTCGACGATCCGAGCATCCGGGTCATCGAGGTGGACGAGGACACCACGGCCTTCGAAAAGGGTCACATCAAAGGCTCCGTCTCCTGGAACTGGACGACCGATCTTCACGCGGAGGTCGGTCGTGAATACCGCGACAAGGACGGTTTCTCGCGGCTGCTCTCGGATGCCGGAGTCGACACGGGGACGACCGTTGTCCTGTACGGCGGCAACAACAACTGGTTCGCCGCGTACGCCTATTGGTTGCTGAAGCTCCGTGGCTTCGAAGACGTGAAGCTGCTGAACGGCGGGCGGAAGAAGTGGGAGCTCGAGTCGCGTGAGCTCACTCAAGACCTGCCGTCGATCTCGTCCACCGGCTTCAAGATCATCGGAGCCGAGCGCCCGGAGATCCGGGCACTCCGTGACGAGGTCCTGGCCAAGGTCGGCGGCCCGACGGGCCTGGTCGACGTCCGCTCGCCCGAGGAGTTCCGCGGGGAGAAGCTCGCGCCCGACCACCTGCCGCAGGAGCAGTCGCAGGTTCCCGGTCACATCCCTGGGGCGGCGAACATCCCGTGGAGCAAGGCGGCGAACGACGACGGCACGTTCAAGTCCCGGGAAGAGCTTCGCGCGCTGTACGAGGCGGAGGGGATCACCTCCGATCGGGAGGTCGTCGCCTACTGCAGGATCGGCGAGCGTTCGTCGCACACATGGTTCGCTCTCCAGGAGCTGCTCGGCTACGAGAACGTCAAGAACTACGACGGCTCATGGACCGAGTACGGCTCGCTGGTCGGCGCACCCGTCGAGAAAGGCTAGGTGGATCCCATTGAGTGAATTGCCGAAGCTCATGGAAGCCAACCGTGCATTCTCGGATGGCTTCAACGCAGGCGACCTGCCTATGCCGCCGGCGAGGCCGCTGGCAGTGCTGGCCTGCATGGACGCGCGTCTGCATCCCGAGCGTTTCCTCGGACTCGAGATCGGAGACGCGCACGTGGTGCGCAACGCAGGCGGACGGGCGAGCGAGGATGCGCTGAGGTCGCTCCTCATCTCGAGTTGGCTGCTCGGGACCCGAGAGTTCGTCGTCATCCACCACACCGACTGCGGCATGCTCACGTTCACCGACGGCGTCCTCCAGGGTTCGATCCGCGAAAAGACCGGTGTGGACGTCTCCGACATGGAGTTCCTGTCGTTCTCCGATCTCGACCAGAGCGTCCGCGACGACGTTGAGCGGATCCGAAATGCGGCGAAGATCCTCCCGGAGGACATCAGCGTGTCGGGCCACGTCTACGACGTGAAGACCGGCATCTTGCGGGAGGTGGTGGCCCCGGCTCTGGTGGAACCCTGACATAGACCCTGACCTGCGGGAACGGGCATCGGCGGCTCGCGCGGGTTATTTCCTATCGGCTAGGTGGACTTTCGGCCGTCGACGGCGGTACCCTTGGGGTGTAGACAAGCCCAGCTCGAGGGAAGGACGACCGTGGCCATCAGCCAGGAAGAGCACCTGAAGGAGCTCGATAAGGGCTACCGGTTCGGCTGGAGCGACCCTGACCACTCCGTCTTCACACCGAAAAGGGGGCTCTCGCCCCAGGTCGTCGAGGAGATCTCCTCGCTGAAGGGCGAGCCGGACTGGATGCGCAAGTACCGACTGAAGTCGTTGAAGCACTTCGATGCGCGTCCGATGCCGTGGTGGGGCGCCGATCTTTCTGACATCGACTTCCAGGACATCTACTACTTCATCCGCTCCACCGAGAAGCAGGCCAAGAACTGGGAAGACCTGCCCGACGACATCAGGGGCACGTGGGACAAGCTCGGCATCCCCGAGGCCGAGAAGAAGTACCTGGGCGGGGTGTCGGCGCAGTACGAGAGCGAGGTCGTCTACCACAAGATCAAGAAGGAGCTGGACGACATCGGGGTGTTGTTCACCGACATGGACTCGGCGCTGCGGGATCACCCGGACCTGGTCAAGGAGTATTTCGGGACGATCATCCCCTCGAACGACAACAAGTTCGCGTCGCTGAACTCGGCGGTGTGGTCGGGCGGGTCATTCATCTACGTGCCGCCGGGCGTCCAAGTCGACATCCCGCTCCAGGCGTACTTCCGTATCAACGCGGAGAACATGGGCCAGTTCGAGCGGACGCTGATCATCGCCGACGAGGGCTCGTACGTGCACTACGTCGAAGGTTGCAGTGCACCGATCTACACGAGCGACTCGCTTCACTCGGCGGTCGTCGAGATCATCGTGAAGAAGGGCGCGCGCGTCCGCTACACCACGATCCAGAACTGGTCGACCAACGTCTACAACCTGGTCACGAAGCGGGCCGCAGCGTACGAGGACGCCGTGATGGAGTGGATCGACGGAAACATCGGCTCGAAGATCACGATGAAGTACCCCTCGATCTACCTGCTGGGCAAGGGCGCTCGCGGCGAGGTGCTCTCCGTGGCCTACGCCGGCAAGGGCATGCACACCGACGCCGGCGGCAAGGCGATCCACGCCGCGCCGTACACGACCAGCGTGATCACATCGAAGTCGGTCAGCAAGGACGGCGGGCGAACGGGATACCGCGGGTTGATCCGCGTCGAGCCCGAGGCGCACCACGCGAAGTCGACGGTCCGCTGCGACGCGCTGATCCTCGACGAGGACTCGCGCTCCGACACGTACCCGTACATCGAGGTCGAGGAGGAGACCGCGGCGCTCGGCCACGAGGCGACCGTGAGCAAGGTCGGCGACGACCAGCTCTTCTACCTCATGAGCCGAGGCCTCACCGAGCCCGAGGCGACGGCGATGATCGTGAACGGGTTCATCGAACCCATCACCCGCGAGCTTCCCATGGAGTACGCGGTCGAGCTGAACCGTCTGATCGAACTCCAGATGGAGGGCTCGGTAGGGTAGGACGAGCGGGGCTCGCCCCGCGGATGGTGTACCGAGAGGGCAGGCCGGGCGGTCTGCCCTCGTTGTCGGAGGGAACGGAATGACTACGAGAACCGGATTCGACGAGGAGGCGCTCGCCGCGTTGCCGGCCTCGTCGCCGTTCTTAACCGATATGCGCAAGCAGGCGTTCCAGGAGTTCCTCGCGCTCCCGATCCCTTCGCAGGAGACCGAGGAGTGGCGGTATACGGACCTATCGGACTTCGACCTGTCGTTCGCGCCGTTCACGGCCGGCGGTGGACCCGAGAGCCTAGCCGGCACCCAGATCCTCAACGAGACTGGGGTCGTCGGCGAGCGCGCCGGCCTGCAGATCCAGCGGAACTCGGAGGTCGTCTCGACCCGGGCGGCGGAGTCGCTCGTCGAGAAGGGCGTGATCTTCTGCGACCTCGACCGAGCAGCAGCGGAGCACCCAGACCTGGTCGAGCCTCACCTGCATGCCCTCGTCCCGACATCGCGGACGAAGTTCACGGCACTGCACGCGGCGTTCCGCACCGGCGGGACATTCCTGTACGTGCCGCCGGCGGTGACCGTGGAGCTGCCGCTGCAGACCCTCACGTACCTCGATGCGGACGGCGCGGCTGTCTTCCCGCACACGCTGATCGTTGTCGGGCAGGACGCCGAGGTGACGTTCATAGACCGGTACGCCTCGCCCGCGCTCGGGCGAGCGTTGTCGGTGGCCGTTACCGAGATCCACGCGGGACCAGCCTCGCGCGTTCGCTACGTCACGCTCCAGGATTGGGGCGAGGGCGTCACGCACCTCGGGATCGTCCGGAGCCGCCTCGGTCGCGATGTCGACTTCCGCAGCGTCGCGGTCGGGTTCGGTGCTTCGCTCGCGCGAGCCGAAGCCGAAGCGGAACTCGCCGAGCCGGGAGCGTTCAGCGAGATGCTCGGGATCTTCTTCGCCGACGAGACGCAGCACTTCGACCACCGCTCGGTGCAGGATCACGTCGCACCCAACTGCAAGAGCGACCTCCTGTACAAGGGCGCGCTGAAGGGCCATTCTCGCGCCGTCTACTCCGGTTGGGTCCACGTCCGCAAGGAGGCGCAGAAGACCGACGCGATGCAGACAAGCCGCAACATCGTGCTGTCCGAGCACGCGAAGGCCGACGCGATCCCGAACCTCGAGATCGAAGCGAACGACGTCCGCTGTGGCCACGCTGCGAGCGTCGGCCCGGTCGAGGAGGACACGCTGTTCTACCTACAGAGCCGCGGCATCCCGCGGAAGGAAGCCGAGCGTCTGGTCGTGTTCGGGTTCTTCGGAGAGGTGCTCGACAGGATCGCACTCACCGAGGTTCGCGAGAGCGTCTCGCACGCGATCGAAGAGGAGTTGGCTTCGGAGGACGTGGCATGACGCTCGTGAAGGTCTGCGCTGCAACGGAAGTTCCCGAGGGCGAGGCGCGGCGCTACGTGGTGGGAAGCCGCGAGATCTGCGTCGCGAACCTCGGCACCGAGGGGTTCCGCGCCATCGGCGACCTCTGCTCGCACGCTGAGGCGTTCCTCCACGAAGGCGAGATAGACGTGGACGACGAGACGGTCGAGTGCCCGCGGCACGGCTCGACGTTCGACCTGAACTCCGGGAAGCCCCGGTCGCTGCCGGCAACGCTTCCCGTTCCCGCATACGACTTGAAGCTGGAGAACGACGACATACTGATCGTGGTGGAGTGATGAGCCAGACGGCGGTTGCGACGGCGATCCTCGAGATCCGAGGCCTGCGGGCCGAGGTCGAGGGCAAGGAGATCCTGAAGGGGATCGACCTAACGGTGAAGCAGGGCGA
>JBGPKY010000012.1:0-23689 GCA_041486205.1 Actinomycetota bacterium
CGCGATGGACTACCTCGGCGACGTGATCATCGTCGGCGGCGATCCGAAATCGTGCGCGCGGCTCGGCTACCGCTCGGCCAGCTCGTTCCGCGATGCGCTCGAGATGGCCGGCGAGACGGTCGGGCGCTCGCCATCGATCAGCTACCTGCACGTGCCGCCGCTCGCGATCGCGGACGTGCGGTGACGGAGATGACGACTCAGCGTTCGTTCGCCGACGAGCTCCGCGACGTTGCGAAGGGCTTCCGTTGGGGACGCCGACCCGTCATCCCGAGGAGCGCGGAGTCGAGCACGCCGCCGCCGAAACGTTGGTCGTTCCCGACCGATTGGGCGCGAACGGAAGCCGGCAAGGCGGCTCGTGAGGTCATCCTCCAGGTCGGCATGAAGTCGATCATCTGGAACGAAACCACCCCCGAGATCTTCGGCCTCGACAACCTCGAGGGCCTGAAGCCGCCGGCCATGTTCATCAGCAACCATTCGAGCCACCTCGACGCTTCGATCATCATGACGACGCTTCCGAAGAAGTGGCGCGACAAGACCGCGACCGCAGCCGCCAAGGACTACTTCTTCGACGTGTGGTGGCGGTCGGCCTTCACGGCGCTCGTCTACGCGGGTTTCCCGGTCGAACGCGGAGGCGGCGAGCGCGCGACCGACAAGGCGCGCGAGCTGATCGGCGATGGTTGGAACATCCTCGTCTTCCCGGAGGGGACGCGTTCTCCCGACGGATGGGTGCAGCGTTTCCGCCACGGGGCTTCGCGCATGGCCGTCGAGATGAACATGCCGGTCGTGCCGATCGCCATCATCGGCGCCTACGCCGCGATGCCGAAGGGCCGCAACTGGCCGAAGCCGGGCCGTCCGCCGATCCGTGTTCGCTACGGCCGGCCGCTCGTGCCCGCCGAGGGCGAGACCCATCAGGAGTTGTCCCTCCGTATGCAGCACGCGATCGCCGAACTGTTCGACGAGGACCGCACGACTTGGTGGGAAGCCATGCGGCGCACGGAATCCGGCGAGACGCCGAAGCTCGCCGGCCCGACGGGCGCGAAGTGGTTCCGCGCTTGGGAGGGCTCGCGCCCGATCCAGCGTCGAGGCAAGCCCCCCGTGTGGAGATGACCGGGTCGCGATGACCCGCACCGGCGGCGAGAAGCGGCGGCACGAGCTGATCGAGGAGGCTATCCGCTGCTTCGGCCGCGATGGTTACGGCGGCGCGAGCCTGGACGCGATCGCAACCGCGGCCGGCATCCGCAAGCAGACGCTCCTCTACTACTTCCCGACGAAGGAAGCGCTCCTCGAGGTCTGCCTCGCCGCGGCGGGCCAGCGTCTCGCCGAAGCTCTGAATGAAGCGCTCGCGGGGAAGGAGACCTACTGGGATCGCGCCGAGGCGGTCATCCACGCCGTGTTCACGCTCGCCGGGGAGTGGCCGGAGTTCCCTATGTTCATCCGTGAGGCAGGCCGCCTCGGCCCCGATGCGTTCGAGCGATTCGCCGCGGTGCTGGACCCGCTGCGGCAACGGGCCATCGCCTTCCTCCAGACCGGCATGGACGAGGGCCAGATCCGTAAGCAGGATCCGGCACTGCTGCTGTTCACGCTCTACACGGCGGTGATCAGCTCCGTCACCGAGGCGAGCGTGCTCCGCGCTGTGGTGGGTGCCGACAAGGGCCGCGCGTCGCTCCACCACCGCGAGCGCGAGGTCATCGCCTTCGTCCGAAGCGCCCTTCGGCCTCCTGATGAAGACGCAGGTGGGCGAACGCTCAGACCCTAAGGCCGGTCCCGCGAGCGCCGGGTCGTCCGCCCGGTGCGGCGGCCTCGGCTCGGCTCTACGGTCGGAGGTGGACAGCAGGCGCCGGCTCGCGTCCGTCGCGCCGAAGGGAGACCGCCATGACCACGCCCACGAGGAAGAAGCCCGAGGCTTCGCTGTGCGAGGAGCACCGCGAGTTCGCGCCGCTCATCGCGGCGATCGAGAAGGTCGAGGGCTCGGTCGGCGATGCCTCCCCGCTGCTGCTCCGCGCCGACTCACGGGCCCTTCAGGAGTCGCTCGCCCACGGGCTCATCCCGCACGCCGTCGGCGAGGGGCGCACGATGTTCCCGATCCTTCGGCGTGTGACCGGCTCGGACGAAGCCGCGAGCTCCATGAACCGCGAGCACAGGGAGATCGCCCGCCTCACCGACCAGCTCGAGCGCCTGACGAACGAGCTGGTTCGATCCGGCCGGGTCAGCGAACACGAACGCTCGCTCCGAGGGCTGCTGAGCCAGCTTCGCGTAGCCGTCGACGAACACTTCTCAGAGGAGGAGGAGAGCTGCTTCTCGGTGCTTCAGGCGGAGCTGTCCGAAGATGAAGCACGAGATCTGTTCGTAGCGTTGGAGCGAGCGACCGATGAGGTGCGGAACCTCTACGAGTAGTACTCGATGATGAGCCGCTCTTCGATGGGGACCGGGAGTGGCACCTCGTCGCGCTCGGGCAGGTGCGAGAGCGTTCCCTGCACCTGATCCTTGTTCCGGTAGAGGTACGCGGGCGGGTCTGGCGTGATCTCCATCGCTTCGCGAACCGCGACGAAGTTCTTCGCCTTGTCCGAGATCTCGATCGTCTGGCCGGGCCTGACCTGCGCGCTCGGGACGTTGATCCGCTTGCCGTCGACGAGCACGTGCCCGTGGGAGACGAGTTGGCGGGCCTGGCGAGTCGTGAGCGCGAACCCGAGCCGCAGCGTCACGGTGTCCAGGCGCGTCTCGAGCTGGCGGATCAGCTCCTCGCCGGTGACGCCGGTCTTCCGGCTGGCCCGGTCGTAGTAGACGCGCATCTGCCGTTCGCCGATGCCGTAGATCGCGCGGAGCTTCTGCTTCTCGAGCAGTCGAACCTGGTACTCCGAGATGCGCTTGCGTCCCCGGCCGTGCTGCCCGGGCGGGTAGGGACGCTTGTTCGACGGGCAATTGGGGCGGCCGCAGATAGGGGCGCCCACTCTTCGGCACATGCGGTGGTGAGGTCCGATCTTGTCCATGCGGTCGCCCAGCGTACCAACCGGGCGTCGTTCTTGACTTCGAGCGCCCGGTAGCATCCGCGCGTGGACCTGCGAGAATGGGGTTCGGGAAGCATGCTCGGCCTGGCGCTCGGCGATGCGTTGGGCGCACCGTGCGAGATCCTCAGGGCCGTGAACGTCCCCGATCCGATCCCCGCGCTCGAGCTTCCTTGGATGGACATGCCCCCCGGCTCGACGACCGATGACACGGCGATGGCTCGCAACCTGGCCCGCAGCCTTGCCGCGCGCGGCGGATTCGATGCCGCGGACATCGTCGCGCGGCACGTCGAATGGTTCCGCACCGACCCGCCGGACGTAGGCACGCTGACCAGGCGCGTCCTGAAGCGAGCCGCTGCAGGCGAGGATGCTACGGAGGTCGCCCGCGCCGTGTGGCAAGCGCGCGGACCTGAGGTGAGCGGCGGCAACGGTTCGGTCATGTATTGCGGCCCTCTCGGCCTCGCCTACGCCAACCGGCCCGACGAGCTAGCAGGGCTCGCGCCGCGGTTGTCGGCGCTGACCCACTACGACGGGCGCTGTCAGACCGCTGTGCTCGCGGTAACGGTCGCCGTCGCTGCCGTGGTTCGCGGCGAGGACCGTTCGGAGGCCGTGCGTTGTGCGCTGGTAGCGGTGGCCGACCGCGAGGGCGGCGAGGAGCTGGAATACCTCCAAGTCGCGGCCGGGAGCGCCCGGCCGATCGATGGCCCCGATCAGGGCTTCTGCCTGTTCACCGCGGGCATCGCGCTGCAAGCGCTGACGCGCAGCGGGGACTTCGAGACGGAACTGCGACGGGTGGTCTCGCTCGGCGGCGACTGCGACACGAACGGAGCGGTCGCGGGCGCGCTGCTCGGCGCGCTGGTCGGTGTGAGCGGTCTCCCGCCGGGATGGCTCACGCGCCTGCGCGATCGCGACGCGATAGAGGCCGAGGCCCGGACGCTCGTCCCGCTGAGCGGAGGGTTCGCCTAGGCCGCTGGGAACGGTGAGGCGAGCGACTCCAGGACGTGGTCGGCACCGGATCCGCGCAGCTGGTCCACGGAGTAGAGGCCGCTCGCTACGGCCACTGAGACCGCGCCGACGGCCTTCGCGGCGGCGACGTCCCGAGGCGTGTCGCCGACGACGAAGATGCGGCTCGGATCGAGGACGTGATCGTGCATCATGGCGGCCTTGTCGATCGCGGCCTGCGTCAGCTTCGCCCGGTCGTCCGAGTCCGACCCGTATCCGCCGAACACGAAGAAGCGGTTGAGGTTCGCTCGCGAGAGCTTCACGCGCGCCGCGCCCTCCATCGCCCCGGAGACGATGCCGAGCAGGGTGCCGGCGTCTGCCAGCTTCGCAAGGAGGTCCTCGACGCCCTCCAGCACGAGATAGCCATCCGACTCCTGTACCTCTTCGGCGAGGCGCTGGAGGTAGGCGGCGAACAGCCGCCCGAGCTCGTCCTCGGTCGCCTGACGCCCGAGCGTCGCGGCGAAGGTTCGGCGGGCAACGACCGGATCGGTGTCGCCCGACTCGGAGAAGCTCGTGATGTCGGCGGGGACGCCATACAGCGTGTCGAACGCATAGCGCCACGCACGCGCGCCGGCGCCGCCGGACGCGATCAGCGTTCCGTCGATATCGAACAGCGCCAGCGTCGGCGTCGTCATCCGCGCATCCGGCGGTAGCGGCGGATGAGCGCGTTCGTCGAGGAGTCGTGGTCGAGCACCAGGTCCTGCGCCGCGGTCAACTCTGGAACGATGCGGGCCGCGAGAACCTTCCCAAGCTCGACCCCCCACTGATCGAAAGAGTCGATGTTCCAGATGACGCCCTGCGTGAAGACCTTGTGCTCGTACAGGGCGATCAGCTCGCCGAGCACCTTCGGCGTGAGCGAGCGCGCGAGGATGACGTTCGTCGGATGGTTACCTCGGAACGTCCGATGTGGCACCTGCAGGGCGGGAGTGCCCTCCGCTTCGACCTCCTTCCGCGTCTTCCCGAACGCGAGCGCCTCCGCTTGCGCGAAGAGGTTCGCCATCAAGAGTTCGTGATGCCCCGCGACGTCGTGGCTCGGCTGCGCGAATCCGATGAAGTCGCACGGGATCAGCTCCGTTCCTTGATGGATGAGTTGGTAGTAGGCGTGCTGGCCGTTCGTCCCCGTCGTTCCCCACACGATCGGGCCGGTTCGGTGGCCGACCGGGTCCCCTTCGAGGTCCACCGACTTGCCGTTCGATTCCATGTCGAGTTGCTGGAGGTAGCCCGTCAACTGCTCGAGGTGCCGGCTATACGGCAGCACCGCATGGGTGTCGGCGCCGAAGAAGTTCCCGTACCAAGTCCACAGCAAGCCGAGCAGCACGGGCATGTTGTTGCGCAAGGGCGCCGAGCGGAAGTGCTCGTCCATCGCTCGGAACCCCGAAAGCAACTCACGGAAGCGGTCGGGCCCGATCGCGATCATCAGCGATAGTCCGATCGCCGAGTCGAGAGAATACCGCCCGCCGACCCAGTCCCAGAACTCGAACATGTTCGCGGGGTCGATGCCGAACTCGGCGACCTTCTCTGCGTTCGTGCTGACCGCGACGAAGTGGTTGCGCACCGCGCGCTCGTCGCCGATCCGGTCGACGATCCACGCGCGCGCCGACCGGGCGTTCGTCAAGGTCTCGATCGTGGTGAAGGTCTTGGACGAGACGATGAACAGCGTCTCGGCCGGATCGAGGTCGCGTATGGCTTCC
This sequence comes from Actinomycetota bacterium, assembly GCA_041486205.1. Classification (GTDB taxonomy): domain Bacteria; phylum Actinomycetota; class UBA4738; order UBA4738; family HRBIN12; genus JBGPKY01. Next base: position 5,696 of record JBGPKY010000012.1, read on the forward strand.
CACAGGTCAGCTCCGTCCACGTTCGACACGAAGGAGAACGTCATCGACCGTTCGCTGAAGTCGCGCAGCGCTTCGAACGCCATCGACGGGCCGAGGTCGGAGCCGCCGATGCCTATGTTCACGACGTTCCGGATCCGGCGGCCGCCGAAGCCGTTCCAAGCGCCGGAGCGGACCCTCTCGGCGAAGCTCCCCATCTTCCGCAGCACGTTGTGGACCTCCGGAACCACGTTCACGCCGTCGACCTCGATGACCTCGTTCGCGGGGGCCCGAAGGGCGACGTGCTGCGCGGCGCGGTCCTCCGTCGCGTTGATCTTCTCGCCGGCGAACATCGCTTCGATCCGCTCGCGCAACCCCGCCCGTTCGGCGAGGGCCACGAGCAGGTCGAGCGTCTGGGCGGTGGCGAGGTTCTTCGAGTAGTCCAAGAAGAGGTCCGCCGCTTCCAGCGTCATCGTCTCGCCGCGGCCGGGATCTCGGGCGAAGAGGTCTCGAAGGTGCCCGTCGCCCACCGTGTCGCGGTGCGCTTGGAGCGCCCGCCACTCGGGGGTCTCAACGATCTTCGGCATGGATCCCGACTGTAACGCTCGCGCGCCCGAACGCGACGGACTCCCGGACGACCTAAGCTTCCGATACGGAGCGACCGAGGGGGACGAAGTGGCGGACATCAAGATTTACGGAGCGAGCTGGTGCCCCGACTGCAGGCGCGCGAAGAAGTTCCTGGGCGAGCAGCGGGTCGCCTTCGAATGGCACGACGTCGACGGCGACCTGGAGGGTCAGCGCATCGTCCAGGAGCGCAACGACGGCAACAACATCATCCCGACGATCATCTTCCCCGACGACTCGCACCTTTCCGAGCCGACGAACGAGGAGCTGGCGGACAAACTCGGGCTCCAGCGCTCCGCGATGATGCACGTCTACGACCTCGTCATCGTAGGCGGCGGCCCCACGGGCCTGACGACCGCGATCTACGCCGCTCGCGAGAACCTCGAGACGCTGATCGTCGAGAGGTCTGGGCTCGGGGGGCAGGCCGGCGTGACCGAGCGGCTCGACAACTACCCGGGTTTCCCCGACGGCGTCGGCGGCGCCGATCTGGCCGATCGCATAGTCCGCCAGGCGCAGCGCTACGGTGTCGAGATGCTCCAGGCGGTGAGCGTGAAGCGCATCTCCAGCGACGACGGCGAAGTGGATGTCGAGACCGCGAACGGCGACCACTACCACGCTCGCGCGGTGCTCATCGCGACCGGTTCGACGTATCGGCGGACCGGCGTGGAGGGCGAGGATGAGCTGATCGGAGCCGGCATCCACTTCTGCGCGACGTGCGACGGGCCCTTCTACAAGGGCTCGAAGGAGCTGATGGTCCTCGGCGGCGGCAACAGCGGCCTCGAGGAGGGGTTATTCCTCACGCAGTTCACCGAGAAGGTCACCGTCGTCGAGCGCGGTGACATGCTGAAGGGCAATAAGCTGTTGCAGGACAAGGTTCGCATGCACCCGAAGATGGAGATCCTGACCGGACATGCTGTGAAGGAGTTCAGAGCGAAAGAGGGCGGGAAGCTCGGGGCAGCGATCCTCGAAGAGGCCTCGACAGGCGAGACGAAGGAGTTCAATCCGGCCGGCGTGTTCGTCTTCATCGGGCTCGATCCGAACACCGGGTTCGTCAAGGACTCGGTGGACCTGGACCCGCGCGGGTTCGTCATCACCGACGCGGCCTTCCAGACGAAGCTCCCCGGCGTGTTCGCGGCCGGCGACGTGCGCGGCGGCTCCACCAAGCAGCTCGCTTCGGCGGTCGGCGAGGGCGCTGCGGCAGCCATCGCCATCCGCCAATACCTGGAGGCCAGGGAGTCGGCCGCTTGAGCGTCCGCTCGTGATGGGATGAGGGCTGATGGAGCTGAAGGACATCTTCGAGCTGATCGTGAAGGCCGATGAGAAGCTGAAGTATGCGGCGACCGCGAAGGCGGACGCGCGCGCCGATCAGGCTCGCGCGCTCCTGGAACGGGCCCGCGTCGAAGCCGTCGCGGCCGGCAGCGACGCCCTCGTGCAGCAGGCCTCGCAGCGACTCTCCGACTTGGACGCCCTCCAGGCTGGAGGCGAGGAGTGAGCGCGAAACCCGAGCCCCCCGACGACAAGCCGCCGGAGCTCGGGCCGGATGCCATCTCGGTCCTCGAGGGCTCGACGTTCATGGTCTCCGACTCGATCGGCGACGTACCGGGGGGAACCGTCGCCGGCCTGTTCCACGACGACACGCGGTTCCTGTCTCGTTGGGAGCTCTCGATCGGCGGCAAACGGCCGTCGCTCCTCACCTCGGATACGGTCGACTACTACTCGGCAGCCTTCTACCTGACCAACCCCGAGCTGCCCGAGATCCCCGCGCACTCGCTGTCCGTACAACGCTTCCGGTTCGTCGGCGACGGTCTCCACGAGAAGATCTCGGTTCGGAACCATCGCAACGAGGAGGTTCGAGTAGAACTTCGGCTGTCGTGTGGCGCTGACTTCGCCGATCTGTTCGAGGTGAAGGACAAGATCCGAAGGAAGGAAGGGATCACTCGCACCGCCCACGACGGCGTTCATTGCCTGCTCGCATTCGAGTACGAACACCGCGAGTTCAAGGCTTCGAGCCGCATCCACTCCACCGCGCTCGGCCTGATCGTGGGCGACGATCTGGTCTTCGAGCTGGTGTTGGCACCCCGGGGCGAATGGCACAGTGCGCTACTCGTCTCGGTGCACGTCGACGACCAGATCAAAGACCCGGTCCACGAGGCTTTCGGCGAGACCGAGAAGCAAGCCGGCCGCGTCCTCGCGAAGTGGAAGGATGAGGTCCCGCGCTTCGCGGCCGGCTCCGACCTGATCGAACACGTCTACGAGAAGTCCATCATCGATCTCGCGGCGCTGCGGCTCACCGCCGACGTCGAGGGCAACGACTACTCGCTGCCCGCCGCCGGGCTGCCTTGGTTCATGGCGATCTTCGGACGCGACACGCTGATCACCTCCTACCAATCGCTCTGGGTAGGGCCCGATCTCGCCAAGGGCGCTTTGCATGCTCTCGCCGCGCTCCAGGGGAGCGAGGTGAACGACTTCAAGGACGAAGAACCCGGGAAGATCCTCCACGAGATCCGATTCGGCGAGCTGACCGCGCTCGGGCTGAAGCCGCATCGGCCGTACTACGGCACCAGCGACGCGACGCCGCTGTGGCTGGTGTTGCTCTCGGAGTATTGGCGGTTCTCCGGTGACGATGAGACCGCCAACGCTCTGCGAGACAATGCGATGCGGGCGCTCGAGTGGATCGACCGTTTCGGCGACCCCGACGGTGATGGGTATGTCGAGTATCGGACCCGTTCGTCGCAAGGCCTCGAAAACCAGTGCTGGAAGGACTCCTGGGACGGCGTCCAGTTCGGCGACGGCCAGATCCCGTCGCCGCCGGTCGCGGCCGCCGAGATCCAGGGTTACTGCTATGACGCGAAGATACGCATGGCCGAGATGGCCGAGAAGGTATGGGGCGATCCGATCCGCGCCGACAGTCTCAGATCGGAGGCAGCAGCGCTGCGCGAACGCTTCAACCGCGACTTCTGGATCGGGACCCGCGGGGGCTTCTATGCGATCGGCCTCGACGGGCAGAAGCAGCAGATCGATTCGATGACATCGAACATGGGCCATCTGCTCTGGTCGGGCATCGTTCCCGAAGACCGAGCGAGGATCGTGGCCGGGCATTTGATGTCGGACGCGCTCTGGACGGGGTGGGGAGTGCGAACCCTCTCGGACGGCGACGCCGGATACAACCCGATCGGCTATCACACGGGCTGTGTCTGGCCTCACGACAACTCGATCGTCGCGGCCGGCCTGGCGCGCTACGGGTTCCGAGAAGAGGCCAACCGTATCGCGATGGCGATGTTCGAGGCCGCGGCTTTCACCGAGCACCGTCTTCCGGAGGCGTTCGCGGGCTATCCGCGCAAGGACAGTCGCTTCCCGGTCCGCTATCCCACCGCGTGCAGCCCACAAGCTTGGGCGACGGCGGCACCCTTCCTGCTCCTTCGGACGATCCTTGGGATCGACGCCAGAGACGGGAACCTCACATGCAACCCCCAGATCCCGGAGAGAGCCGGCCGGCTGTTCCTCCACGGCATCCACGCGTTCGGCACGCATTTCGACGTCGCTGCCGAAGGGACCACCGGGCAGGTCTCGGTTACGGAGTGACTATCCGGACGACTTCCATTCCCGGAATGCTCGCAGCAACTCTTCACGGCCTTCGGCCGGGATATTCTCCGCGGTCAGGTGGCCGGTGAGCCGGATGGTCGTCCGGATCTGCTCGATGTAGGCCGCGCAGCCGTAGCATTCGTGCAGGTGCCGTTCGAGCCGCATCCGGTCCTCGGGAGCCATGGCTCCCTCGAGGTAGGCGGTGACGAGCTCCACCAGCTCGCGGCAGACCATGTCGACCTCCGACCTCATGGGCCTGCCCTCTCCTCATCCAGGTACCGCTCTAGGGCCCCCCGGACCTTCGAGCGCGCGCGGTGCAGGAGCACCCGTTGATTGGTCTCCGAGATATCGAGTGCGTTACAGACCTCCAACGACGTCCACCCCTGCACGTCGCGCAGCCGGATGACCTCGGCTTGCAGCGGCGGCAACCCTTCGATCGCGCGCTCGATCTCCGCGAAGGTTTCGCGTGCGAGCAGCCGTTCCTCGGGAACGCCCTCCCACGAGGTCGGCGCCGCGCTCCAGTTGCCCTCGCCCGGCACGAAACGTTCCGGATCTACCGCCGGCTCGTCCTCGGCCACCGCGAACGCGGACGAGAACGGCATGCTCCGGCCTTCGCGCTGCCCACGGGTCTTCGCCGTGTTGACGACGATCCGGAAGATCCAGGTTCGGAGGGACGAGCGCCCCTGGAACCCGTCGAGGCCCTTCAGGACGCCGATCCACGCTTCCTGAACGACCTCCTCCGCGACCGCGCGGCTCGCCACGTACATCTGCGCGAGTCGCAGCATCGAGGCTTGATAGCGGTCCACGATCCCCGCGAACGTTCCCTCGTCTCCTGCGCGGAGCCGCTCCACGAGTTGGGCGTCGTCGGAGAGGTCAGACACTCGCTACGGGCGGGCGGCGCCGACGACGTCCTGCCAGTAGATGGGGCGAAGGTTCACGACGTCGCCGGGATGGTTCGCGTCGAGCATCGTGCTGTGGTTGATGTACATGCCGACGTGGCTGATCGGCGAGTAGAAGAACAAGAGGTCGCCCGGTTGCAGATCCGAGAGGCTGATGTGGGGAAGGACCTGATACTGCATCGCCGAGGAATGCGGGAGAGAGACGCCCGCGTGCGCCCAGGACCACATCGTGAGTCCGGAGCAGTCGAACCCTACGTTCGGATCGGCGGATCCCCACACGTACGGGGTCCCGATCACGGAGTAGGCGGCGTCGATCGCGGCCTGTGCGTTCGGGTTGAGAGCCGGCGGCGGACCTCCCGGCGGCGGGGATATCCCGGTCCCCGAGCTGGCCGCGGCCGCCGCTGCGGCTGCCGCTTGGGCCGCGAGCGCGTCGTGGTACTTCTTGTTCAGCTCGTCGTAGAGCGACCGTGCGTCTGCGATGCCCGCTCGGATCTCGTCTGCCTTCCGGTTGAGCGAGTCGAGGATCGCCTGCCGCTCTGCGACGACCTGCGAGAGCTGGTCGGCGCTCCACTTCGCCTGCTGCTCGGCACGCGTTGCTGAGTTGGCGAGATCGGTGTCGGCCTGCGCCATGCTGCCGATGAACTCGAGTCGGTCGGAGAAGTCGGAGATCGAGCTGGCGTCCAGCAGCGCGCTGAGTTGCGAGCCGAGGCCCTGATAGGCCAGGGCGGCGCTGTGGTTCAGCGAGGTGATCGCGCGATCGGCCGCGGCGCGGGCGTCGTCGGCCGCGGCGCGCGCCGCCGCGAGCTTGGCTTGGACCTGGTCGAGTCCGATCCTCGCCTGGTCGTACTCCTCTACGAGCAGCGAGAGGTGCTGATCCAGCGCGTCGAGTTTGGCCTTGGCGGCTGCGACCTGCTGTTTCGAGGGAGCCGCGGAGGAGAGAGTTGCGAAGCCGATGCAGGTGCTGACGGTGATGAGCACGGCAACGAGGAGCCGTGCTCCGCGGGCTCGCCTGCCGGTCATCTGCCTCCAAGATAGGTGAAAGCTGCCATGCAGCAGCCTGGGAAAGGCTAGCCGCGACCCGGCGGAGCGTCAAACCTCCGTTGGCCGCGAGAGAAACCCGGGAACTTGGGAGTCCGACCGGCGATAGAGCTGGTCGGGACGGCGGGATTTGAACCCGCGACCTCAGCGTCCCGAACGCTGCGCGCTACCAAGCTGCGCTACGTCCCGCGCGGCAAAGTCTAGCGGCTCGCGGCAAGCCCGGGCCGAGTAGGCTTCCGGGCTGATGTTCGTGTATCTGCGCTTCCTGCTGAGCCTCGAGGCCGACCGACCGGCGTTCGAGGACGACCTCCTCGCGATGCGGCGGCTGGCGGAGGGTCAGCCGGGCTTCCACTGGAGCGAGGTCGGTCGCGATCCCTGGAACGAGCGAACCTACCTCGTCGTGTCGGAGTGGGACGAAGTCGATCAGGTCCGGGCCTACGAACATCATCCGGAACATGAAGCGATCATGGCTCGCTGGGAGGACCGGTACGAGGAGACCTTCCAGCATCGCCGTTTCGTTCCATGGGTCCGTGGGGGATCCGCGGAGAAGGAGGCAGCCCCTTGAGGATCGCGCAGGTCTGCCCACCGTGGCTGGCGGTTCCGCCGAAGGGTTACGGCGGCATCGAGTGGGTCGTCGCGCTCCTCGCCGACGGCCTCGCGGAGGCCGGCCACGAAGTCACGTTGTTCGCCACCGGTGACTCGGTGAGCAAGGCGCGCCTCGAGTACGTGTTCGAGGAGGCGCCCGGGTCGAAGTCGATCAACGACATCGTTCTCGACGCGACGCACACGCTGTTCTCGCTCCAGAAGGCACGCGAGCGGTTCGACGTGATCCACGTCCACTCGCCGTTCTCGGCGCTCGCGGCCTCGGTCGAGACCGGCGTGCCGACCGTTCACACGCTTCACGGCTCGTTCGTGCCCGAGATGACGAGGCTGTACTCCTACGTCGCTGATCGGGTGTGGTTCGTGGCGATCAGCGAAGCGCAGAAACGTCACAACCCATCCCTCCGTTACGGGGGAGTCGTCTACAACGGGATCGATATGGATCTGAACGCGCTCCAGACCGAAAAGGAGGACTTCGTTCTGTTCCTAGGGCGAGCGGCTCCTGAGAAGGGCTGGCTCCGAGCGATAGAGGCGGCGAAAGCCGCCGGCGAGCGACTCGTGTCGGCGGTGAAGATCGCGCACTGGACCGAGGAGGAAGAGTGGGAGCAACGGATCAAACCCGCACTTCCCGCGGACGCGGAGGTGATGGGCGAGATCACGCAACAGGAGAAAGTCGACCTGCTCCGCCGCGCCAAGGCCGTCCTCTTCCCGATCGATTGGGATGAGCCTTTCGGACTGGTGATGACCGAGGCGATGGCCTGCGGAACCCCGGTGATCGCGACCCCACGCGGCTCGGTGCCCGAGGTCATCCTCGACGGAGAGACGGGCTTCATCGTGAGCGTGGAGAACTACGCGGAAGAAGCGGCCGATCGCCTCGGCCGTCTCGGCGAGATCGACCCCTTGGCCGCCCGCGCCCGCGTCCAGCGCCTGTTCTCTAAGGAAGCCATGGTCGCCGGATATGAGCGCGTCTTCGAGCGGGCGATCGCCGAAGTCTGACCTCCCCGCGTCGGGACGGCAGGGAAGGGAACCACCTCGAACCGTTGCCCGTCTCAGCACCGGGGTCCAGTATCGAACCTCCGGTCCTCGGCCGATCTGAAGGGAGCCGGTCCATGAGACGACGTTCGTTCGCCCTGCTCGCAGTGGCCCTCGCTATGTCGACCGCTGCGGTCGCGCTCCCCGCGGCGAACGCCGCCGATCCGCCGATCCCCTCGATCAGGTTGCTCGTGGCCTCGAGCACGGTCGAGGCTCAGCGGCAGGGGAAGTGGGTATACATCGACCCAGGGGCGTGGATCGCGTCGGTCAACGGCGCGTTCCAGCTGAACGTGGCCCGGCCCGACTACTCGACGCCGGTCGGAGTCACGCAGGTCGACGCGAGCACGGGGGCGGTGTTACGCACCCTGCCTTCCTCGGTACTCGACGGGTGGTTCGGCCTCGTGGGCTTCGCGCACCTCAGCATCCGTGACTCCTCCGCCAAGTTGATCACTCGATCGGCTCAGACGTTCTGTCCCGACGTGTACGACGTCGAGCGGGTGAGCGATTCGGGCCCGGCGAACTCGCGATATCCGTACTACTGCGGCGCGAATCCGCTCACCAAGAGCATGGTCTGGGGCATCGATGACGGCTGGGCCGTCAGCTTGTTCGGGGGCGGCTACTACTACGGAGGCATTCGCCTGCGACTCCCGGATGGCCACTACTCCATGAGGGTTTGGATCGGGAGCCAGTACGCGGATCTACTCGGGATCTCGCCGGTAGACATGAGTGCCACGATCGACCTCAACGTCACGAGCCCACACGGGAGGGTCTCGCCGAAACAGCCGGTCGTGCAACCGCCTGCCGCGGAGCAAGCCGTTCCGACCGTTACGGCCCCCGATCCCGCCACAGAGCCCGACATGCAGGCGCTCCCCTCGTGGGGCATCAGCACCTACCACAGGAGGGGACGCGACTACCTCTCGTTCGGCGCGACCGCGTGGAACGACGGTCCCTCCCCACTGGTCGTCGAGGGTTTCCGCCAGCCCGATCAACCCGTCATGGACGCGTACCAATACTTCTACGACCAGAACGGCACGGCGGTCGGCCGCGCGTCGGTCGGGACCCTCGAGTACGACGCCAGGCCCGGCCATCAGCACTGGCATTTCCAGCAGTTCGCGGCCTACTCGTTGCTGGACGGCTCGCGCACCGAGATCGTACCGAGCACGAAGGAGGCGTTCTGCATCGCGCCCACCGATGCTCTAGACCTCACCGCTCCCGGCGCGGACTGGCAGCCATGGACGGTCGGCCTGTTCTCGGCATGCGGCTCGCAAGGAGCGATCTGGGTCCGGGAGAACCTCGAGGCCGGCTGGGGCGACACGTACACCCAGTCCCTGCCGGGGCAGGCCTTCGACATCACTGACCTGCCGAACGGCCGTTACTTCATCAAGGTCGAGGTGAACCCGTTGCACGTCCTATACGAGACGAACACGGCTAACGACACGTCTCTACGGCGGGTCATCCTCAAGGGAACCATCGGCAACCGGAGGGTCGTCGTGCCGCCTTGGCACGGGATCGACACCGAGAACTTCTGCTACTACTGCTTCCCTGGAGTCGCCTCGCGCTAGCGGTCGGCTTCTCTCCCCGGTTCGACCCAGCTCGAGCAGCGCGGCCTCGGGGGGACACATGAAGCGGAAGGGCGCGTACTTGCTCGTGCCGAGACCCGGCGAGACGTGCAGCACCGAACCGCCGATACGTGCGAGCCCGGACGCGAGCCGCCGAGGCAGGTGGGAGTTCGTCACGATGGTTCCGACCAGAGGCATCCGGACCTGCCCTCCGTGGGTATGGCCGAAGATCATCAAGTCGTAACCGAGCGCGGCGAGCTCCGGCGCGGGGTCCGGCGAGTGGACGACGGCGAGGCCGAACCGCTCGGGGGAGGTTCGGGGCGCGACGCGCAGGTCCTGGCGTCCGATGTGCGGATCGTCGAGGCCCAATAGCTCCACCCCGAGTCCTCCCAGAGAAACATTGCGCCGCGAGTTCTGCAGATGCACCCAGCCATCGGCTTCGAGCTGTGCTATCAGCTCGGGAGCCCGGCCCCGCACGGCGCCGCGTCTCTTGCGGCTCTTCGAGAAGTACCTGAGATAGTTGAAGGGCTTGGGTGCGTAGTAGTCGTTGGACCCCAAGACGAAATACGAAGCCAGGCGACCGCGTGCCGGCCGGAGGGCCTCGACGACCGACTCGACCGCCTCGGGCTCGCCTACGATGTCGCCTGTGATCGCCGTCACGTCCGCCTGTGGCAGCGAGGCCAGGAACGACGCCAGCTTCCTCGAGCGGCGGGTGAAGTGCAGGTCCGACAGGTGAAGGACCGTGAGCTCATCCCGTCCGCCCGCCGGTAGGATGTTTACACGGTGGCGCACCAGACGGTACGCCCGACGTTCCACGAACACGCCGTAGATGACGCAGAGAGCGCCGACGACCAGGATCGTCGCCACGATCCGAAGCAACATGGAGGAAGAGTCTACGTTGAGCGGTCCGATGAGCCTGAAGGCGCGCATCGCGTCCGAGCTGAGGGACGCGATGAAGGCGAGGGACGGGGTGCGCCTTGCCACGCTCCGCTTGCTAACGGCCTCCGTGAAGAACCGTGAGGTCGAGCTCCTCCACGAGCTTTCCGACGACGAGCTCCGCGAGGTAGCCCTGAAGGAGGTCAAGCGCCGCAACGAGGCGATGGAAGCGTTCGAAGCCGCCGGTCGCGACGAGCTCGCGGCCAAGGAGCGCGCCGAGCGCGAGATCCTGATGCCCTACATCCCGGAGCAACTCTCGGATGAGCAGGTGGACGCCCTCGTGGACGAGGCGATCGCGGCCACCGGCGCGACCTCACTGCAGGAGATGGGGAAGGTCATGGGGGCGGTCATGGGCAAGGCGAAGGGGAAGGCCGACGGCGCGGTGATCCAGGCGAAGGTCCGCGCCCGGCTCGGCGACTGAAAGCGCGCGTCAGCGCTGCCGCTGCGGCGTCGCGGGCGCTTTCGCCTTCAGCTTTCCGATGGTGATCGTCACGGTGTCTCCCTTGGTGGCTTGCTTGTTCCCGATGGGACTCTGCGACAGCACCAAGCCGTCTTGAGCGGGATCGGTCACGTCCGCGTACACGACGGTCACCTTGAGGCCGGCCGCCTTAAGCGCTTTCACGGCCTGTACCTCCGTCAAGCCTGTCACGCGGGGAACCGTGACCGGGACGCCCTTGCCGGTGCTCACCGAAAGCGTGACACCGCTGCCGAGCACGGCCGAGGTGCCGCCGGCCGGCGTCTGCGCGATCACCGTGTTCACCGGCAGGATCGAGTCGACCTTCTGGATGATGGGCGTGAAGTTGGCGGTTGCTAGGGTCTTCTGCGCGTCCGCCGAGTGCAGGCCGACGACATCGGGGATCGCGCCCGACCGTTGAGGCGGCGGTGCAGGGAATCCCTCGATAGGCATGCCCGCTACCGCTTTCAGCATGAACGCCTTCCAGATCGGTGCCGCGAGGGTCCCGCCGAATACGGAGTGCCCGTAGTAGCTGTCCATCGGGATGTTGCCGGCAGGGAACCCGACCCAGACAGCGGTCGTTACTTGAGGCGTGTACCCGGCGAAGTACACGTTCGTGTAATCCTGCCCGGTCCCGGTCTTGCCGGCCTCAGGGCGGCCGAGGCCCGAGGCGTAGGCCTGGCCGGTCCCGCAACAGATCACGCGTTGGAGCATCGCCGTGATCTGGTGTGCGATGTCGGCCGGTATCGCTTGGTCGCACGTCGGGTGATGCTGGTAGAGCTTCGTGCCGTTGGGCAGCAGGACACGGACGACCGCGAACGGCTCGCAGTGGATGCCGTTGTTCGCAAGCGTCGAGTACCCGGACGCCATGTCCAGCGTTGATACCTCCTCCGTGCCGAGCGTGATCGCCGGCACGGGGTCGAGCGGCGCCGTGATGCCCATCTTGTGTGCGACGTCGACGATGTTCTGCGGGCCGACATCGAGAGCAAGTTGGGCGAACACCACGTTGATGGAGTCCTGTGTGGCGGTCCAGAGGTCAACGTATCCCCCCCCGCCCGGCTCCGCGTTGCTCACGCAGTGATCCGCGCTGATCCAGAGCGGCGAGCAGAACGGCGACGTCGAGTCGTAGACCTTCCCCGGAGGAAAGCCCTGCTCGAACGCAGCGGCCAGGGTGAACGGCTTGAAAGCCGAACCCACTTGGCGGCGACCATGCCAGACGAGGTCGAGCTGATCCCTGCGGTAGTTCTTCCCTGACAGCATCGCGCGGATGGCCCCGTTCGTGGGGTCGACCGACACCAGCGAGACATCGGGACCCGTCTTCGGGTCGATGTTCGGGCTCTCGTTCACGGCCTCCTGTGCGTAGCGCTGCCACGCGGGGTCGAGAGTGGTGTAGATCTTGAGACCACCCTGGAAGAGCGTGTGCACGCGCTGGGCGTGCGTCTTGCCGAACGCGTCGAAGGCGTGGTTGGTCTTGTCGAGGATCAGCTCGTCGATGTAATGAACGAAGAACGGCTGCACCTTCTGCGTCTGCTGCCCGACGTCGGTCGCGATCCGGATCGGCGTCAGCTTGACCTTGGCGACCTTTCCCGGCAGGGCCAGGCCGTACTCGGCCATGTGATCGAGGACCTCGTTCCGTCTCGCGAGCGCGGCGTCGGGGTGCGTTATGGGGTCGAACGTCGCCGGTGATTGGATCAATCCGGCGAGCAGGGCCGACTGCGCTAGATCGAGCTTCGAGGCGGGCTCGTTGAAGTAGTAGCGGGCCGCCGTCCCGATCCCGTAGATGCCGTTCCCGAAGTAGACCTCGTTCATGTACAGCTCCAGGATCTTGTCCTTCGAGTAGGTCTGCTCGAGGCGGATCGCGAGCGCGGCTTCTTGGAACTTGCGGGCGAAAGTCTGCGCGTCGCTCTGGATGACGGCGTTCTTGACGAGTTGCTGGGTGAGTGTGGAGCCGCCCTGCGTGACGTGTCCAGCTATGAGGTTCGCGAGCATCGCACGGATCACCGACGAGACGTTGATCGCGCCGTGCTCGTAGAAGTTGTGGTCCTCGATCGCGAGCACAGCATCCTGCGCATGCTGGCTCACCTTGTCGAGGTGGACGATCGTCCTGTTCTCGTCGAGGAAGAGGGTCGCAAGCACCGAACCATCCTTGGCGTAGATCGTGGAGCGCTGGGGGAAATGAGGGATCCGGGTGAAGTTGGCCCCAGCGGCGGTCAGCCGTTTCTCGAGTGCGTTCGCACCGACCCCCACCGCGCCAAACAAGGGCAGCAGCAGCAGCGCGACGAGGGCCGAGCAGACGCCGATCGTGAGCGCCAGCAGAAGCGGCCAGAGAGGACCCTTCGGGATCCGGAAGGGGAGTCGCTCTTTAGGCGTGTTCGAAGTGGGCCGGTGGCGTGGCGGCGCTTGCATGTGGAGGTCCGGCTCAGGATACCCCGGCCCCTCCCGGTACGATGTGTGGCCCATGCGCCGCGTGTCTCTCTTCGTGTTCGCTGCTGCTCTGATGCTCGGCCTCTGGCCGCGCTCGGCGAACGCTGTCGTTCCCACCGTGGACGTCGTCAAGGTGGACGGCTCGATCGACAGGACGGTCGCCGGCTATCTCGAGGACGAGCTGGCGAAGGCCGAGGCAGACGGGTCGACGGTCGTGATCCAGCTCGACAGCGCCGGAACGCTCGACCAGCCTGCCGTCGAGCTCGCGAAACGGATCTTCGACGCGAAGGTTCCCGTGATCGTTTGGGTCGGGCCTGCGCCGGCGAAGGCAGCGGGGGCCGGGCTGCTCTTCATGTACGCGGCGAGCCTCGCCGCCGTGGCTCCGGGCGTCGGGGTAGGGCCCCTGCTGCCCCTGGACCTCGCCACCCCCGACGCTCCGCGGCTCGGAACGTCTGCGATCCGGGAGATGGTGATCGGATGGGCGGCCTCGCGTGACAAGCCGACGCCGGTTATCTCCACGGTTTGGCCGGCGGCGGCTATGCCGGCGCAAGACGCGCTCGATCGGAACGTCGCGCAGCTCGAGGCGGGCTCGGTGCCCGACCTCTTGGCGAAGATCGATGGGAGGACCGTGCAGACCGGCAGCGGTCCCGTAACGATCCACGCGAAGATCGCGGTTAACGCCTCGCAGCAGCCGGTCCTGGTGCGGTTCATCGATCTGGGACCGGTCGATAAGGCGCTGCACGCCGTGGCGTCACCGTCAGCTATCTACCTCTTGCTGGTGCTCGGGTTCGCGGCGCTCGCGTTCGAGTTGACACAGCCCGGATTCGGCTTCGCAGGATTCACTGGGATCGCGATGATCGCGCTCGCTGTGTACGGGCTCACGATCGTTCCGTCGTCCTGGGTCGGTCTGGGCTTACTGGTACTAGGGATCCTGTTGCTGACCGCCGACGTGATGATCCGCAAGCTCGGGGCGCTGACGGCGCTTGGCCTGACGGCGTTCATCGGCGGTTCTCTCCTCGCGTTCGGGAAGGTCTCCGACCAGATCGACCTCTCGCCGTGGCTGATCGGATCGTTCACGGTGGCGAGCTTGCTGTATTACGGATTCGCGCTGACGGTCGCCGTTCAGTCACGCGAACGGATCACCTCGACCCAGCGGGGGCTCGTCGGTCTGGTCGGCGAGACGCGAGGCGAGCTTGCCCCCGAGGGTCCGGTCTTCGTGAAGGGCACCCTATGGCGCGGACGAAGCGTCGACGAGCCCATCCCGCCCGGCACTCGCGTTCGTGTGCGAGGTCTGGACGGGTTGACGCTCAGGGTGGAACCCGAGCCGGAAGAGGACTGAACGGCCGCACAGGCCCTTGCGTGGTTCGTGGAAGATCCGTGCCGTTTCCCGGCGTTCCTGCTCTGAGGCGAAACGGAACGAATCCCCATGGCGTCCGTATACGAAGACCTGAGTGAAGACACGCGAAAAGGAGGGGACCGGTCGCGTGGCCGATCGCATGCACGCCGATTGGAGCTGGGGCTGGCAGTTCGACGCTGCCTGCCGAGGCGAGGACTCGGCCTTGTTCTTCGCGCCCAACTACTTCGAGAAGCGCGAGGAGAAGGAAGCGCGCGAGGCCAAGGCGAAGGTCTACTGCCGAGTCTGTCCCGTTCGCGGGGAATGCCTCGCGTACGCGCTTCGGATCCGGGAGCCCCACGGCATCTGGGGCGGCATGAACGAGTACGAACGCCGCCAGCTCCTCCGCGGGCGGGGGCTGCGCGCCGGCTGATGCGTCTGTCATGATCGCGGTTCACTCCCGCGACGTGAGGAGGACAAGGTGACGGTCGAAGAGCTGCTTCTCGCCCGAGGTCTCTCCCTGCCGCCGCCTCCGCAGGCGGTCGCGTCCTACCTTCCCGTCCGAGTGAGCGGAACCGTTGCCTACGTCTCGGGGCAGATCCCGGTGGTGGACGGGGCGATGCTGTACCCGGGGAGTGTGGGAGATGAGGTCTCCCTCGAGCAAGGACGGGAGGCCGCGGCGCGATGCGCGCTGCAAGCGCTGTCCGCGTTGAAAGCCGCGCTCGGTTCGCTCGACCGCGTCGCGGGGATAGTGCAGCTGTCGGTGTTCGTCGCGTCGGCGCCGGGCTTCATCGATCAGCCGAAAGTCGCGAACGGTGCGAGTGACCTGTTGGTCCAGCTGTTCGGTGAGTCGGGGAAGCACGCGCGAGCCGCGGTCGGTGTGAGCGAGCTGCCACTCGGCGCGCCCGTCGAGATCGCTATGGTCGCGGAGATCGATTAGGCTTCACATCGCCCGCGGAACACGGAGGTCACCGCGGCGGCGCGTGACACCGGTGCGGTCGAAGTGCTCGAGGATCGGAAGCGCGAACTTGCGAGACGTGCCGAGCGCTTCGCGGAACGCGCTGACGGTGATCCCCTCTGTCGCTGCGCGTGCGATCGCCTCGGCCTTCGCGACGAAAGAAGGCGTCATGACGAGCTCGGGCGAAACGCGAACGAGAGCACCCGAGCGCACCGCTGCGGCGAGGACCTCCGGGTCGGTGCCGGAGGCCAGGAGCTCGGCGACGGTCGGTGGAGTGGGCTCGGCGGCGGCTACGGCCCGCGTGAGACTCTCGACTTCGGGTTCGCGGCCCGCGAGCGTGACGTGGTGAGAGGCGAGTCGGACCACCGCGCCCATCCGCGCGATCTGCTCCTGAGCGACGAGGTGGTCGAGCAGCGCGTCGACGAGGCCGGGGTCGGACGGCGCTCCGGATCGTTCGAGCGCGTCGGTCGCGGCCGCCCTCGCGAGCGCGAGCTCGGCTCCCTCCTGGAGCGGATGCTCCTGGTGGAATGCGGCGAGGGCGCTGCCGACCGCCGCATCGACGGCGTCGAGCAGTTCGGAGTCGGCCCAGAACACGCCGACCCGCGAAGCTCCGGCGACGGTGGAGGGTGACCGGCCGGTCAGGAGGGCGACTTGACTCGACCGGATCGCTCCGCGTTCCCGGATGAGCAAGCCCGGAAGCTCAACGCGCTTCGCGCGTTCCCGCGCTTGCAGCCGAAGCTCCACGTCAGGGCCAGCGCGCGACGGCGGTTCGGTGTCGAGCACGACCCCGCCGGCCACCGTCTCGCGCCGCCCGGCCTCCCTCAAGACGAATCGGTCCCCGAAGTCGAGGACGATCGGACGAGACAGCCGGATACGCGCGAACGCGGTGCCGCCGGCTTCGAGCCGTGATGTGCCGTGGAGGCGGATGCGTGCATCCCGTTCGGCGGAGCCGGCGTACAGCTTGAAGGCGCCGCGCGCGGTGACGGCGTGATCGATCCCGCGGACCGGACGGATGCGCGCGTCGAACACTCGCGTCGGACGCCACTCCCCGGGGAGTCCGAGGACGTCGCCTCGCGCCAGCGTTTCCTTCTCCAAGCCGGTGAGGTTCGCAGCGACGCGAGACACCGGCCTCGCCACGTCGAGCTGGCGCTTGTGCGTCTGGAGGCCGCGGATGCGCGCGCGGGCGCCGGTGGGGTACAGCTCGACCTCTTGACCGACCTTCAGCCTGCCGCCGGTGAGCGTACCGGTCACCACGGTTCCGGCTCCCTTGATCGTGAAGATGCGATCGACGAACTGCCGTGGCCGCTCGTCTTCGGGTGGCGGCGGCGCTGCGGCGACCATGGCGTCGAGGGCTTCGCGGAGCTCGTCGATCCCCTCGCCGGTGACCGACGAGCACGCGACGATCGCAGCTCGCTCGAGCGATGAGCCCTGCAAACGGTCTCGGACCGCGGCCTCGGCCGCTGCGAGCGCGGCGGTCTCTACGAGGTCGCGCTTGGTTAGCGCGACGACGCCGGCTCCCGCCGCAAGGACATCGATGATCGCAAGGTGTTCCTCGGATTGCGGTTTCCACCCCTCGTCGGCGGCGACGACGAACAGCACGAGACGAACCGGGCCCACGCCCGCGAGCATGTTGCGGATGAACCGCTCGTGGCCAGGCACGTCCACGAAGCCGATCTCGCGCCCCGAAGGGAGCGTGCACCATGCGAAGCCGAGGTCGATCGTCAGGCCTCGCCGCTTCTCCTCGGCGAGGCGGTCGGGGTCGGTTCCGGTGAGGCGCAGGATCAGACTCGACTTGCCATGATCCACGTGCCCGGCCGTCGCCACGACATGCAGAGGCGGTTGGTCCAGACGGTCAGTCGTCGGGGAGGTCATCGCCCTCGAGCGCGTAGAGGATCGCGCGGGCGAGGCTCGGCAGCTCGTCGTCGGTCACGGTTCGCACATCGAAGATCACGGCCTTCTCGGCGGTCCGGCAGAACACCGCCGGGTTGCCGTCGCGCAACCGCCCCGTCATAGCCGGGGGATCCGGGACGCGAACCTCCACGGCCCAGGACGGGATCGCGCGTCCTGGCATCGAACCGCCGCCGACGGTCGCCTCGGACGCCACGACGTGTGCACCTTCGAGGTCGCCGTCGAGGGAGTCGGCAAGGCTCTGCGCCCGAAGCTTGACCCTTTCGGCCGACTCGCCCAACATCCGCCACACGGGCAACTGGGACAGCCGGCCGGCTGAATGGTCGGCGAGGACGCGCTCGAGCGCCGCAACCTGCATCTTGTCGACTCGGACCGCCCGTGCGATCGGATTGCGGCGCAAGCGTTCTATGAGGTCGTCTCGACCTAGCACGATCCCGGCCTGCGGACCGCCCAGCAGCTTGTCTCCAGAGAACACGACAAGGTCCGCTCCGTCGGCGAGAGCTTCCTTCGCGCTCGGCTCGTCGTCGGGTATCCCCGGATAGCGGTCGAGGAGCCCCGATCCAAGGTCATAGAGGAACGGGATGCCGGCTTTCGCGCCCATCGCTGCGAGCTCGCGCGCCGTAGGCGCCGCCGTGAAGCCGATCACCCGGTAGTTGCTCGGGTGTACCTTC
>JBGPKY010000013.1:0-23366 GCA_041486205.1 Actinomycetota bacterium
GACCTGTTCCTCGTTCGGGATCGGCATGAGCAGAGGCGATCCGATCAGCGCGCGGTAGACGGCCTCCTGCGCGGCCGCCGACCCGTCTTTCGAGGCTCGGAACATCGCGTCGAGCAACCGGCGGTTGCCCAGAGGGGTGGCCTCGCTCAACCGCGGAAGACCTTGACACGATCGATGAAGGTCTCGCGGCGATGATCGCGCGCCACCACGGTCGCGGCGTTGCGGCCGGGCACGCCCATCACGCCGCCGGCCGGATGCGTGCCGGCGCCGCAGAGGTACATGCCGGCGACCGGCGTGCGGTAGTCACCGTATCCCGGGATCGGCCGGAAGCTGAACAGCTGGTCCGGCGTGGGTTCACCCTGCATGATGTTGCCGCCCAGCAGTCCGAACCTTTCCTCGAGGTCCTTCGGCGTTAGGACCTCGACCTGTTCGACCGCGCCCTCGAGGTTCGGGGCGAACTCGCCGAGCGTGCGGATCACGCGCTCACCGTAGGCCTCGCGCTCGCCGCCGTCCCACGAGCCCTGGCGCAGCTCGTACGGTCCGTACTGCGTGAAGGCCAACATCATGTGCTTGCCTTGCGGCGCAAGCCCTTCAGGTTCGTGGGCCGTCGGGAACACCACCTCGAGGTAGGGATGCTCGGACGCGCGGCCGTACTTCGCGTCGTCCCAGGCTCGCTCCAGATACTCGATCGAAGGCGAAACGGCGGCGAGTCCCATGTGCACGTCGCCGTCCTGGTCCCAGCTCGGGAACTTCGGCAGCTCGGAAAGCGCGACGTTCACCTTCACCGAACCGCTGCGCGTCCTGAACCGTTTCACGTCGCGAACGACGTCGTCGCTAAGACGCTCCTCTCCTATCAGATCGAGGTAGGTCGTTATCGGGTGCGCGCACGACACGACCCGCTTCGCACGGATCAGCGAACCGTCGGCGAGCTCGACGCCGACGGCTCGACCACTCGCGTTGATCGCGACCCGCTGCACGTCGGTGTTGGCGCGGATCTCGGCGCCGGCAGCTCGGGCGGATCGCGCTATCGCGTCGCTCGCGCCACCCATGCCACCCTTGACCCAGCCCCACGCGCCGGCATGGCCGTCGACCTCGCCGATCCAGTGATGCATCAACACGTACGCGGTGCCCGGCGTCATCGGCCCGGACCATGCGCCGACGATGGCCTGGGTCGCCATCGCGCCTTTCACGCGTTCGTCCTCGAACCACTCGTCCAAGAAGTCCGCGCAGCTCATCGAGAACAGCCGCACCATCTCGTGGAGATCACGGCCGCTCCAGTCGCGCATCTTCCCGGCCGTCGCGATCCACTTCGGAAGCTCGAGCAGACGCAGGTTCGGCGGGATGACGAACAACATGTCCTTGAGGAGTTTGGCGACGCGGTCGAAGTAACGATCGAACCCGACGTACGAGTCGGCGTCGTGTTTCGAGAGCTTCGCGATGTTCGCGGCATCGCGCGCGACGTCTCCCCAAAGCGTGAGCGACGTCCCGTCGGGGAACGGCACGAAATAGTCGGGCGTGATGATCGATACCTCGTAGCCGAACCGCTTCAGCTCGAGCTCATCGACGATGCGCGGCGGCATGAGCGAAACGACGTAGGCCGCGCTCGAGACCTTGTAGCCCGGCCACGGCTCCTCGGTCGCAGCAGCTCCCCCGAGGACGCCACGCTTCTCCAGGACAACGACATCCAGGCCGGCCTTCGCAAGGTAGGCTGCGCAAGCGAGCCCGTTGTGCCCACCACCGATGATGACGACATCACGTTCGAAGGCGCTCACGGCGACCGGAGCCTACCCTCCGGCCGAGACGAGCCACAACGCGCCCGGATGCGGAACGTGGCGCCCGGATCTGACCCGGGGCCCGTGAACCTTCCGACCGTGAACCTCTCGCCCATCCAGCAGCGCGCGCTTCGCAACGCGGCGATCGCCGGTGTGGCGACCGCCCTCGTCGGGTTCACGATGCTAGGGATCCTCGGCGGGGGCGGAGGAGGCGGCGGCTCGGCAGCGAGCACCTCGCCCGCTTCGACGCCCACTTCGCCCCCGATCGGATGCGCGAACACCTTCGAGACGGTCCCGAGCGTGGATCCGAGCAAGAAGGGTGACGCGTTGTTCGGCGTCACGGCCCTCGCCTCGGACGACGCGTGGGCGGTCGGCG
This sequence comes from Actinomycetota bacterium, assembly GCA_041486205.1. Lineage (GTDB taxonomy): Bacteria > Actinomycetota > UBA4738 > UBA4738 > HRBIN12 > JBGPKY01. Next base: position 2,149 of record JBGPKY010000013.1, read on the forward strand.
ACGCGGGGCCGCGGAACACGCTGATCGAACACTGGGACGGGACGTCGTGGGTCGCGGTCGCGAGCCCGAACGGCGACCTCCGCCACAACGTCCTCAACGCCGTCGCCGGGATGGCGCCGGGGGACGTCTGGGCCGTCGGAGGCTCCTCTCTCGGCGCGCAGTCCCATGCCCTCATCGAGCGCTGGGACGGAGTGACTTGGAGCGTCGTCCCCGCCCCCTCGGACGCACCGAGCGGTGCCACGCTCACGGCCGTCGCGGCGATCGCCACGGACGACGCGTGGGCGGTCGGCGCCTCCGGGGACACGCTCCACGGGAACGGCGCCGCGCTGATCATGCATTGGAACGGCATCCAATGGAGCGTCATCCCCGGCGCGTCGTTGCCGGTCGCGAGCTTCCTCTCCGACGTGGCCCCGTCGGGCGGTGAACCCGCCGTCGTCTGGGCGGTCGGCTACGACTTCCCGGACGCCACCTCCTCCCAGAGCAGCCCGCTTATCGAGCGCTGGGACGGAACCTCGTGGGTCGTGGTTCCGAACGCCGGGACGCTGGGGGACTCACTTCACGCGCTCGGCGTCGCCGCGCCCGATGCGATCTGGGCCGTCGGTAGTCCGATCCAGCGTTGGGACGGACAGTCGTGGAAGGCGGTCGGCTCCGGGAAGGCCAACCCGACCGACCTCAACGACGTCGCGGTCCTCGCGCCCGACGACCTATGGGCGGTTGGGTCCCTCGCGGGGTTCCTGCCGGGGACCCAAGCGATGATCGAGCACTTCGACGGACAACGTTGGAGCGCGGTCCGGACTCCGCAGAGCCACGACAGCTCGCAGACGCTCGCCGCGACGGCCGCTTTCTCGGACGGCGGGATCTGGGCCGTCGGCTCGCGCGTGGCCGCCGACGGGAGCTCACTGACGCTGATCCTGACCCGCACCTGTGGCGTCGCGCCCCAGACGTAGACGCCGCACCCCGTGCCCGGGCTTAGACTCACGCCGCCGGACGCCACCCGAAGGAGCACCGACGATGGATCTGCGACTCACCCCCGAGGACCGCGCGCTGAAGGAGCGCGCGCGAGAGTTCACGCAGCGGCACCTGATCCCGCTCGAGGACGAGTGCGAGGAGAACGACGGCCTCACCGACGAGATCTGGGCGAGCGCACGCAAGGCGGTACTCGAGTTCGGCTTCAACGCGATCAACCATCCGACAGACGACGGTGGGCAGGGGCTCGACATCTTCCAGCAGATGCTGGTCGAGGAGGAATGGGGGAAGGCGACCAACGCGCTCTGGGACATCCCGTGGCGGCCGGCGATCCCGCTCTCGGTCGCGACCCAGGCGCAGAAGGACGAGTACCTCCGCCCGGCTTGCCGCGGCGAGCGGCGCGACGCCTACGCGATCACGGAATCCGGCGCCGGAAGCGACCCGGCTATGGTCGAGACTACGGCGACCCGTGACGGGGGCGGCTGGCTCCTCAACGGCACGAAGTGGCACGTCACCTCAGGTGACATCGCCGACTTCTTCCTCGTTCACGCCCACGCCGACGGCGATCCGGCGAAGCCGACCGTCTTCCTCATCGACAAGACGCTCGCCGGCGTGAAGCTGGTTCGCACGCCTAAGTACATGCACACGTTCGTGTTCGAACATCCGATCTTCGCGTTCGAGGACGTCCGCGTCGGTGAGGACAAGGTTCTGGGCGAGGTCGGGCAGGGATACGAGCTGACGAAGGACTGGTTCGTCGAGGAACGGCTGATGATCGGCGCGCGCACCATGGGCGCTTCTACGCGCGCGCTCGAACTCTCGCTGGAGTTCGCGAAGCGAAGGGAGCAGTTCGGGAAGCCGATCGTCGGATTCCAAGCCATCGAGTTCATGCTGGCCGACATGGCGGCCGAGATCATGGCCGCGAAGTCGATGCTCTACCGTGTTTGCTGGCAGGCCGCAAGGGGAGGCTTGGAACGCAAGAGTCTGCACGCGTTGGCGTCGGCTGTGAAGTTGGTCTGCAGCGAGACCGCCGGCCGCGTGATCGACCGAGCCGTGCAGATCCACGGCGGCCGCGGCTACATGCGCGAGCAGCCGGTTGAGCGGATGTACCGCGAGCTCCGAGTCGACCGCATCTGGGAAGGAACCTCCGAGATCCAGCGGATGGTCATCGGCAACGAGCTCCGCAAACGCGGAGCTGCCGCGTATACCGAGTGGCCTGCCTAGGTTCCGTCCAGACAGCCGACGACGGCCGCAGGCACGCCCGGGAAGTCGAGCCCGCCGCCACCCTTCACGAAGTCGTACGGCATCCCTTCCCACTCGCCGGGCAGGCCTGGGTAGGACTTCAAGGTGGTATCACCCGAGTTGAACTGGAACCCGATCCAGTCGGGAGACTTCCATCCGCTCGTGTCGTAGGCCGCGACGGCCGAAAGGCCGCGCCCGAATCGCCGCGCCTCCACCAGGAAACGGCCCTGGAACGCCGGGTCGTCCTTCGCATAGAGCTTCACGTACCAGCGCTCGATCATGAGCAGGTAGCCAGCGTCCGACGGCGGCGACTCCGGCCCGGTGAAGTACCGCATGTCCATCACGACGAGCGGCCCCTGAACTCCGCTCGTCCTGCGGATGATGCCGAGCGGCTGGAGGTAGCGCGGTGAATCCTTCGGCGGCGTTACCCACCCGCTGACGCAGGACGTGGTCGTCTCGCCTTTCGTCGCAGGCGCCGATGCGGGGGGCGATGGCGGAAGTACCGGCGTGGTGGTCGTCTCCGGTGCGGAGGACACCGGCGAGACCGGCGGCGGCGCGGTCGTCACGGAGGGCGACGCGCCGTCCGAGCCGCTGCACGCGACGGCGGCGACGAGGAAGAGCACCAGGGAGACGACCCGCAGCGTTTTCATGACAGATGAGGAACGGGCGTTCGGGAGGATACCCTCCCGCGCGTTCCTTGGTAGCGTGAGGCCGTGCGATGCCCGTACCACGGATCTCATCCGCGCACGGACGAGACCCGCAGCGACTCCGGTTTCGAACGTGTTCCGCACGAGCGCATGTCTCGGCGGCAGTTCATGACGAGCTCGGCGATGGCGCTCGCGGGAGCGACGCTCTACGCGTGCACCGGCGGCGGCCGAAAGGTAGCGCCGAGCACCACCCCCTCGGCCACCAAAGCCACCACCCAGTGGCCCGTGAAGCACGTCCTTTACCTCATGGTGGAGAACCGCAGCTTCAACAACCTGTTCGGGAAGTTCCCCGGCGTGAACGGCACGACCACCGGCATCAAGTACGGCAAGGAAGTTCCGCTGATCCGCTGTCCCGATTGGCTCCCCGGCGACCTGCCTCACGATCACGCGGCCGCACTGAACTGCCTCGACGACGGGAAGCTCGACGGCTTCGCGACCGGTATCTACGGCGACCCGTGGGCCTACAGCGTCTTCGATCAGAGCCAGCTTCCGAACTACTGGACCTGGGCGAAGGAGTACGCGATCTCGGACAACTTCTTCGCCTCGGCACTCGGCCCGTCGTACCCGAACCATTTCTACTTCATCGCGGGCCAGTCCGGCGGCGCGATCGACAACCCCGAGAACATCGGCACCACGAAGGTGCCGCAGGGCGACGGCATCTTCAAGAGCTGGGGCTGCGACGCGGTCGGCGAGGACGTGTTCGTGTTCGTGAAGGATGACAAGGGCGACCTGACGAAGCACGACTCCTGCTTCACGTTCAAGACCGTGGGGGAGCAGCTCTCCGAGGTCGGCGTCGACTGGGCCTACTACGCGGCTACACCCGGTGAGGTCGGCTACTTCTGGAACGCGTACAACGGCGTGGGCAACGTCTTCCACGACACCCAGTACTTCAACGCTCACTCGCACCCGATCGACGCGCTGATCAAGGACATCCAAGCGAACCGGCTCCCCGCGATCACGTGGGCAACGCCGCGGTTCCAGCTCTCTGACCACCCACCGTTCTCCTCCGGCCACTGCCACAACTGGATCACGGAGATCGTGAACGCGGTGATGAAGAGCGACATGTGGAACGACACGGCGATCTTCATTACCTGGGACGAATGGGGTGGGTTCTACGACCACGTCATGCCGCCGCAGATCGACGACGTCGGACTCGGGTTCCGCGTCCCGCTGCTCACGATCTCGCCCTTCGTCGCCGGTCGAGGCCTGATCGACACCGAGCAGGGCGAGTTCTCGACGCCGCTGCGGTTCATAGCCGACAACTGGGGATTGCCCTATCTCACGCCGCGGATCGAGAAGACCCACAACTTCGCGCACGTCTTCGACTTCGGTCGCAAGCCTAGGCCCCCGGAGATCGCCACAGCGAAGGCTCCCGCCTTCGGCAACGCGTTCACATGGCCGGGCGATACCTACCCCTGGCCTGCGGGAACGACTCCGGTCTCGAACCCGCTGTAGGGACTCCGCCGACTCGTTAGGCTGCAACCGGAAACGCCGACGAGGAGGGCGAGATGCGCGCACGCACCTTCGTGGCCCTGTTGATGGCCGCGATCCTGGTCATGACCGGCTGTACCCGGTCCGAGAAGGTCGGCAGCACGTCGCTACGGGTCGGGTGGTCTTCGGAACCCGACACGATGAACCCCCTGACCACGTACTCGACGGAGGCCCAAGAGGTTCTCCAGCTCATCTACGACAAGCTGATCGAGTACGACACGAGCCTGAAGCCCGAGCCGGGCCTGGCGAAGACGTGGGAGTACTCCCCGGACGGTCTCAGCATCACCTACGATCTCCGCGACGGCGTCAAGTGGCAGGACGGTCAGCCGTTCACCTCCGCCGACGTGAAGTTCACGTTCGACCTGATCCACGACCAGAACCTCAGCGAGTACGGCCAGTGGCTGACCGATATGACCTCGGTCGACGCGCCGAGTCCCACGCAGGTCGTCGTCAACTTCAGCAAGCCTCAGGCGTTCAACCCCGGCCTCTCGATCCCGATCCTGCCCGAGCACGTCTGGTCGGGGAAGACGCCGGAAGACATCCAGAAGTTCGCGAACGACAACCCGATAGGGACGGGGCCGTTCAAGTTCGTCCAGTGGAAGCAGGGCGAGTCGCTCACCATCCAGCGGAACGACTCGTGGTGGGGCACTCCGCCGGCGGCCACGAAGGTCATCTTCGTCCTCTACGGGAACGAAGACGTCATGGCGCAAGCCCTGCAGGCGGGCGAGGTCGACATCCTCACGGAGGTCCCCCCGACCATCTGGGATGGACTCAAGGGCGCCGCGAACGTCTCCGCAGTGTCTATCCCCTCGTTCTCGTTCCACCACATCGGGTTCAACCTCTCGACCGACCCGAAGTCGAAGGGGAACCCGCTACTGCTCGACCAGACCGTCCGTCAGGCGCTGGCCTACGCGCTCGATCGCAACCAGCTTGTGCAGCTGGCGCTCGCCGGACACGGACTGCCGGGAAGCGTGCTGCTCCCGCCGGCGTTCGGCGACTGGCAGCTCAAGATCCCACCGGATCAGCAGATGAACGCGAACCCCGACCAGGCGAACCAGATGCTCGACGCCGCCGGCTACAAGGACACGAACGGCGACGGCGTCCGCGAGGCGCCGGACGGGACGCCGCTCGAGTTCCGCTTGATCGCGATCGAGTCGACCACGGTAGACGTTCGTGCCGCCGAGCTGTTCCGCGATGCCGCGGCCGCGGTCGGGATCAAGCTCGACCTCCAGACGATGGACGAGAACACGCTGGGCAAGACCGTCTACAACACCACCGACTGGGACATCTTCGTATGGGGATGGGACTCCGGCGTCGCCGACCCCGACTACATGCTCGGGATCGTGCTCTGCAGCCAGATCGGCGGGAACAACGACATCTACTACTGCAACAAGAACTACGACAAGCTCTACTCCCAGCAGGCGACGACCGTCGACGAAGCCGCACGGATGCAGATCGTCCATCAGATGCAACAGGACTACTACGACTCCGCGGCGTACATCGTGATGTGGTACCAGGACAAGCTCCAGGCCTACCGCACCGACACGTGGACCGGATGGGTCCAGACACCCGGCGGGATGGTCTTCAACTTCACCCGCGACAACTACCTGAACGTGAAACCCGTGGCGGCCTAGCCGGCGGCCGAAGGACGGGCGGTCGTGTTCAGGGCGAGCTATCTCGCGCGCAAAGCGGGACAGCTCGCGATCACGCTGTTCGCGGTCGTGACCTTCAACTTCGTGCTGTTCCGGGTGCTGCCCGGCGACCCGCTACAGCTGATCGCGCGCTCGGGCCACCTCCCCCCCGAGGCGCTCGCGAGGCTCCGGGCGCTGTTCGGCCTCGACCGCTCGCTGCCGGTCCAGTACTGGTACTACCTGCGGAACCTCGCCCATGGGCAGTTCGGGTTCTCGTTCACGTACCGGCGGCCGGTCTCCTCGATCCTCGCGGAGCGCATGACGAACACGATCATCCTGCTCGGTGCGGCCACGATCTTCATCGTACTGCTGGGGGTGGGACTGGGCGTGTTCGCGGCCGCGCGACGGGGCTCGCGGGCGGACTCAGAAACGGTGGTCACCGCGTTGATCTTCTGGAGCCTGCCGACGTTCTGGACCGGGATGATCCTGGTCTTCCTGCTGGGCGTGTGGCTGCACGCGTTCCCGATATCGGGGATCACGACGCCCGGGGCCGCGTACAGCTCGTGGTGGGACCAAACCACCGACGTCGTCTCGCACATCTTCTTACCCACCGTGACGCTCGCGCTCGTCGACATCGGACAGTTCATCCTCATCACGCGCAGCTCGCTCGTCGACGTCCTCACGGAGGACTTCATCCTCACGGCGAAGGCGAAGGGCCTCTCCCGGCGCAACGTCGTGTGGCGCCACGGCGTGCGCAACGCGCTGCTGCCGGTGATCACGGCCTCGGCGCTCTACATCAGCCTCGTCGTCGGCGGCGCGATCCAGGTGGAAACCGTCTTCTCGTGGCCGGGCATGGGGCGGCTGATCTACGACGCCGTGCTTCGGAGGGACTACCCGATCCTCGAGGCCTGCTTCTTGATCTTCGCGGTCACGGTCATCCTGGCGAACCTCGCCAGTGACCTGCTGTACCAAGTGCTCGACCCGCGGGTGCGGGAGGCCTGATGGCGATCGCGCAGATCCCCCTCGAGGATCGCCCGGGCGCACGCGCCGCCTTGCGGCGCAACTGGAACCTCGTATGGGCCGACCCCCTCGGTCGCGTTGGCGTCGTCTTGCTCGCCGCCATCGCCGTGATCGCGGTCTTCGGACCGATGTTGTTCCCGTTCAACCCGCAAGCGGTCGGACGCACCGCCGCGGATATCCTGCGGCCGCCGTCCGCGCATCACTGGCTCGGTACGGACGAGCTCGGCCGCGACGTGTTCCGCGCGACGCTCTCCGGCTCGCGGATCTCGTTGTTGGTCGGCTTGCTCGCGACGGCCATCTCGATACTCGTGGGGGCCGTCACCGGCCTCGTCGCCGGCTACTACCCGGGATGGCCGGACAGCGTCCTCATGCGCATCACGGACTTCTTCCTCGTCATGCCGACACTTCCACTCGTGATCGCGCTCGCGGCGCTGTTCGGGCAGAGCCTCGGGATCATCGTCCTCGTGATCGGCCTGACCGGCTGGCCGTCGACAGCACGCATCGTTCGTTCGCAGGTGCTGTCGCTCCGCGAACGGCAGTTCGTCGTGCGGATACGCTCGCTCGGTGCGACCGATCTCCGGATCGTCGGCTCGCACATCCTGCCGAACGTCTTGCCGCTCATCTTCGCGAACACCGTGCTGGTGATCGCCGGTTCGATCCTCTCGGAGGCGACGCTCGCCTTCCTCGGTCTCGGTGACCCCGTCCACGTGTCGTGGGGCACGATGCTGCACTTCGCGTTCGTCAGCGGCGCGACCGGCCGCGGCGCATGGTGGTACTTCCTACCTCCGGGTTTTGGGATCGTGTTGGTGGTCCTCGGCTTCACGCTGTTCGGTCACACGCTCGACCGGATACTCAACCCACGCCTGCGAGGCCGCGGGTGAGCCTGCTCGAGATCCAGGACCTCGGGATCCGCTACGCGACGGTGGGCGGCGGGGTGCAGGCCGTGGACGGCGTCGATCTCTCCGTCGAAGCGGGCGAGGTCGTCGGCCTGGCGGGAGAGTCGGCGTGCGGCAAGACCACCGTCGCGCTCGCGATCCCGCGCCTGCTTCCCGACAACGCGTCGATAACCGCGGGGGCCATCCGTTTCGACGACGTGGACCTCTTGGCCGTCCCCGAGCGCGAGATGCAGCGCGTCCGCTGGGGCCGCGTGGCGATGGTGTTCCAGGGAGCGATGAACGCGCTGAACCCCGTGCAGACCGTCGGCGCGCAGATCGTCGAGCCGATCCGCCTTCACGAGCGCGGAACATCTGCGGCGCAAGCGAAAGAGCGTGTCGGTGAGCTATTGGAGCAGGTGGGTATCCCGGCCGAGCGCGCCCGCGAGTTCCCGCACGAGTTCTCCGGCGGCATGCGCCAGCGCGTCATGATCGCGATGGCGCTCGCCTGCCGGCCGCAACTCGTGATCGCCGACGAGCCGGCGACCGCACTCGACGTCATGACCCAGGCGCAGATCCTCAACCTCCTCCGCGATCTGCGCGCGCGACTCGGCCTCGCGATGATCCTGATCTCGCACGACCTTTCGGTGATCGCCGAGACCTGCGATCGCGTCGCGATCATGTACGCCGGCAAGATCGTGGAGCACGGGCCCGCGGCAACGCTCTTCGGCACCCGCGCGGGCGGAGGCGAACCCGCCCATCCGTACACCCAAGCGCTGGTCGGCGCGTTCCCGAACATCCATCGTGAACGGACGTTCGTCGCGGGGATCCCAGGCTACCCGCCCGACCTCGCGTCACCGCCGACGGGCTGTCGCTTCCACGACCGCTGCCCGGTCCGTATCGAACGCTGTCGGACCGAGTCTCCGGCGCTTCGCCCGGCCGGCGGCGAGTCGCATGAAGCGGCGTGTCACCTGGTCGGGGAGCCCTCGTCGTGAACACGCCCTCGGACGAGCCGGTCCTTCGCGTCGAGGACCTCCACGTCCACTACCCGGTGCGCGGCGGCGGGCTCCGCAAGCGGCGGGTCGTGCGCGCCGTAGACGGCGTCTCGTTCGAAGTGCGGCCTGCGGAGGTGCTCGCACTCGTGGGCGAGTCCGGCTGCGGGAAGACATCGATCGCGCGCGCCGTCATGCGGCTGCTCGAACCCGCCTCCGGGCGGATCACATTCCGCGGCCGTGACGTCACGCATCTCCGAGGCGAGGAGCTGCGACGCCTGCGCGCCGAATTCCAGATGGTGTTCCAGGATCCATACGAATCGCTAGACCCGCGGCAAACGGTTCTCGAGGCCGTCGCCGAGCCGCTCGCGATCCACGGCCGTGCTACCTCGCCCGATGAACGCCGCGCGCTCGTGTTCCGCGCGCTCGAGCGCGCTGGTCTACACCCGCCCGAAGAGACCGCGCGCCGATATCCACACCACCTCTCCGGCGGTCAGCGGCAGCGCGTCGCGATCGCTGCCGCGATGGTGCTCGATCCCAGCCTCGTCGTCGCAGACGAACCGGTCTCGATGCTGGACGTCTCGCTCCGCGCCGGGATCCTCAAGCTGATGCTCGAGCTTCGCGAACAGCGCGATCTCGCCTACCTGTTCATCACCCACGACCTATCGCTCGCGTGGGTCGTCGCCGACAGGATCGCCGTCGTCTACCTCGGCCGGATCGTCGAGATCGGCGCCGCGGCCGACGTCATCGCCGACCCTCGCCACCCGTACACGAAGGCGCTCGTGTCCGTGATCCCCGTCCCCGAGGCCGGTCACGCCACCGAGCAGATCCTCCTGAGCGGCGAGACGCCGTCGCCGACCTCGATCCCGCCCGGATGCCGGTTCGCGCCCCGCTGCTGGCTCCGCCGCGAGAAGGGCGATCCGCCCGAATGCACCACCGCCGATCCGTCGCTCCTGCCCGAAGGCGGCGAGCACGCCGCCGCATGCCATTTCGCATGAAAGGACCGCAGCCATGCCCGTGACCGAAGATGAAGCCGAACGCCTGATCTCCGACCTCCTCCGCATCGAGTCGGTAACGCCGTGGCTGATCCCCGACGGCTCCGGCGAAGGCGACGTCGCCCGGTTCATGGCGAACTGGCTCGCCGACCTCCCGGTCGAGGTCGTCCAGGAAGACGCCGCTCCCGGCCGTCCCAACCTCATCGTCAGGCTCCGCGGAACCGGCGACGGTCCTTCGCTCTGCCTGAACGCGCATTCGGACACGGTTGGCTTCGCGAACTGGCGCGACCGCGCGCTCGAACCGCGGCGCGAGGGAGACCGCCTCTACGGCCTCGGCGCGGCCGACGACAAGGGGGGTTGCGCCGTCGCGTTGCTAGCTCTCCGCTCCCTCGCAACCCGAGGCGAACCGCTCCGTGGGGACCTCGTCGTCGCGTGCACCGCCGACGAGGAGGGCGTGTCGATCGGCACCGAACACCTCGTTGCGAATCACCGCTACGACGCTGCCATCGTCCTCGAACCCGACTCGCTCCCCCGCGCGGTGATCGAACATCAGGGGTTCGGCTGGATCGACGTGATCGCCCACGGCCGCGCTGCCCACGGCTCCGCGCCCGAGGCGGGCGTCGACGCGATCGTCCACATGGCCGAGGTCGTGACGCGTCTGCACCTCCTCGATCGCGATGTCTTCACCGCGAACCCGGACCCGATGAACGGCCGAACGGTCTTCCATACGGGCACGATCCAAGGAGGCACCGACTACGCGACCTACCCGAGCCGAGCGGTGTTGGGGATCGAGATCGGCACCCAGCCCCGAGAACACCTCGCCGACAGGGTGCGCGAGATCGAAGCCATCTTCGCCGAGGTGCGTGAGCTGTACCCGGACTTCCGCGGCGAGGTCGACGTGAAGCTCGAACGCGAACCGTTCCGCGCCGAAGGTCACGAGCCGCTGTGGTCGGCGCTCGCGGACGCGACTCAGGAGGTCCTCGGCCGTGCCCTCGAGCCCGTCGGCCTCAACGCGTGGGCCGACTCCGCGCTCATGCAAGCCGCGGGCATCCCCACGATCATGTTCGGTCCTCTCGGCGGGAACTTCCACGCCCCCGACGAATGGGTCTCGATCTCCGAAGTCGTCCACGCCACAGGGATCGTGGAGGCCACGGTCATCCGCTTCCTCGGATGATCAGCCACGGATGACGAGTGCATCGACCGCGAGACAGCCGTTGGGACCGCAGATAACCGGGTTCGCGTCGAGGCCCGCGACGAGGTCTCCTAGATCGTGGGCCAGCCACGACAGTCCAACCACCGCGCGGGCGAGCTGGTCGACGTCGGCTGCCGAGGAGCCGCGCACGCCCTCGAGCAGCGGCCGGATCTTCAGCCGGTCGATCATCGAACGCGCGCGCGTCTCCTCCAGCGGAGGAAGCGCGAGCCTGCGATCGTGCAGTAACTCCACGAGTAAACCTCCGGCCGCGACGAGCACCAGCGGCCCGAACTGCGGATCGCGCACGATGCCGAGCGCAACCTCTACGCCCGGTGGCGCCATGCTCGCGACCGACACCTCGGGGCCGAGCAGCTCGGCGAGACCTCGATAAGCGTCCTCGACCTCGGCCGCATCGGTCAGGCCGAGCTTCACGCCTCCGACATCGGACTTGTGCTGTACTCCCGGCGCCCTCGTCTTCAACACGACCGGATAGCCGATCTCCTCCGCTGCCGCGATCGCCTCGTGCGGGGAGTCGGCCGGCTTCGCCGCGACGACCGGCACTCCGTAGTCATCGAGCAGCGCGAGGCCGTCGAGCTCATCGAACGGCGTCTCGTTCGAAAGCCTTGCGCGCCAGCGCTCGCGAACCTCCGCCGCAACCGGCGACTCGCCGGTCACCGGCGGCCGCGACCGGTAGTCGCGGTACTCGAAGAGATGCTTGAAGGCCGCGAGTCCCGTCAGCGTTCCCTCGAGGACGGGTATCCCAGCCTCCTCCAGCTCTTTAGCGTCGCTGCGATCCACACCGCTCGAGAAGTTCGAAAGCATGGCCATCGGCTTGGACGTCAACGGATACGCGCGCTTGGCCATCGCGATGTACCCCATGTCCGGGTTGTCCTCGGTAGTGAGGTCGACGACGAACGCCAGCGCCGCAGCATCGGGATCCTCGAGCAGCGCGAGGCAGCAATCCACGATCACCTGGTCCGCATCGCGTCCCGTTCCCCAGAAGTCCAGCGGATTGACGGCCAGGAGTCCCTCGTCCAGCACGGCCGCCATCCGGTCGCTCGTGCCACGGGAGATCTGCGCGAGCGGCACGCCGACGCTCGCCGCATTGTCGACCAGGAGCGCCCTCTCTCCGCCGGAGTCGTGCACCGCCGCGAGTCCTCCGGGCCCCGCGCGCCGACCGGATACGAGCAACGCAAGCGTGTCGGCAAGCTCGTCGAGGCTCTCCACCCGCAAGACCCCGTGCGCGTCGAACAGCGCTTCGTATGCGCCGTCCTCGCCCGCCAGCGCTCCAGAGTGCGCGCTAACCATCTCGCGAGTCAACACCTCCCGGCCGACCTTCAGCGCGACCACCGGCACGTCTCGCTCCGTCGCGATGTCCAGCGCCGCACGGAAACCCATCGGATCGCGCACCGTCTCGATGAACAACCCGATCGCTTCCGTGCTCTCCAAGCCGAGCGCGTAGTGCATGTAGTCGGCCGCCGTAGTCACCAGCTCCTGCCCCGCCGACACGGCCAGGTTGAAGCGCAACCCGCGGTCGTTATGCAGGAACGCCGAGAACCCGGAGCCCGAATGGCTGATGAAGGTGATCGGCCCCGGCACGAGGCCCTCCGGCTCGTAGAACCCGCAGACGCGAACGCCCTTCTCGATGTTGAGGAATCCCATCCCGTTGCCGCCGTTCAAGGCCATCCCCGCGTCGCGCGCGATCTTCGCCAGTCGCGCCGTCAGCGGGGGCACGCCCTCACGCGGCCTTTCGTAACCGCTCGCGAAGATCGCGGCCGACCGCGCCCCGGCCGAAGCTGCGAACACCATCTGCTCCTCGAGCTGGGCGTTCGACACGCCGAGGATCACGAGGTCGGCCGGCCCGGGTACCTCGGTCACCGACGGATAGCAGCGGAAGCCGAGGATCTCCTCGTACTTCGGGTTCACGGGGAAGACCTCGCCGGCGAACCCACCCTTGGCCAGCTCCACGAGGATCTGGTTGCCTACCGAGCCCTCGCGCGCGCTCGCGCCGACGATGGCGACCGATCGCGCCTCGAGCATGCACTCGAGCGCCGTCCTGCCGCTCTCCATCGAGATCTCAGCCCCAGCCACGCCGGACAGGCTACTTGCGCTTGGCGAGCGCGCGGTCCTTCTTCGCCTGGCGGAACGCTTGCCAACCGGGTGTGCCGACCACACCGCCGCCGGCGTGCGTAGCCGAAGAGCCGTGGTACAGGCCCTTGATCGGCGTGCGGTAGTCCGCATAGCCAGGCGCCGGCCGCATGTGGAAGAGCTGATCCACCGAAAGCTCGCCGTGGAAGATGTTCCCCCCGATCAGGCCGAGGTCCTGCTCCATCTCGTACGGCCCGATCACCTGGCGCTCGATGATCGAAGCCTTGAAGTTGGGCGCGAGCTCCGTGTAGATGTCGATGATCCGGTCCGCGTACTGCTCCAGCTCGTCGCGGTGCGGCGCCTCGTTGTACTCGTGCGGGCACCACTGTGTGTACATCGAGAAGAAGTGCACCCCCTCCGGCATTAGGTGCTTGTCGAGCGTCGTGGGGATCACGCCGTCGACGAACGGTCGCACGGACGGCACGTGGTCCATGTGCGCATCCTGGAACGCCTTCTCTGCGTATTCCGTCGAGAAGCACAGCTCGACCGACCCGGTGTGATGGTCCTGCTGGTTCTTGCCGGGGTTGGCGATGAAATCGGGCAGCTCCGAGATCGCGCAGTTCACCTTCACCACGCCGGAGCGCGTCTTCCACCGCTCGATGTCCCAGACGAACGACGGCGGAAGCTCGGTCCTGTCGATGAGGTCGAGGAAGGCGATCTTCGGATGGATGGTCGTGACGACGACCGGAGCCCGCAACTCGTCGCCGTTCTCGAGCGCGACTCCCACCGCGCGACCTCCGCGCACCAGGATCTTCTTCACCTTCGCGTTCGTGCGGACCTCGGCGCCGAAGGACTCGGCGGCTTTCCGACAAGCGTCGGACACGGCGCCCATGCCGCCCTGCTGGTAACCCCAGCTCCCCAGGTGACCGTCGCCGACGTCGCCGATCGAGTGGTGGAGCATCACGTAGGCCGTCCCCGGCTCGTCCGGGCCGGCCCACGTCCCGATCACGCCGTTGACCGCGAGCATGCCCTTGATCGGGTCGGACTCGAACCAGTCGTTCAGCAGGTCGGTGACGCTCATCGTGAACAGACGCGTCACATCGCCGATGCCCCTAACGCCGAGCTTCCTCGTCTTCCAGGCAACCTTGACCGTGTCGAGCAGGTCGCCCATGGACATCGAGCCCACCTTGGGCGGAACCTGGAGGAGCATCGGCCCGAGGACGTCGGCGACGCTCTTCAGCCACTCCTCCCACTTCGGCATCATGTCGGCGTCCTTCTTAGAGAACGCCGCGATGCTGTCGTAGCTCTTCGCCGCGTCGTCCGGGTAGACGGTGATGGAGCGGCCGTCGGGATACGCTTGGTAGTACGGGCCGAACGGGACGACGTTGTAGCCGTGGCGCTCGAGCTGCAACTCACGGATGATCGTCGGAGGCATCAGGCTCATGACGTACGAGTACGTCGAGACCTTGAAGTCCGGGTGCTCCGGCCACGGCGAGCTCGTATCCGCCGCCCCACCGCACTTGTCTCTCGACTCGAGGACGACCGTTCGAGCCCCTGCTTTGGCGAAGAAACCTCCTGAGATCAGCCCGTTGTGACCGCCCCCGATCACGATGGCGTCGTAGACGTTAGCCATGACAGTCTCCTTGTATCCGGACGCTCGACATCATCCCGCCATACTGAACGGCGAGTCAAGTCGGACCCAGCCTTCGCCCGGTTGACACCGCTGCTCAACCCGGTAGCATCGTTTGAACGAGAGTTCAGGCTCGACCGGAACATAGGGGTCGGCCTGTGCGATGTTCAGGAGGAGCGGATGGGGGCCGTTCGGCAGAAGCCGGGCAAAGACCGGCATCAAGAGATCCTGGACGCCGCCGCGCGAGTCATCACCGAGCGCGGTCTGGCCGAGACGCGGATATCCGACATCGCCGAGCAGGCCGGGGTATCCCCTGGGCTCATCCTGTACTACTTCGAATCGAAGGACCGCCTGCTTGCGGAGGCGCTCACCTTCGCCAACGACCAGTTCTACCTCCGCACCTCGCGCGAGATCCGCCGCATAACCAGCGCGAAAGAGCAGATGCGCCGCCTGATCGACCTCTCTGTGCCGGGGTACCTACCCGAATACGGCCGCCTCGACGAGTGGGCGCTGTGGATCGAGGTTTGGGTCCGCGCTCTGCGCGACCCGCAGATGGCGAAGGACCGCGAGGTTCTCGACCAGCGCTGGCGCGATCAGATCGCAGACATCATCCGAACCGGCCAGCGATCCGGCGAGTTCCCGCAGAAGGACCCGGCCGAGCTCGCGCTCCGGCTCGGCGCGCTGATCGACGGCCTGGCGATCCAGGTCATCATGAACGACTCGGAGATCACCCCCGAGAAGATGCACCGAGCGTGCATGGAGGTCGCGGCGCACGAGATCGGCTTCGACCTCGAGCCGTCGGGCTGACCGAGAACCTGCAGTCGTGAATGACCTCGTCCAGAGCCGACGCGAGGGGGGCGTCTGCGTCCTCACCCTGAACCGACCCGACAAGCTGAACGCGCTCTCGAACGACCTCGAGCGGGACCTCGCCATCGCGATCGCGAGCGATGACGTCCGGGGGAGCCGAGCGGTGGTGTTGCACGGCGCCGGACGCGCGTTCTCGGCGGGCGCCGACGTGAACGAGATGCGCGACGCGACACCGGCGGGGATCCTCGCGTACTACGAGGAGCTCGGCGAGGTCTACGAGCGGTTCGCGTCGCTGCCGCAGCCCTCCGTTGCTGCGATCCACGGCTACTGCCTCGGCGGCGGGTTCGAGCTGGCGCTCGCTGCCGACTTCCGCGTCGCCGACCGCACCGCCATTTTCGGGCTACCGGAGGTCGAGATCGGCATCCTTCCGAGCTCCGGCGGCACCCACCGGCTGGTACGCCTAGTCGGTCCCGGCCGCGCGAAGGAGCTGATGCTGCTCCGCTCGCGCGTCGACGCGGCAGAAGCGTTCCGACTCGGCGTCGTCACCGAGGTCGTCGACGAGGGCAGCGCCCTAGACCGCGCGATGGAGCTGGGGACGCGTCTGGCCGCACTGCCGCCTCTCGCCGTGCAGGTCACGAAGCACGCGGCCCCACTGATGGCCGAATCTTCTCGGGAAGCCGGTCTCGCGATCGAACGCCTCGCCTACGGTGTGCTCTCGCAGACGGAGGAGCACCGCGCGGCGACCGAGGCCTTCGGCGAGAAGACGAAGCCTCCGAAGAGCTAGCGCGGCTCGAGCTTCGGCGGCTGCGTCGCGAGGCCCCAGACGTCGAGGCCACCGTCCACCACGATCGTGGCGCCCGTGATGTACGCGCCGCCGGAGGAGGCGAGGAACGCGATGGTCGCCGCGACCTCCTCAGGTAGCCCCAAGCGCCCGAGCGGAACTTCACGCTCAGCCTGCGCGATCGCGTCCTCACCGTAGGCGCGGAAGCCCTCCGTGTCGATGTTGCCGCACGCGACGCACACGGCGCGGATGCCGTAGCGGCTCCACTCGATCGCGAGGCCGCCCGCGAGGTTCTCGAGGGCCGCGCGTGCTGCCGACGCGTGAACGTTGAGCGGGATCCCACGCCGCGGGCTGAACCCGATGAAGACGACGAGCCCCTCGCGGTTCGGGATCATCGATCGCTCGGCGACCATACGCGTGAGGTCCCAGGCTGCGTCGACGACCACGCGATGCACGGCGCGCCACCCCTTCGAGGAGATCTCCTCGGCGGGCGCCTCGAATTGCCCACCCGCGTTGTTCACCAACACGTCGATCCGCCCGAACCGCTCGATGGTCTCCTCGACCGCCCGGGCGGCCTGATCGGGTTCGCGGATATCGGCGGGGATCGCGAGGCACTCGGCTCCAAGCTCGGCGCGCACCGACTCGAGAGGCTCCTCGCGCCGGCCGCAGATCGCGACCTTGGAGCCGGTCCTCACCAGCTCGCGCGCGGTCGCGCGCCCGATCCCGGTCCCGCCGCCGGTCACCAGGGCAACGCGACCGGCGTTCGCGTCGGTCGAAAGTGGCGAGCGGAAGACCGTCATGACCCGCCGAGTATGGGCGTTAGCCGAGCCGCGGTCGACCCATCGCCTGGCGGTACTCCTCGTTGAACCAGTAGAGGAACCGGTCCTGACGCGGGTAGATGCCGGTCGTGAACGATCGCGAGCCGACGCCGGTCTGGGCGCGAGCGCAGACATCCCAGTCCTGCTTGCTGATGAGGTCCCAGAACTCGACGACCGGGTCGGGCTTGAAGTCTTGCCCGGAGATCGTCTCGGGGCGGAATAGGTACTCGGAGACGACCGTGGTGTGACTCGGCCCTTTGGGGAACCCGATGTAGTACATGACGCAGTCCGGATGCAGGTTCAGCATGAGGTTCGGGAACTCGTAGCTCCCGTAGTACATGGTGTAGTCCTCGGGTTCGAGGCCCGGCAATCTCGGCAGCTCGGACCTGCCCGTCGCCGTGAAGCTGGTGGCACCTTCGACCATCCGGTTCCCGTCGTCGGGCAGCTCCTCGTCCCAGACTTCACCGAACCGGAACAACGGGACGACCTGCACGAGCTCCGGGTGGATGCTGGGGCAGTGGAGACACTCGTTGTAGTTCTCGACAACGATCTTCCAGTTCGCCTCGACCTCGTAGACGATGCGCACGCCGATCCGCAGCTCTTCCATCTTGAAGCGCTCGAAGACGGTCATCGACTCGGCGCCATCCGTGAGAGCTTCCATCAGCGGCCGCGGCTCTCGCGAAAGGTTCACGAAGAGGAACCCGGCGTACTGATCGACGGCGACGCTGTGCAAGGGGAACTTCGAGCGGTCGAACAGCTCGTCCTCTTTGACGTTCGGCGTTCCGATCAGTCGTCCGTTCAGATCGTAGGTCCACCCGTGGTACGGGCAGACGAAGGCCTTGCGAACGTTGCCGGACGTATCGTCGTCCAGGAACTTCGTCCCCCTATGCGAGCAGACGTTGTAGAAGCCGTGCAGCTCGCCGCCTTGGTTGCGCGCGATGAAGACCGACTCGCCGGCCAAGTCACGAACCATGTAGTCGCCCGGGTTCGCGACCTCCTCGGTGCGGCCGACGCAGACCCAGTCGCCCCACCAGATCCTCTCCCGCTCCTCGTGGTAGATCTCCGCGCTCGTGTAGTCCTCGCCGCCGAGCGTGGCCCGGGGCACCCATTCAACGGAGTCGTTGCGGATCTTCACGTCGTGCTCGTCCAGCATGTCCCACTCCTGGTGTTCGCCGATGAAGCACCAAGGATACGCACGAGGCTCCGCGCATGGAAGCCCCTGTGTGATGAGGCTAACCCGGAAATCGCACGTTCAGACGGTAGTTCATGCGAGAATCGCATCCCGTGGCCAAGCAGATCTTCGACGAGCTCGATCTTCGGATCATCGACGCGCTGGCCGAGGACGGGCGGCGGCCCTTCACGACGGTTG
The DNA here is from genome assembly GCA_041486205.1 of Actinomycetota bacterium. Classification (GTDB taxonomy): domain Bacteria; phylum Actinomycetota; class UBA4738; order UBA4738; family HRBIN12; genus JBGPKY01. Next base: position 20,747 of record JBGPKY010000013.1, read on the forward strand.
CCACAGACCTCGGGATCGCAGAGGCCACCGTCCGGGCGAGGGTGAACCGGCTGCTTCGCCTGGAAGCCATACGCTTCGTCACCGACGTGAGCCCGCACGAGCTCGGGCTGATGTTCGCCTACCTCGGCGTGAAGATCGGGGGCGGCGACGCCCGACGGGCGGTCGCCGCCATATGCAAGATCCCGGAGGCCGTCTACGTGATCGAGTGCACCGGTAGCTACGACGTGCTGGTCGAGGTGGTAGCGCAAGACGGCGAGGACCTGCTCCGACTGATGCAGGAGGAGATCCGCAAGGCGCCTGGCGTCACCGCGGTGGACACGTTCGTCGGCTTGCGCATCGCGAAAGGCACGTTCCGCTACACGGACCTCGGCCGCGCGGGCGAGCCTCGGCGCCGGTAACCTGCCGTGAGCTCAGCCCGCGAGCCAGCGCGAGCCGCGCTTGGCCAATTGCGAGGCGATGATGTTCCGCTGGATCTCTGAGGTTCCCTCCCAGATGCGGTCCACGCGCACCTCTCGGTAGAAACGCTCGGCGACGTTCTCGCGCATGTATCCGCGCCCGCCGAAGATCTGCACAGCGCGGTCCGCGACACGGTTCGCCATCTCGCTCGCGTACAGCTTGGCCATCGAACAGTGCGCATGCTGGAGCTTCAGGTCTGCGCCTTCGTCGATCTCCTGCGCGAGGCGGTAGGTCATGAGTCTGGCAGCCCACAGTTCCGTCGCGGAGTCCGCGAGCATGTGCTGGATCGCTTGGAACTCGATGATCGGCTCACCGAACTGCACCCGAGTCTTCGCGAACGCGGTGGCCTCCTCGATCAGCCGCTCGGCCGCACCGCAGCAGCGCGCCGCGATCATCAGCCGCTCGTATCGGAACCACTCGTATGTGAAATCCAGGCCGTCGCCCTCCTCGCCGATCAGGTTCGCCGCCGGCACGCGGACGTTCTTGAAGGCAACGATGGCGTGGCTATCCGGATACGTGTGCGAGTACGCGGGCTCACGCACCAGCTCGACGCCCGGCGTCCCCTTGTCGAGGAAGAACATCGCGTGGGCGCCGGCGTTCGGGCCCTCGGCGATCTTCGCCTGAAAGAAGATGTAGCTCGCCTGGTTGTAGGACGTAACGTGCATCTTCGTCCCGTTGAGAACGTAGTCCTCGCCTTCGCGGCGGGCCGTGGCCTCTATCGCGTCGACGTCGGAGCCGGCTCCGGCCTCGGTGATCGCGTAGCACTCGTGCTGCTCGCCGCGGATCGTCGGAAGGATCCAGCGTTCGAGCTGCTCTTTCGAAACGACCTTCGGCGCCCACGCCGCCGGCGTGTGGACGCACCAGCCGAGGGCGTTCGTCACGCGTCCGATCTGCTCGGACACGAGCACCTGCTGGAGCATCGTCATCCCGCCGCCGCCGAGCTCACGCGGCATGTTCATCGCGTACAGGCCCAGCTCGATCACCTTGCCGTGATGGGCCTCGCGGACGTCGTTCGGGATGTCGCCACCGTGCTCCTCGGCGTGCACCTCCCAAGGGATCAGGTCCTCGTCGACGAAGGCACGAGCCTTCGCCTGGATCTCGCGGTCCTCGTCGGTCAACGGGTAGGTCACCGGGCTCACCTCCGGGCGGAGCATACCGCCTGGGTTGAACAGCCGTTCAGACGGCCCGCAGGCCCGATCGCTTGATCTCGTCGATCACCGCAGGGACGATCGCGTGCAGGTCGCCGATGACAGCGAAGTCGGCCTTGGTGACGATCGGCGCGTCCGGATCCGAGTTGATCGCGAGGATCCTCTTGGCGCCTTTGCAGCCGACCATGTGCTGGATCGCCCCGCTGATCCCGCACGCGATGTAGACCTCGGGCGCGATCCGGGTCCCCGTCTGGCCGATCTGATCCGAGTGCGGCCGCCAGCCCGCGCTCGTCACCACACGGGACACGCCGACGGTCCCTCCCAACAGCGAGGCCAGTTCTTCGAGGACGCGAAAGCCGTCGGCGCCTCCGACGCCACGCCCGCCGCCGACCACGACTCGGGCGTCCGGCAGGCGGACCTTTCCCACGGTCGACCCGACGTGGCCGGAGACGCGCACCAGGAGGTCCTCGTCGGCGAGCGTGGGGGTCACCTCTTCCACCGTCGGCTCCCGGGCGGAACCGGTTCCCTCCGAGGAGGTGACGTGCGGCGCCACCGTGAGCAGCTTGACCGAACCCTCGAGGCGAGCTTCCTCCAAGAGGCTCCCTCCCCACCGGAGCCGTGTAACCAGGAACGAATCCCCGGGGTGAACCTCGGTGCAGTTCGCGGCCATCGGAAGGTTCCGCATCGCCGCCAGGTGCGCCATCACCTCCGTGCCTCGCTCGAGGCCGGCGGCCATCACCACCTTCGGCGCCAGCGTTTCGACGACAGCGTCCAAGCTCCTCGCCCACGCTCGAGGGGCGTACTCCTGCAGCCGCTCGTGACGAACGAGGTGCACGGTGGCAACTCCGAACCCGGACAGATCTTCGATCGACGCTCGAGCGTCCTCGCCGATCAAGACGGCATGAAGCGAGAGGTTCATCTCGGCGGCAAGCCGACGCGCTTGAGGGCGCGGGCCCGCGCTAGTGGCCGACCTCTTCGGGAAGCTCGTACCACTGCACGCGCTCACCGACGCGAGC
>JBGPKY010000014.1:0-22763 GCA_041486205.1 Actinomycetota bacterium
CGGAAGTCGCGGATGTCCCAGCCCCGCGTCTCGGCCTCCTTGCGAAGATCCTTGTCCGGGTTGACGGCGACCGGGTGACCGACGGCCTCGAGCATCGGCAGGTCGGTGATGGAGTCGGTGTACGCGTACGAGCCCTCGAGGTCGATCCCGACGCGTGCGGCGAGATCGCGGACGGCCTGACCCTTCCCCTCGCCGTAGCAGTAGAAGGCGAGCTCGCCCGTGTACTTGCCGTCCTCCACCTCGGCTCGCGTGGCGAGAACGCCCGCCACTCCCAAGTGGCGGGCGAGTGGCCGCACGACTTCTTCAGGCGAGGAAGACACTATGTAGATGCGTCGGCGCTCCGAGCGGTGGAGCGCCATGAGGTCGATCGCCTCCTGATACACGTACGGATCGATGACGTCGATGAGCACGTCCTGAACCAGCTCCTCGACCTGCGCGCGGTCCCAACCCTTCGTGAGGGCGAGCATGCCCTCCTTCAAACGCTCCATCTTCTTCTCGTCGGCTCCGACCAGCAGGTAGACGAGCTGCGCGTACGCGCCGCGAAGGAGCGCCGCGCGGGAGACCATCCCGGCCCGGTACATCGGCCGCGAGAGCGCGAGCGAAGAGGACCGCGAGATGATCGTCTTGTCCAAGTCGAAGAACGCCGCCTCCATACCGACAATGGTAGAGGACACCTCCGACACGAACGGGCCTTCGACCAGCGGTCTTCGCCCTCAGGCGAAGAGCGGCTCGTGCTCCGAAGCCTCCGCGATCAGCGCCTCCCGTGCGTGGGCTTCCATCGGCGCGAAGCGCTCGCAGGCCTCCAGCACGAGCAGGAGCAGCCTCGTGTCACCCGCCGTGCAGATCCCCGTCACGTCATGAGACAACACGAAGTCGATCGCACGCTGGATGTCGGCCGGCTCCGTGAACGGCCGATACCACGTCGTGTGGGTCTCCGGCTGATCGCCCCAAGGCCCGCGGGTGATCGACTTGATGACCATGGTCCCCACGTCGCGTTCGCGGCAGACGCGGATGAGCTCTTCGGCGTCGCGCCGGTAGTCTGGGTTCGCCATCTGGACGAAGTTGAGCGGGAACAGGACCGAGTCGAAGTCGAATCGCTCGATCGCTTGGAGGAAGACCGCAGGCGCTTGCACTCCGTGGCCGGTGATACCGATGAACCGCGTCAACCCCCGGTCGCGAGCCTCCAGCATCGCATCGAGCGCGCCTGCCTCGCCGGTGACCTCGTCCAGCTCCTCCAGCGAGTTCACCGCGTGAAGCTGATAGAGGTCGACGCGATCGGTCCGAAGCGCGACGAGCGAGCGGCGGAGCTCGGCCCCCGCGCCGGCCTTGGTGCGCTCCATCGTCTTGCAACCGAGGAAGAACCGATCGCGCCTGCCTTCGCGCGCCATCCAAGACCCGAGGCGCTCCTCGGCCAGGCCGTACTGCGGCGCGACATCGACGTGGTTCACACCGGCCGCGACGACGAGATCCATCGCGGCGTCGGCCTCCTCCTGCGTGACCTCCCAAAGCGCCGCGGCACCGAAGATGGCCACGGTGCTCACATGCCTGGTTCGCCCGAAGTCCCGCTGCTCCATCTAACAGCAGCCTACGCCGACCGTTCAGCGCCGGGTATCCTCGCCGCGGAGGCGTCAGGGTGCCTGGTGGACCCCCCGGTCTTCAAAACCGGTGTGGGGGCGGAAGCTCCCAGGCGGGTTCGATTCCCGTCCGCCTCCGCTAGGCGGCTGCGGGACTAAGGTCCGTGCCGGGCCAGTTCCTGCGGCGATCGTCGTCCTGTTCGCTTTGAACTATCTGAGCTGCACGAACGCCCGGTCCACTAGCTCATCCTCCCGACCAGCGGGGAAGATGGTAAGACCGTCCCATGGAAGCCGGATGCGGCGGGTCCGACACGGGCGGGATGTCACCTTGAGGAAGCGCTTCAGCACTTCCATCGCGGTCGTTTCGGTCGCGCTGGTGGCGTTCGCAGGTGTCGGCTGCGCTCGCGCAAGAGCGGAGCGGCCGGACGCGCCATCGGCTCTCGGCACGAAGGCGTGCAGCGTTCGCGGACACGCACTTCAGGTCACCCGGACGACCATGCTCGCGCCCGGTGCCCTGCAATCGCTGGTCGACTCTTGCAGGGCAGGCACCGCGTTCTCGTTGCCGGCCGGCAGGTTCCATGACTTCAGGACGATCCATCCGCGGAGCGGGGACTCGTTCGTCGGGCAGGGGCCGAGCGCCACGACACTCGTCGGCTCGAAACCGATCCCCGCGTCGCACTTCACGCAGGCGTCGGGTATCTGGGTTGACTCCGCCGACGTGAGGTTCGACACGCGGGCGATCGCACAGGCCGACGACCCTCTGAGGAAGAACTGCGCACCCGCCTTCTACCCGCAACCGGCGCCGAACGCCGGCGTCTGCGACTACCCGGATGTGCTCTTCATGGATGGGCAATGGCTCCGCCGCGTCCTCGGCCAGAACCCGTCGAGCCCTTGCCAACTGTCCATAGGAGTGGGCCAGTACTGCGTCGACTACGACACCGAACAGATCTTCCTGGGAAGCGACCCAACCGGCCACACCTTCTCCTTCACCGGTGTCGGCGACGGTCACGGGAACCTGCTGCAGAACGCCTTCCAGCGAACCAACGCTGCCGGCGGCACCGTCACCGGGGTCACGGTCGCGAACCTCTCGGTCACCCGGTACGCGAACACCGACCACGGCGGCGGCGTGATCCGGATGGGTGACGGGTGGACCGTCACCAACGTCGTTTCGAGCTACAACCACGGCTGCGGATTATCTGTCGGAGGGAAGGATCCGACGAAGCCGAAGCTCGTGAAGAACACCACGCTCACGGCCAACGGCAAGTCGGGGTTCTGCGGCGTGAACGCCGGCACCACCTTCGACCACAACACGGTCACCTACAACAACCAGGATCTCTGGAACGTGCCCTTCGGCGCGGGCGGCGGGAAGTTCTCTGGTGCGGGGCCGATCACGGTGAGCAACAGCGTCTTCTCCTACAACCGGGGCAACGGTCTTGCAACCGACGTCGGCGAGTCGAACGTGACGATCAGCGGCAACACGTTTACCGGCAACACGAACTTCAGCGGGGGCGGTGATGGGATCCACATCGAGGTCTCCTGTTTCGTGACGATCACTGGTAACACCGTGTCCGGCAACTCCGACGTCGGGATCGCCGTCACCAACTCTCACGACGTCAACGTCGGCGGGGCTGGGGCGGGGAACACCGTCGGCCCGAACGGCAAAGCCGAGATCCGGATAATGGCGAGCAACCGGAGAGGTTCGAACTCCTGCGGTCGCAAGACCGACACCCGGAACGACGTCGTGCTCGGCAACTCCGTGACGCTGACGGGCCAGAGCGAGGTGGGGATCGTGAACCGATCCAACTGCAGGGAGTGCCTGCAGGGCACGCGCTTCGAAGGGAACTCATACTCGACAGGCGGATCGTGCGAGGTCACGTGGTGGGAGTGGCCCTCGGGGTCGGTCCAAAGCCGGCTCGGCTTCGGCGACTGGCAAACGGTCGCCGGACAGGACCCCGACGGGTCTTGCTCCTGAGCCCGGACAGGCCTCGGGCGCAGTGCGGCGCCACACCGCGTCGCGCCGCGTAGACTCCCGTCGAGATCCCGACTCCGGGAGCCCATCGGTTGTGCTCGCCGGTTCCCAAGAGCCGTTCCATGCCCGCAGGAGTAGACAGCACGGAAAGCCGACGCCGATGAAGGGTGGATCACCCCTGCTTGTCACGGGTTCTCCAGCATGAGTGAAGCGATGCCCTCTGCCCCGAACCCAAGGCCACTGGGGCGCGTGCGATTAGCCATCGTCATCCCGCTGGCAAGCGAAGAGGCGACGATCACCGACTTCCTCACGCGGGTGCTCGAACAGCTCGACGCCGATGACCTCGTGTTCTGCGTGTTAGACGCCGTGAGCCGGGACGACACCCGCGCGAAGGTCGACTCCCTCGGGCTACAGGATGCGCGAGTCCGGTCCATATGGGCTCCGGAGAACCGGTCGGTGGTGGACGCGTATTTCCGCGGATACCGCGAGGCGTACGCGGCCGGTGCCGGGTGGATCCTGGAGATGGACGGAGGGATGAGCCACCAGCCGGAAGAGATCCCCCAGTTCGTGGCCCTGATCGACCGAGGCTACGACTACGTGGCTGGCTGCCGCTTCATGAGAGGCGGCTCCCACACCGGCAGCTCGCGACGGCGGCTGGTGAGCCGAGGCGGCTCCGGCCTCGCCCGCCTGGTGCTCGGAACCAGGATGCGCGACATGACCAGCGGCTTCGAGATGTTCTCCAGGCGTGCCATGGAACGGGTCCTGTGCCATGGCGTTCAGAGCCGCGCCAACTTCTTCCAGACCGAGATCAAATACATGCTTCGTGACTGGCGATGGATCGAGGTTCCCATCAACTACCGCAGCACGAGCAATCGCATCGCTCAAGGCTCGATCACGGAGGCCTGCCGCAACCTCTGGAAGCTGCGCACCCGCTCCGGGAGCGGTGAGAGCCCACCATGCCCGACGAACTGACCGCGGTCATCACGACCATCCAGGAGCCGACCTCCAGCGTGCGGGCGCTAGCCCGTCGGCTCAGCGAGCTGGGGGCCACGCTGCTGATCGTGGGCGACGAGAAGGGACCCAGCCGGTTCGACCAACCGGCGACCGAGCTGATCACGCTGGAGGACCAGCAGCGCCTTCCGTTTACCCTCGCGCACTTGCTGCCGACCAACCACTACGCGCGGAAGAACATCGGGTACCTGTCGGCGTTCGCACGTGGGGCGCCGTGCATCTACGAAACCGACGACGACAACGCCCCCAGCGACACCTGGCAGATGCGAACCATTGGCGTCACCGCGCAGCGCGTCGCTCCTCGTCGGTGGGTGAACGTCTATCGGATGTTCACCGATCGGTTGATCTGGCCGAGGGGGTTCCCGCTGGAACTCATATCCGACGCATCCACCCATGCCCACGACCGTGACGTCCCACTCGAGGAGATGGACGCCCCGATCCAACAGGGCCTTTGCGACCGCTCCCCAGACGTGGACGCCGTCTGGCGTCTGGTGATGGACGACGCGTTCTCCTTCCGAAGGGACCCGAGCGTCTGGTTGCCGCCGGGCTCATGGTGTCCCTTCAACAGCCAGTGCACCTGGTGGTGGCCGCCGGCCTACCCCTTGATGTACCTGCCGTCTCACTGCACCTTCCGCATGACCGACATCTGGCGCAGCTTCGTCGCCCAGCGGTGTCTCTGGGAGCTCGGCTACGGCTTGGTCTTCCACGCCCGCGAAGCCGTGCAGGAACGCAATCCTCACGATCTCCTCAAGGACTTCGAGGAAGAGGTACCCGGCTACCTGCACAATCAGCGGATCACCCAGACGCTCGCCGACCTCGACCTCCGAGCGGGCGCCAGTGCGATCGGCGACAACCTGGTCCTCTGCTACGAGGCGTTGGTCGCGGAAGGGTTCCTGCCGACCATCGAGTTGCCGCTGGTCCACGCCTGGCTGAGCGACCTCTACAGAGCTATGGGTTAGCTGACCTGGACGCCGCGGGGGCGGTATGGAGCGGGAAGCGATCAGGTGGCCGGCGCCGGATGCATCTCCGCGAACCAGCGATACGTGTGCTCGATCCCCTCACGCAGTGACACCTTCGGCTTCCAGCCGAGGGCAGTCAGCTTCGAGACGTCGAGGAGCTTCCGAGGGGTCCCGTCCGGCTTCGTGGTGTCGAAGGAGAGCGCGCCCCCGTATCCAACGATGTCGGCGATGAGCTCGGCGAGCTCCGCGATCGAGATGTCCCTCCCTACCCCGACGTTGATGGGTTCCGAGCCGTCGAAGGCCTCCAACAGGAAGGTGCAGGCGTCGGCTAGGTCGTCGACGTGGAGGAACTCCCGGCGTGCAGCACCCGTTCCCCAGACGAGGACCTCCGGTGCATCCGCCATCTTCGCCTCGTGGAACTTCCGCAGCAGCGCGGGAAGGACGTGGCTGGTCTCGAGGTCGAAGTTGTCCCCAGGACCGTAGACGTTCGTCGGCATCGCGCTGATGAAGCGATCACCGTACTGGCGACGATAGGCCTGACAGAGCTTCACACCGGCGATCTTCGCAACGGCGTAAGCCTCATTGGTCGGCTCGAGAGAACCGGTCAGCAGGTACTCCTCCTTGATCGGCTGCGGAGCGAGCCGCGGGTAGATGCAGGAGCTCCCAAGGAAGAGCAGCTTCGCTACGCCGGCGCGGTGAGCGGCATCGATGACGTTCAGCTCGATCGCCAGATTGTCCCGGATGAAGTCGGCGGGATACGTGTCGTTGGCAAGGATCCCCCCGACCTTCGCGGCGGCCAGGAGGACGTACTCGGGGCGCTCGGCCTCGAAGAAAGTTCGGACCGCCCGGCCGTCCGTCAGGTCCAGCTCCTGCCTGGTCCGAACGAGGAGGTCCTGGAAGCCTAGGGCTTCGAGCCGCCGAGCGATCGCCGAGCCCACCAGCCCCCGGTGGCCGGCGACGTAGATCCTGGCGCCGCGTCTCATCGAGTGGCCGTTCCTCGGCGCGGGACTTCGTGGCCCGCGTCGCGGAGCACGCGTTCCTGGCGGGCCAGCTCCATGTCGTGGTCCACCATCATGCGAACCAGCTCGCCGAAGCCCATGCGCGCGCGCCATCCGAGCGTCTCGCGGGCCTTCGTCGGGTCACCCCGCAGGTGATCGACCTCAGCCGGTCTGAGGTAACGTGGATCCACTTCAACGTGGCCCTCCCAGTCGAGCCCCGCGTGGGAGAACGCCTCTTCGCACAGTTCCCGGACCGAATGGGACTCCCCCGTCGCGATGACGTAATCGTCTGGAACGTCCCGCTGGAGCATGAGCCACATCGACTCCACATAGTCGCCCGCGAATCCCCAGTCTCGGCGGGCATCGAGCGTCCCGAGGTACACCTTCTCCTCGAGTCCCTGAGCGATCCTTCCAACCGCGCGGGTGACCTTACGCGTGACGAACGTCTCTCCTCGGCGAGGCGACTCGTGGTTGAACAGGATCCCGTTGCAGACGAACATGCCGTAGGCCTCCCGGCAGTTCACCGCGAACCAATGGGCACCGAGCTTGGCAACCGCGTACGGGCTTCGAGGGTGGAACGGCGACATCTCGTTCTGCGGAGGGGGCGTCGACCCGTACATCTCCGAGGACCCAGCCTGATATACGCGCACTTCGGTGCCCGTCCGAGCCCCGTAGTCGCGAACCGCTTCCAGGACGCGCAGTCCGCCAACTCCGGCGACGTCGGCCGTGTACTCCGGCTGCTCGAACGAGACCTTCACGTGGGACTGCGCCGCCAGGTTGTAGACCTCGACAGGCTGCACTCGCCCGAGGATCCCCCGAAAGCCCGCCCCGTCCGAGAGGTCCCCGTAGTGCAAGAAGAGTCTCGCGTCCACTGCATGGGGGTCCTTGTAGAGGTGGTCGATCCGGTCTGTGTTGAACGACGACGCTCGACGGACGACGCCGTGGACCTCGTAGCCGCGCTCGAGCAGGAACTCCGCCAGGTACGAGCCGTCCTGGCCGGTGATACCGGTGATCAGCGCACGTCGGGGTGTCGTCAAGGAGGTGGATCCCCTCGGTCGAGCGACTCGGCGCGCAGCCTACCATCGGCGCAACGCCGCTCGGCGTCGGCGTCCGAGGCGCGTTGATCCCGCCACGCCCCGCTCAGGGCGTGATCGGCGAACCGACACTGTCAGGGCTCACCTTCGTCAACTCGGAAGCGGGTCGCAGGAGCATCGCCACGAAATCGCGCTCGTCGATCTGGAGGAAGCGCTCGGGGTGGACCCACATGCCGTCGAGGATGTTCTTGGCGGCGGCGCCGTAGGAGCTGTTCGGGGCGGGTCGGAAGGACTCGAACGTCACCCAGACGTGGTTGATGTCCATCTCCATGGCTCGCACCGCTCCCGCCCTCACCATGATGTCGGCCAGCGAGACGGCAGAGAGCCCGTCCCCACATCCGAACAGCAAAGCTCCGTCCCTCGTTACGCCGACCGCCGAGCGCCACGCGAGGACCGTGTTGCCGTAGGTCGCGCCCCAGGTGTTGCCGGTGTCGGCGGTCAGACCGTCGACCGGCTTCCCGTTGTTGACGATCATGGTGAGGTTCTGCCTGACGGACTGCACGTCCCCACTCATCGAAACGTCGCGGCCCCACGCACCGACCGTGGCTACGCCGTTCTTGTAGATGACCAGGGACGCCGCTCCATCCCGGAGCGGGGCTACGGTACGTCCCTCCGAGTAGTAGCCACCCTGAGAGTCGCGGATGTAGAAACCGGAGTTGAAGGCGGCCACCAGGCTAGCCCGGGCCGCCCGGGGCACTTCGCCCATCCAGGACCAGCCCTGTCCGCCTGGGTCCTGGACGCCGGGCACCAGACGCGCGCTGAGCAGCTTCTGATCCATCCACACGACTGCCGAGACCAAGCTCGTGTGGATCTTGTCGGGTCGGAAGTACGAGATGTACATCGTCGGAACGCCCTCGACCCTCTGGCCTAGAGGTTGCCACACGCCTTCGTTAAGGAGTGGGTTCGACACGATCGGCACGACGTCAACGGGCTTCGCCAGATGGTCGAGAACCAACTTCGGAGGCGCGGTCGGGCTCGCCGAGGAGCTGGGACTGTCCTGCACGACCGTGGGGATGCCTCCCGACGGCGTTCCGCCGATCGGGGGCTTGTGGTGGTTCAGCCACCACGTCTCCGCCAGCGTGACGAGCCCCCGTCCGCCGTGACTGCTGACCCACTCCACGGTCTTCGCGCTGAGCGGTGCGCTACCGGGGGCGAGCATGGCGGAGGTGTAAGACCATGCGGTCGGCGGAAGCATCAGAAGGAAGACCACCAGCAGGTACTTCAGCCCGCGCCCTAACCCGGTGCGACCTGAGCGGATGTAGCGAGCCGGCCAGGAGGCAGCGCGCGACCAAGCAAGGCGGGAACGGCGGTGCTTCCCCGGACCGCGGCGGTAGGGGCCGGGGGATCCGGTCCGCAACACCGGGGAGGGGCCCGTGACCTGCGTCACGACGCCACTCCCTTCCTTCGGCTGCGGGCCCGTCCGATCGCGATCATCTCCTCGTCGCCGGACATAGAGTCTACGAACGTGCAGCGATTTAGGGAGGGCGCCCGCGCGGAACGGCTTGCCCCCCTTCAGGGGGCCGATCGACGCCCTGCCTGCCGGCATCGCGCCATCACGACGGCCGCTGCGGCATCGTGGCTCCTCCTAGCCGCTTGCGGTTTCGGGGGCGCCGGAAGCCGGCCGTCGGGATCGGCATCTGCTTCGGCGACGCCGAGGGCCTCACCCTCGATCCCCTCGACTTCTCCCCAGACGACGCAGGTCTCGAGCCCGTCACCTAGCAAGGACGCGATCGATCCGGGAACCCTTCCACAGACGAGGGCGGTTCCCTCGGACGGGACCGCCGACTTCCGCGCGCGGATGGCCGACCTATGGCGCGGCATCGTGACCGATTCGCCTGCCGCGGCGATGCAGGCGCTCTTCCCGCTCTCGGCGTACGTCCAGGTCAAAGCGATCAGCGACCCGGCCGGCGACTACCGGGACCGATTGGTCGCGGCCTACCGGCTGGACATCCACGCCGCTCACGACCTGCTTGGGTCCAACGCCGGGACCGCCCGGCTCCTGCGCGTCTCCGTCCCCAAGCAATGGGCATGGATCCCACCGGGCGGCTGCTTCAACGACATCGGGTACTGGCACGCCCCCGGCGCCCGGTTGGTTTACGAGGAGGACGGCGAGATCCGTTCCTTCGGAGTCTTCTCCTTGATCTCCTGGCGCGGCGAGTGGTACGTGGTGCATCTTTCCAGCTACGACCACCCGGGCACGGTGGACGCGCCCTCCGCCGGTCGGGGAACCTATGGCCCGCCGGGCGGTTGCTGAAGAGCTAGAGCTTCTGGACGGACGGGCCCGCGCCCGCCCTAGACTTCGGGCGTGGGCGACTACTTCGAGCTCCTCGAGCGAGAGCCCTCGCTCGAGGATTACCGACGGCTCCGCGCGTCCGCCGGGTGGAGCGAACGGACCGACGCGGCCATGCAGACGAGCCTCGCGAACGGGCTGTACTGCGTCTGCCTCATGCGGAACGGCCAGACCGTCGGCTGCGGACGGGTGATCGGTGACAGCGGGATGTACTTCTACATCCAGGACGTGATCGTGCTACCGGAACTTCAGGGGCGCGGTTTCGGCACGCGGATCATGGATGCCGTGACGGCCTATCTCGAACGAGATGCGCCGCCCGGCGCGTTCATCGGCTTGATGGCCGCCAAGGGGGCGAGCGGCTTCTACGAGCGGTACGGGTTCGTTCGACGCGCCGACGACGCGCCGGGGATGTTCCGACACCGCTGAGGGCTCAGCAACCCGAGTCGACCGGCGCGGCGTGCGGGCCGATGTGCACGCCACGCTTGACGGCAAGCGCGCGCAGCTTCTGGCGGTAGACGTTCATGTCCTTGTGCAGCCAGTCTGAGTGCGTCAAGCACTGCCAAGCTGGGTAAAGCTCGTGGTGATACGGGCTCGTGAGGATCTCGGCGTGACCGATCACGTTTCGCAGCTGTATGCCATAGGTGTCCATCAGCCACAGGGTGAGGCTGAGCGACGCTCGGAGCTGCGGCTTGTCGTGGAGGATCTGCTTGTCGCTCGTACCGACGTCCTCGATGCCGATGGCGGTGTAGTTCATACCGATGGCGTGACGGCAGCGGGTGTTGAGAGGTACCACCTGATAGATCGTTCCGTCGGTGTCGATGATGAAATGAGAGCAGACGCCGGGCATCTCACCCAGATGCCGTGAATTCGAGTCGAAGTAGTTCCATGCGCTCTGCATGGAAGTCCCGTCGGTGTAGTGCTCGACGATCACCTGCGGGTCCTTGAGTCGCCAATCGTGGGTGCCGTAGTGGCGCTTGGAGTAGCCAGCCATCTGGCGCCGGCGCTTCGGACCGAAGGTGATCATCTTCGAGACGATGACCGGCTTCCGCGCCGCTGCGAGCCCCAAGCTCGGGAGGGGATCGGACAGCTGGGACCCGCGGGGTGCAGTGGGCGTGTGAGCCAGCGGGAGCAGCGAGAGGACGGAGCAAACGACGATCGTCCGGCGTATCACGCGACCGCTTCCACCTCGGCCGCCGTCCTCTTCCTCAGCCGGAATGCCAGCACGGCGCCCGCCGCGACCAGCCCGATGCACACGAACTGGGCGCCGGTTAGCCCGAGGAACGTCTTGTCGTACGCTCGTAGGAAGTCGGTCGCGAACCGCTGGACGCCGTACCACAACAGGAAGGTCGCCGTGAGCCATCCCGGCCCGACACCCTTGCGCCGCAGGCGGAACAGCAACCAGATGAGCGGGAGCAACAAGAGCATCTCGTACAGCGCGGTGTTGTGGATGTGCGCGCCGATGGGTATGGGACCTTCGCGCGTGACGCCGCCGAGGTAGTGCACGGCGAGCGGGAAGCTCGTGGTCCCGCCGAGGTGCTCACCTACGGAGTAGCAGCCGATCCGCCCGACGGCGAGCCCCGCCGCGAGCCCGAGCACCACGCCGTCGCAGAGGACGGGGCCCGGAACACCGCGGTTGCGTCGAAGCCACCAGAGAACGAGCACGGTGGCGGCGAGGAATCCGCCCGAGAACTCGAGCCCCCCCTCCCACACGGCAACGACCGCCCACGGTCGGTGATCGAACTGCGAGAAGTGCGCCACAACGAACATGAGCCGGGCACCGACGAACCCGACCACCACGATCTTCCACGCGAGCGACTCGAGCTTGCGCGCCTCCAAGCCGTTGCGGCGGCCATGCTGGACCAAGATCCTTACGCCGAGCATCAGCCCGAGCGCCACGAACAACCCGAACGTGTGCAAGTGGATAGGCCCGAGATCGATGGTCGGGAAGGTTCGGTACGGGATCACTCGGTCGGCTCCGTATTGGGGTAGGGGTCGCGGCTCGTTCGCGACCTATGGTACGCGTATCGCCGGGGAAGAGAGCCTGCGCCCCACCCGCCTTCCGAAGGAACACCGCGTATGCTCGGCGAGATGCAAGGGGCCAAGAAGCTGCTCGTATACGCGCTCGTCACGACGGCCGTGGCGGCTTCCGCCGCCCCGCCCACCGGCAAGGCGGCCTTGCCGACCGGCGGTCGGGCGAGAACCGCCGCACCGACGACATACGTGATCGGCGTCGCCGGAGACATCGCCTGCGCGTCCGACCCATACCCGAAGAGCAGTCACGACAACTGCCAGTACGACGACACGTCGAACCTCGTCGTCCACCAGGGGCTCACCGAGATCCTCACCGTCGGCGACAACCAGTACGACGCGGGTGCCTACGGCGACTACACGAACTACTTCGATCCTTGGTGGGGCCGCGCGAAGGCCAACATCGACCCGGTCCCGGGCAATCACGAGTACTCGCAGGACCCGAGTTCGATGCCGCGCGGATACTTCCGCTACTTCGGCGACCGCGTGAAGGGACCGGACGGCCTCGGCTACTACTCCTACGACCTCCCCACGGGCTGCACGCCCGGAAAGGGCGTGTGTTGGCACGTCGTCGCGCTCTCCTCGGAGCTGTGCTTCGCGAGCGGTGGATGCGGACCCGCGTCGGATCCCGCGAGTCCCGGCACCGGGAACCAGATGTACGCGTGGCTCAAATCCGACCTCGCGGCGCACCCGCAGAGCCAGTACGCGTGCACGCTCGCCTACTGGCATCACCCGCTGTTCTCGTTCTCCACAGGCAGCGGAGCGACGGCTGCCGTGAAGCCGCTTTGGGACCTCCTCTCCGCCGCGAACGCCGACCTGGTCCTGAACGGCCACTCGCACAACTACCAGCGCTGGAAACCCCAGGATCCGGACGGCACGTTCGACGCCGACCACGGGATCCGAGAGTTCGTGATCGGAACAGGCGGCGCGAGCAAGTACGCGCTCCAGTCCGGCCGCCGACCGGCGAACCTCGTGTCGTCGCAGGACACGTCGTTCGGGATCCTGCGACTCACGCTGAAGAAGGCCGGCTACAGCTGGGAATGGGTCACGGCGGCGGGGCAGCCGTCGTTCGCCGACACGAAGACCACCAGCGTCAAGTGCGTGTGAACGTTTCCGAGCACGAAGGAGCGACCGGCCGCTCGAACTTCACGGCGGCGCTTCGAAGTGGAACGCTGAGATGGCCGCAGCGGCGATCCTCCCGTGCAGGTCGACGTTCGTCTCGAGTCCTGCGATCTCGAGAGCCAAAAGACAGGCGCCGACGACGGGTGGAGTCTCCAGCCGCACCGGTCGCGCACCAGGAGCTAGACCTCGCACGACCTCCGCGACGGTGGAGCGAAGGATCCGGGTGGCGGCTCGGAAGAGCCCTCCCGAGAGCACCAACTCGAAACCCTCGTCTTCCATCCCGAGTTTGCGGATAACCAGCGCGGCGTTCTCCCCCAGGGACCGGCCGGCCGACTCCAGGATGCTCCGCGCCACGACATCCCCTTGCTCCGCGGTCCGGACCACGAGCGGCGCGAAGACGGTCTCGTCGAGCCGCTCCCGGCCCAGGTCCTCGAGGAGCTTGTCGATGGAGGAGACACCTGAAGCCTCGCGCATCACCTCCGACAGGGCGGTCGAGGGGCCCTTTCCCGTGTAGGCCTCGGCGACGGCTCGAACCCCCTCCTCTGAGATGTCCGTGGCGCTGCCGAAGTCGCCGTAAAGTGGCCCCATCCCGAGGGTTCGAAACACCTCGCCGGCTCGGTTCCGGCCGGCCGCTACCGAGCCGCTTCCCGCGATCACGACGATCCCCCACGGGTCGTTCGTCCCTGCACGGAGCGCCACGAAAGAGTCGTTCAAGACCTTACTCGGACCTCCGATGTCGAGAACATCCGGCACCGCGGACAGGCGCATCCGGTCGGCCTCCCAGTCGAGCCCTGCCAACCCGAACACGCTCGCCGCGACGCTCGGTCCTTCAACCTCCGCCTGGCCGAAGGCCTCGTGGACGGCCGATCGGAGCGCCGCTCCGGCCGCCTCGAGGCCTACGTCCTCCCAGTTGGAAGCGCCGCTGGTGCCGGAACCGAGGATCTCGCCGGTCTCGGACACGACGAGCGCATGCGTCTTGGTGCCGCCGCCGTCGACGCCGAGCACGAGCGTCATCGCGCCTCGCTCTCCTGCTTCGCCTGGAACGGCGCCGAGCCATCCATCGGTAGCGTTGCCTTCGCTTCGCGTCGCATCCGCGACCGTATCTGCGAGCCCGGCTCCGCGCCGAGCAGCTCGAGCGCCATCAGCGCGGCGCCGACCGCGGGCGGGACGTCGAGGTGAACGAAACGCGCGCGTGGGGCCGCCTTACGCACTGCCACCTCGAACGGATCGCTGACGAAACGCGACGCCCCAGTGACCAGTCCACCCGACAGGACGACCTCGAACTCGAGATCGACCATCCGGAGCTTGCGGATCACGAGGGTCGCCGACTCCCCCAACCCCGCGCCCGCTCGCTCGAGGATGTCACGGGCGACGAGATCGCCCGCGTTCGCCGCCCGGATCACGACCGGCGCGAAGTTCTCGACCTCGTCCTCGATCCGCCCGCCGTGCTCCCGCCGGGAGGCGCGCTCGAGCACCTCGTCGATGGTTCGGCAACCCAGGTGCGCGCACATCAGCTCCACGAGTTGGGTCGCCGGGCCACGCCCCGTGTATGCGTCGGCGATCGCGCGGATGGATTCCACCGAAACGTCGTTCGCACTCCCGAAGTCCCCGTACAGAGAGCCCAGCCCGAGGGTTCGGTAGGTTTCGCCGTCGAGGTTGCGCCCGGCCGCCACTGATCCGGTTCCCGCTATGACCACCACGCCAGACGAGCCGCTCACTCCAGCTCGCAAGGCGACGAAGGAATCATTCACGACAGATCGCGGTCCGCCTAAGCCGAGCGGATCGATCGCGAACGCGAGGCGGCCGACATCCGAGGGCCAGTCAACACCCGCGAGGCCGAACGCGCTGGCCTCTACTTCGTCCGGGGTCAGACCCGCGGCATCGAGCGCAGCCATCACCGCTACGCGAAGCGCCGCGCCGGTCCCTCCGATGCCGACCACTTCCCAGTTCGATGGGCCGTTCACGGACCCACCGAGGATGCGACCGTCCGAGTCGACCAGCAGCGCGTGCGTCTTGGTCCCGCCGCCGTCCACACCCAGAACGACGGTCATAACGCCTGGCCCACCGAGCGATCGGCATCTCGGGCCGAGCGATACGCCGCCTCGACCACTTCCATCACCACGCGGCCGTCCACGCCGTTCGGTCGCGGCTCCCTGCCTTCGAGGATCGCGTCGATGAACTCCGCCATCTGCCTGGAATACATCGACTGCGGCGCGTGCTCGTAGTTCTCCGACGGCTCCTCGGGCGGGAAGATCCTCGTGTAGCCCTTCGTTCCGTAGACCTCGGTGTCGGCCTCAAGGCCACCGAGGTGCGGCTGCCACCAGCCCGACTCGACGATCGAATTCACGCCGTTCGACCAGGAGATCAGGAGCTCGGCGTCGTCGTCGACGTCGTAGCCGCCGTAGCGGGTTCCGATCGTCGCGCAGACGCGCGTGGGCTTGGGATCTCCGAGCAGGAACCGGGCCGTGTCGATGGCGTGCACGCCCATGTCGATGAGGGCGCCGCCTCCGGCTAGCGCTTTCTGGACGAACCATCCGGAGGGGCCCCACTCTTTGTGTAGGCCGTAGCCGCGGGTCTTCACGATCTCGCCGAGCTCGCCGCGCGCGATACGTTCTCGCAAGGCGATCACGTCCGGATGGAACCGCCAGCAATGGGCCACCATCAGCACCTTCGAGGACTCCCGCGCGGCCGCGATCATCTGGTCGCACTCGGTCAGGTTCATCGCCATCGGCTTCTCAACCAGGACGTGCTTTCCGCTGCGCAAGCAGGCGATGGTCTGCTCGGCGTGGAGCGCGTTCGGCGTGGAGACGACGACGGCGTCGACATCGTTGGCCCGGAGGAGCTCGCGCCAGTCGGTAGTCGTACGAGGGATCTCGAACCGCTCGGCGAGCTTCGCGAGCGTCTCCTCGCGCCAGTTCGAAGCGGCGACCAGTTCCCCCTGCGGGTGGTCGAGGACGGCCTGAGCGTGTATCGACTGGATCCACCCAGAACCGAAGAGCGCGATCCTCACGTCGCCTCCTTCCTCTGGCTGCGAGAAGTATGTCAGCTAGGGTCGACGCCAGGGGATCCCTGAACGGTTCAGGGTTGTCCGGGTCGACTTCGAGACGCAGTGCAGCCTGGTGAAGGACTCTGGCCGCTTCTTCAGCGACGTTGCGACGACCTCAGCCCTTCACGCCCGTCAGGGTCACGCCTTCGATGAACACGCGCTGGGCGAGGAAGAATAAGACGATCACGGGCAGCATGAAGAGTAACGACGTCGCCATCGTTAGGTTCCACTGAACGTGGTGCAGTGTCTTGAAGTTCGATAACCCGATGCCGAGCGTCCAGAGTTTCTCGTTCTCCTGCAGGTACAACAGGGGTCCGAAGAAGTCGTTCCAGTTGTAGAGGAAGTTGAACAACGCGACCGCCGCGATCGCCGGCTTCGCGAGCGGCACGATCACTTTCATCATGATCTGGAACTCGCTCCCGCCGTCCACGCGGGCTGCGTCCGACAGCTCCTCCGGGATGGTCAGGAAGAACTGGCGCAGCAAGAAGATCGAGAATGCGTCGCCGAAGAAGCTCGGGACGATCAGCGGCTTGAACGAGGGGATCCAATGGAATCGCACGAAGATGATGTAGAGGGGGATCACGGTCACCTGGAACGGCAGCATCAGCGTCGAGAGGACCAGCAGGAACGACGTCTGCCGCCCCCGCCACCGCATCCGCGAAAGGGCGTAGGCGACCGGCACACAAGAAACCACCACGCCGACCGTCGAGGCGATCGCGATCTGAGCCGTGTTCCACGTGTACCGCAGGAGGGGGATGTCCTTGAACACCTGAGCGAAGTTCGACCAGACGAACGGGCGCGGCCATATCTCCGGTGTGAGGGCCTGCCTGTCGGTCATGACCGCGGTGAGCAGCACGAAGACCATCGGCAGCAGGAACATCGCCGACATCGCGATGAGCATGGCGTGGTCGGCCATCGCAGTGAGGAACCGGCGGCGGCGGACCTCCGGCGGGACCGGGCGGTGCGCGAGCTCCATCTCGGAGGTGAGCCCGACGCCCTTGGCCATCTCGGTCGCGCGCGGGACGGGTCGGGTCCAACTCATCGGAACCCACCCCCCGCGTAGTGCACCCAGCGACTCGACGTCTTGATGATGATCACCGTGCATAGCATCGTTATGAGGAACAGCACCCACGCCATCGCGCAGGCGTACCCCATCTGGAAGTTCACGAAAGCAGCCCCGTAGAGTCGCACGGAGTAGAACAGCAGCGAGCCCTGCGGGAACCCGAGGTTCGTCGCCACATCGTTCACCGTGCCACCCGATGCCGTGAGACTTGCCACGTAGGCGCCGGTGAAGAACTGGAACCCCTCGATCACGCCGATCACCAGCGAGAAGAAGATGACCGGGGAGATCGACGGCAGCGTGACGAACCGGAACTTCTGCCAGCCGGTCGCCCCTTCGATGTCGGCGGCTTCGTAGAGCTGCCTGGGGACGTCGAGCAGCCCGGCTAGGAAGATGATCATCGTCTCGCCGACACCCCAGAGTCCGAGGACCAGCATCGACGGCTTGGACCAATGCGCGGAGTAGAACCAGAGGGGTGGGTTGTGCACCCCCACGTGGGTGAGCAACTGGTTCACGGGTCCGGTCGCGGGGTTGAATACGAACACGAACGCCAAAGCAGCGGCCACAGGCGGCGCGAGCGAGGGCAGGAAGAAGATCGTCCGGTAGGCCTTCACCCCGCGCCTCGGCTTCGTGAGGAGCCACGCCGTGAAGATCGCGAACACGATCCGGATCGGCACGCCCCACACGATGATCCACACGGTGTTGCGCACTGACAGCCAGAAGTACGGGTCCTTCGTGAACATGAACCTGTAGTTCTCGAGGCCGATCGGAACCGGCGTCGACAGCACGTCGTAGCGGGTGAACGAGAAGAACAGGCTAGAGATCATCGGGTAGAGGACGAACACGAGGAACCCGATGATCCACGGCGACATGAACAGGAAGATCGTCAGACTGCGCCGGAGCGACCGCCGACTCCTCGGGCGTCGGCGGATCGCTCCCAGCTTGTTCCCTGCGACCTCAACGGTTGCGATGGCTCGCTCCTCCTACGGCCTCACGGCCCCGCCTGCAGCACGGCGTTGTCGACGTCCTGCGCCGCCTTCTGCAGCCCCGCCGCTAGATCCGTGATGTCGCCCGACTCCCAGTTGTCCGCGAAACCCGACAGGATGTTCTGATCCTGGATCCCGATCTTCGTCCCCGGCTTGTACGTCGAGTTCGGGTTCTGGAAGATGTCGAGGAACTTCTGGAACTGCGGCGTCGTGACCAGGTCGGGCGAGTTCAACGAATCCAGCGTCGTCGGCACGTTGTTCACCGTGTTCGCCATATAGACGAGCGTCGCCGTGTCCGTGGCCATGTACTTGATCAGCAGCCAAGCCTCCGCCTCATGGGGGGCGCCGCGCGGGATCCCGATCACGGTTCCGCCGGACAGGCCCGAGCCGTAGTGAGCCTGGTTCGAGTCCGCCATGGGGTAGGGCGCCGTATCGTAGTTCAGGGTGGGGGCGGCGTCCTTGATGAATGCGTTTCGCCACTCGCCGTCGATCATCATCGCCGTCCGACCGATCTCGAAGTCCTCCGCCGAGCCGAACTCGTCCGCTGAGCCGGCGACGAACTTGGCGAGGTTGTCCGCGCCGTAGAAGTCGACGAGCTGCTTCTGCCACTGGAAGGCCTCGGTCCAGTGCGGGTCGGTGGCGAACGCGGCCTTGCCGCTCGAGTCGTACCACTGGGCGTTCCAGATCGTGGCCATCGTCAGCACGTTGAAGCCGCAGCAGTAGTACCCGGCCATCCAAGGGACGAACCCAGCGACCTTGATCGAGCCGTCGGGGTTGAACACCGTGAGCGCCTTCGCGTCGGCCATCAACTCGGTCGTGGTCTTCGGCGGGGAGGTGATACCGGCCTTCGCGAACATGTCCTTGTTGTAGTAGAAGCCGAACGTGTCGGTCATGAACGGCAGCGAGCACTGGACCCCGTTGAAAGCCGTGTACTGCAACGCCGGCGCGGGGAACTGGCTCATGTCGATCCCGTCGGGTCCTTCGATGTAGGGCTTCAGGTCGATCCAGGCGCCCGATGAGCAGAACTTCCCGACGTTGTCCACGCCGAACGACAAGATGGCGTCGGGTGGCGTTCCGGCGTTGATCGCGGCGAGCGCCTTCGGGTCACCTATCCCCCCGACGCTGTCCACCGTGATCCAGGGATATTTCGCGTTGAAGCCCGTGAAGATCTGGTTGAACTCCTTCAGCTCCCGGCCGGTCCACTGTCCCCAGATGGTGAGTTTCACGGGGGTGTGCGAGCCACTGGGGTTGACCGTCTTAGCTCCTGTGCTTCCCCCTCCCGCGGTACAAGCCGCGGCTATCACGGAGAAAACTGCGAGCGCTGCCAGCGTGCGCCTCATGTCCATCCCCTCTCGTTTCCGTGGATCCATCGGGCTCCCATCACGGTATGCCTCCTTCGGTGCTTCCGCATCTCACGTCCTCACCCCGCGTTTGCCCGAACGCGAGAAGAGTTGGTCTTGCGCGGCTTCCAGGGCTGTGGCCACCGCGCCGAACAGCTCCCCGTCGTCGCCGAGCGACGACACCTCGATCCGGGGATGAAAGGGTGAGACCGCCCGCAGCTCGCGCTCGATCGGCTCGAGCAGCAGATCGTCGTTCTGGCCGATGCCGCCGCCGAGGATCACGAGCTCGGGATCGAGCACCGGCACAACGGCCGCGATAGCCAAGCCGATCCCCTGGCCGACCAAACGCACCGCTTCCCGGGCACGAGCATCGCCCTTGCGCGCAGCGTCGAAGACCTTCTTGGGGGTGAGCGGCGCGCGCATACCGAGCCTGCCGGCCGAGCGAACCACGCCGGTCGCGCCGATAGCACCTTCGAGCGCTCCCCGGCGCCGATTCGCGGGATCGTGCGGGTCCGCGGCGGCGAGCGGGAGGTAGCCGATCTCGCCCGCAGCGCCCGTCGCTCCGCGGTACAGCTCCCCGTTCAGCACGATCCCCATACCTACCCCGGTTCCCACATGGAGGAATACGAAGTTCGAGACGTCCTTGCCGAGGCCGTGCGACCGCTCGCCGACCGTCGCCAGGTTCACGTCGTTCTCGAATCCTACGTTGGTCCCCAGCTCCTCCCGCACCGCCTCGACGAGGCCCTCTCGTCCCCACCCCGGAAGGTTGTGCGCGAGCGCGACGTGACCGCGCCCCGGCTCCACCACCCCGGGGCTCCCGACGGTCGCGAACGTGACCTGCCGCCACCTCAACCCGGCGTCGGCCGCGAGACCGTGCGCGATCTCGCCGATCTGCGCGATCAGGGACCGAGCGCTCCGAGCCCGGGCGTGTTCGTCGCGCCGCGCGACGATCTCGCCGGTCAGGTTCGCGATCGCGGCGCGAACCCAATCCCGGCCGACGTCGATACCGACGACCCAGCCGGCTCGCGGGTTCAACTCGTATAGGACCGCCGTCGGACCCTTGCCGCCGGAGGACCGTCCTGCCTCGCGCACGATGCGCACGCGCTCGAGCGCCGCTAGCGCCTGCGAAACGGTCGGCTTGGAGAGACCGCTATCGCGAGCGATCTGGGCACGGGAAACGGGGCCCATGTGACGGATGAACTCGAGCACGGTCCGCTCGTTGATCGCCTTGAGCAGACTAGGGGTGCCCGCTGCGAACGTCGGTTCGTCGGCCGTCTCTTCCCCCGAAGCGCCGAAGTGCTAAGGAAACTTTCCTAACTATTCACCCGGATGCTACGCTGGCCCGCGTCCGGTGGTCAAGGCAGCACGAGAGGAGTCGACGATGCCCGAGCTCGCGATCAACGGAGGGACGGCGATCCGCCCTCAGGGCTACCCGGCGTGGCCCGCCTGGGACGAACGCGACGTCGAAGCGGTAACGGCGGTCGTTCGCAGCGGCGAATGGGGTGGATTCCCGGAGCCGGGCGTGAACGCGAGCAAGTTCGAGGAGGCGTTCGCCGCGTACCAGGGCGCGCGGCACGGGGTCCTCATGGCGAACGGGACGATCACCATGGAGGTAGCCCTGAAGGCGCTCGGCATCGGCTGGGGTGACGAGGTGATCATCCCCGCGCTCACGTTCGCCGCAACCGCTTACGCGCCGATGGCCGCCGGCGCGTTTCCCGTGATCGTCGACATCACGCCCACGACTTGGACGATCGATCCCGATCTCGTCGAAGCGGCGATCACGCCTCGGACGAAGGCGATCATGCCCGTCCACCTCGGTCACCACATGGCCGACATGGACCGGATCGTCGAGATCGCACGCAAGCATTCGCTCGCGATCGTCGAGGATTGCGCCCACGCCCACGGGCAGCAGTGGAAGGGGCAGGGTGCCGGTTGCATCGGCGACTTCGGTTCCTTCAGCCACCAGTCCTCGAAGATCCTGACCGCCGGCGAAGGCGGTTCGCTCCTCACGAGCGACGAGCGGCTCGCGCGGCTGGCGCACTCGATCGTCGACTGCGGCCGCCCGAAGGACCCGGAGGAGAAGGAGTACACGTTCGGTGCCAACTACCGCCTCGGCGAGCTGCATGCTTCGCTGCTCGTCGTCGCGATGGAGCGGTTCGAAGACCAGCGGCGTGAACGCGAGGAGAACGGGCGGTACCTGGAGGAGCTCGCGCCGCAAGTCCCTGGGGTGCACGTGATGAAGGCCGACGAACGCATCACGAGGTGGAGCTTCTACAACTACCTGCTCCGTATCGATCCGGAGGAGTTCGGCGCGACGAACGAGGTCGTCTGTGACGCCCTGGAAGCCGAGGGCGTGCCCGGTGAGGTGCAATACCCACCGATGAGTCGCTACGACCTATTCCAGCCGTCGCTCTCGCGCCTTCCCGTCGCGGTCGAGTTCGCCGACCGGCTCGACCCTTCCAAGATGTCGTTCCCCGTCGCCGAGGCCGCGGGACTGCGCGAGTCGATCTACTTCCAGGAGAACCTGTTCCGAGCCGGCCGGGAAGGCATCGAGGACGCGGTCGAAGCGCTGGCCAAGATCCAGAAGAACGCCGGCGAGCTGGCTGCGTAGAGCTCAGCTTCCCGGGAAGAAGCGCGGGAGGTGCGGCTCGTTAGCATCGAGGAGGGCGGCGAGCAGCGGCGCGGCGACTCGGTAGTCGCCGACGAGAGGGTTCGTCATCAGCGCCTTCAAGGCCGTCGCCCTGTCCCCGCTCTTGGCGGCCTCGATCGCGAGGCGCTCGTAGGCCTTGGCGTGCTGAACGAGCCCGAGCATCTCGGATGCGAGCGGCTCCGTAGGGAGCGGATGCGCCCCGTCGCCGTCCACGCGGCACGACACCTCCACGACGTCGTCGGCGGAGAGGTTCGGGATGGCGCCTCCATTGCGGACGTTGACGACCTGGATGTCACCCGTGCCGGCGTGTAGCGAGGCGACGAGTGCCGCAGCCGCGTCGCTGTAGAACGCGCCGCCGCGTTCCTCCAGCAGCTTCGGCTTGGTGTCGAGTGCCGGGTCCTTGTAGAGCTCGAGCAGACCTCGCTCGATCTCCATGACTTCCTCGGCCCGGATGTGACCGCCACGTTCTTCTTCGAGCACGTCCCCCGTGAAGTAGTAGTAGCGAAGGTAGTAGCTCGGAAGGGCACCGAGCGTGCGTACCAGCTCCGGCGGGAAGTCGGTCTCCGGCGAGTACTCCTCGAGATGCTCGAGCAGCTCGGGCATCCGGTCGACACCGTCGACGAGCACCGAACGCTC
>JBGPKY010000015.1:0-22547 GCA_041486205.1 Actinomycetota bacterium
CACCCTGCGCGGGCGCACGAGCGTGTGGATGTTCCCGGTCTACGGTCTTGCGCAGCCGCTCTTCGAACCAGCGCACGATGCGATGCGAGGTCGTCTACCGGCGCCGATCCGAGCGATCGCGTACGCGACGGGGTTCATCGCGGTGGAGTACGCAGCCGGGCGGGCGTTCGTTCGCGTCCGAGGGCGCGCGCCGTGGGACTACTCACACGCCCGTTCCAACATCCGCGGGCTGACGCGGCTCGACTACGCGCCGTTCTGGGCTGCGGCCGGGCTCGCGCTGGAACGGGTGCACGACCGCCTCGCCGGGCGTTGAGGCCCTAGCCGTCCGCCTGGGCGAGCGCGGACCGGAGCGCGTCCGCCGCGTCCTCGGGTGGCACCGTGTTGATGCTCATCGCCGAGCCGATCTCGAAGCCGGCCGGGGTGGAGAGCTTCGGGAGGATCTTGATGTGCCAATGGAACATGACCTCGTGGCCGTTGATCGGGGCGGAGTACATCACGAGGTTGTAGTCGGGGTCGCCGCACGCGGCTCTGATCGCCGACAGGACGTGAACGAGGATGCGGGCGAGGTCGTCGACGTCCTCGTCGGCCAGATCGCCGAACGAGCCCTGATGGAACGACGGAGCGACCCACGTCTCGAAAGGTGAACCGGCCGCGAAAGGTGAGAACGCCACGAACCGTCCGCACTCGTCCACGAGCCTGGTCCCGGCCTCGCGCTCGGCGGCGATCAGGTCGTCGTAGACACAGACACCCGTGTCGTCGAAGTATTGGGTCGCGACGTCGAGCCTGCGCAACAACCGAGGGAGGAAGACCGGTGTCGCAACCACCTGCGAGTGGGGGTGCGCGAGCGAAGTTCCGGCGAACGCGCCGAAGTTCTTGAAGACGACCACGGCACGGACGTACGGGCGCGCTATGAGATCGCGGTAGCGTTCCCGCCACACACGGATCACGCTAGCGACCGCCTCCTGAGGCATGGCGTCGAGACGATCGTCATGCCTGGGCGACTCGACAACGACCTCGTGGTCGCCGACTCCCGGCATCTCCCGGAACATCGTTGGTCCCGTGCGGATCGGGGGCCCATCGTGCATGAGCGCGCCATACATGTTCGGCACGACGCGGACGCGCCAGGCCTCTCCATCGGGGTCGCGGAAGACCTCAGGAGGTGTCTGGTCCTCGTTCCCGGGGCAGAACGGGCAGGCCGGCTCGCGCTCGGGCTGGAACGGCCGGGGGAGCGAGAGCGGCGTGTGCGGCCGCTCGCTTCGCCTCGGCGCGAGGATCACCCACTGCCGGGTGGTCGGGTCTTGCCTGAGCGTGGACATGCGCCAACGCTACAGAAGGACGGCGGTTCCGGCACGAACCTCGAGAACTACTGCTTCGTAACCTTCCAGGTCGTCTGGACGGAGCCCTGGCAGGATCCTTCGCCTTCCACCGCGCGCAGGGTCCCGCTCGCCCGCCGAGGCGCCGTGAACCTCCCGGCGACCGTCAGCGTGTTGTCGTGATGCATCGTGCTCACGAACTTCGCCCTGAACGTGCCGTCGTCGCGGATGTGAACGGTCACCCGAGCCCGCCAGGTGACGTGGATCGAGCACGCGCTGCCGTTGATCCTCACGTGCGTGTACACGAAGACGACCTGCTCGTTGTTCACGTTGAACCTGAAGGGCTCGGCGAGCGCGTTGGTGCCTTCCCATCGACCGTCCCTCGATGCGACCGCGGAAGCCGCGGGCGCAAGGGAGAACGACGCTAGGAGGACGAGCGATACCAGCGGACCGCCGATCCTGCGGAGGATCGTCGAAGCGAACATGTGTTACCCCTCCTTCCGACGAAGGCACCGTTTGAGGCATCCCCTATGGAGCAACCTAGACGCAGCCCGAACGGTCGTCGGGAGTCGAAGGTCCCCCCGGGGGTGTGACCCGGGTTACTCGTCGCGACGGGGCGAGAGGGCGCGACCGATCAAAGCGGCGATCGCCGCAGCCAGGAGCGGGAAGAGCGTCACCGTTCCGATGAGCCCGAGGAAGAAGATGGGGACGTTCATGGTGGAGGAGTGGAAATCGGAGGCTCGCACCAAGGCGTAGACGTTCGCGAACACATAGAAGACCACGACGATCAGGAACGGCATCAGCAGCAGGATGAAGAACACGGCGAGTCCGATCCCCAGCCCGATGAACCTCGACTCCTTCAGCTCACTCACCTCCGGCTTGCGATGGTAGTCCCAACGGGGTTCGAACCCGTGTCTCCACCTTGAGAGGGTGGTGTCCTAGGCCACTAGACGATGGGACCCTGCCCGGACGGGCCGGCGGCTAGTGTACTCAGAACGACTATGCTCGATCCCCGGAACGACATGACCACCGAGCGACTCGAGAAGACAACACAGGATGCCCCACGCTAGAGGATGCTCCCTACTTCCAGGCGTGAACGATGAAGCGACCCGAGGGGATCAACTCGGGGTGTTTGCGAACCATCCTCGTGAAGCCAACATCGCGCAGCATCGCTTCGATCGCCGATGGGTTGGCCCCCCACCAATTCGTGGCGTCGTTGTTCAGTTCTGAATCCGGGTAGAGGAGCATCAGCGGTCGCGTTTCCTCCGTCATCGCTGTGTGGGTGTCGAGGATCAGCTGGTCCGCCGTCACGGCAGCCACCCGCTCGAGGGCCAGGAGCGGGTGGCGCATGTGGTACAGCACGCCGACGAACAACACGACGTCGAACACGCCTACCGTCTCCGGAGAGAGCTCCATGACGTCGATCTCCAGATCCTCGACGCGAGACTCCAGGATCCTTCTGGCCGTGTCGAACCCCTCCTTCGTTCCCCATCCTCCGCCTCCCCAGCAGAACGAGTCGGTGGCCAACACGCGCGCCGCGCCGCGCCGCTCGGCCTCGAACGAGAAGAAGCCGTCCCAGGCACCGACGTCGAGCACGGTCCGGCCCCGAAGGCTGTCGGGAAGCTCGAGCGCATCTAGGCGTTCGCGCGAGTTGTCGATGCCCGGGGTGATGATGCCGTTGCCGAGGCCGATCCGGTGATACCAGTTGACTTTGATGATCTGGTCCCTGATCTCCGCGTTATCCATCACGGACACCCTGTCCCAACACACTTCCTGTCCTGGGCGAGCTGCTTGTGGAGCGCAGCAACCGCCGGATCGTCGGCCCGGCGGCCGTCATGGAGGAGGTTCGTGAGCTCCCAGGGATCGGTCTTTAGGTCGTAGTACTCGCGGAACGTTATGTGGCCGGACGCGTCGTAGTACTCCACATACTGCGATGACCGCGTCCGCAGCGATGCCCACGTGGGCACGTCCGAGGGGTGCTTGATCTGCCAGAACTCCGTCAGCATGCGGTTCCTCACCCAAGTCGTGTCCAGGAGTGAACGTCCGTCCATCGGGTGAGCCGAGTCTTGTTCGATCCCGGCCGCCTGGAGCACGGTCGGCGCGATGTCGATGTTCGCGACGAGCCTCGTATCCGTCGCGCCTCCAGCCAAGTGGCCCGGCCACCTGGCGAAGAAGGGCAGGACGATGGACGGCGTGTACGGGGTCTGCTTGCCCATGATCCCGTGTGCCCCCCACAGGATCCCGTTGTCAGACAGGAAGAACACGAGCGTGTTCTTCAACTCACCATCCCGTTGCAGCGTGGCGAATACTCGCTTGACCAAGTCGTCGACGGACATCAACGAACGGAGCTGCGTTGCACGGGTCGCCAGGATCCCGAACTGAGCCGCCCTCGATCGGTCGTTGACGAAGGGAGGCTTGTCGGAAAGGCTCTGCTCCCGCATCGACGGGTCGAGATGGAACGGTGGGAGCGAGGCATCGGCGTACTTGGCGGCCGGGACCGCCGGCATGTGGGGAGCGAAGGTGGCGAGTTCGAGGAACCAAGGCTGGGGATCGCTGGACTCACGGCTATCGAGGAATCGCACCCCTTGCTGGGCGATGAAGTCGGTCGAGTACGTGTCGACGGTGCGGAGCGCTCCGTCGATGTTCCACGTGCCTCCGGAATAGCCGGTCGGTCCGTTCGGGGACTCGATCGCCCAGTGGTCGAAGTACTGCGGGTTGACCGAGAGATCCCAGGCGTTGAAGTACTTGCCGACCATCGCCGTCCGGTACCCGGCGTCCTGCAAGTACGCCTGCATCGTCGTCGACTGGTCGAGAACGTCGGCGGCGCCCTTCTGGTTGCTCTGGACACCGTGGTTGTGGGCGTAGCGGCCGGTGAAGATCGACGAGCGAGACGGGCAACAAAGGGGTGTGGTGGCGAAAGCGTTCGGGTAGGTCGTGCCACGCCGCGCGAACCACTTCCGCGTTGCGGGCATGACCGACATCGTGCCGCTCGCCCGCTGGTCGTCGGTCAGGATGATGAGGACGTTCGGACGAGGTGAGGTAGCGGCCACCGGTCGGGTCGAGAGGAGTTGCGTGCACGCCATCGCCGCGGTGGCGAACGCGACCGACAGAGCGATACGTCTGCGGCGTTTCCTCTTGGTTGGGTGCTCTCCCATGGCGTCCTCCTGGTTCCGTGGGCGCTCGTCGGCGCCCTCGAGGCGACGCTAGGGAGAGAGGGTTCTGCGGAAACCGTGGCGAACACCCGCCTTTGGGCGAGCGACTACCTAGGGATGCGAGGGGTGGTCGACGTCCTCGAAGGAGAGTGCGAGCTCGATGCGAGAACGGACACCGAGCTTCGAGTAGATGTGCGAGAGGTGACTCTCCTCGTTCGGGCGCTCGCGTAGAGGCTGTCCGCCGTCTGGAGCGGTCCCGAGCCGCATCTCGACACGGCTCGGGACCGATGGGATCTGCGAGCCCTTGACCTCAGTGCTCGCAGGCGACATCGCTCTCGCCGTTGACGCAAGTGTCGCCGCCGTAGCCGCCGTTCAGGGTGTCGGAGCCCGACATCCCATCCAGGGAGTCGTCGGCATCGTTCCCGAAGACACGGTCGTCGCCTCCTCCGCCGGCAAGGACGTCGTTCCCCATGTCGCCGGTCACGAGGTCGTCCCCGGCACCGCCGTTCTCCCGATCGTTGCCGCCGTCTCCCTCGAGCGCGTCGTTTCCCGACCCGCCGCGCAGGTGGTCGTTCCCGTTCTGCCCGAGCAGGTAATCGTTTCCCCCACCGCCGCGCAGGTCGTCGGCACCCGGGTCGCTGCCGCCGCCCGTGAGATCGTCGTCCCCGGGGCCGCCGAGTTCGAGGTCCGCGCCGTCCCGGCCGTAAACGCCATCGTTCCCAGCGCCGCCGTTGAGCTTGTCATCGCCGTCGCCCCCTGATAGGAAGTCGTCGCCGCTGTCCCCGCAGAGCAGGTCGTTGCCGCCCATCCCCTCTACCTGGTCGTTGCCTCCGCCGGCGAGGATCACATCCGCGCCGTCCGTGCCGACGAGCACGTCGGGACCATCGGTTCCCACGATCGTCGGTACTCGTCCGAAGCAGCTCCCCTCGGCCGTTGCCGCGGTCGCGTTGGGTGCAGGAACCCCGACCAGCGAGACGACGAGCGCTGCGAGGATCGCTCCACTGGCGCGCGCCGCCCACCGCACCTTCGCCGAACGTTGGAACTTCACCGCATCTCCTCCGCCGGCCATGAGAACGCCTGTGGTGCAACGCTTAGCGGCGGTCCACGTGACGGTCATCGGAGTCCCCTTTCCTCGTGAGCGCTCGATGGCGCCCTCGAGGCGACGCTAGGGAGAGGGGGTTCTGCGGAAACCGTGGCTATCACCCGCCTTTGGGCGGGCGACTACCTAGGGATGCGAGTCGTCGGCGTCCTCGAAGAAGAGCGCGAGCTCGGTGCGAGAACGGACATCGAGCTTCGAGTAGATGTGCGAAAGGTGACCCTCAACCGTTCGGACGCTCGTGTAGAGGGCGTCCGCCACCTCGCGGTTCGTACGGCCGGCGACGACGAGCTTGGCAACGCGCTGCTCGGACTCCGTCAACCCGCCTATCGGCCGACGCCCGCCGATCCGCGTGAGCTCGGCGTCGGACCGTGCGATCCAGGCCGTCGCGCCGATGCCATCGAAGACGTCTCGGGCGGCCTCCAGGGCCTCTCGAGCCGGGCGTTTCTGCTTCACTCGGCGTCGCAGAGATCCGAGCAAGAGCAGGGTTCGACCCAGATCGAAGGGAGGGAGCTCGCGAGCGCGCGCGAGGGCGCGGTCGAGAACGTCGAGCGCGCGCGCGAGATCGCCCGAGGAAGCGAGCATGAGGGCTCGGGTCCGGGCGACGCCCAGAGCCGCTTGCTCGTCCGCAGCGGCGCCGCCTCCGCTTGCCCGGCGAGCGGCGAGCCGCGCGTGCTCGGCGATCTCTTGTCCACTCCCGAGCTCGAAGTGCAGGAGCGCGAGCTCGGAGTGGATCTCCGATCGGGTCCCGGCCGGAAGGTCCTCTTCGCGGAGTGCCGTCTCGAGCAGATCGACAGCCCGCGGAAGGTCTCCGGCGAACGCAACGAGTCGCGCGAGGCGGATCAGCGAGGCCGCGTGGTCGGACCCCTCGGGCGGATCGTACACCAGCCGCTCAAGATGTACCGCCGCGCGATCTAGATCTCCGGACGCCTGAAGACAGGCGGCCGCACCTACCCAGCGTCGCTCGATGTCCGTCGCCAGCTCCGGGGGCGTGAGACGGATCGAGAGCTCGTATAGCTCGGCCGCGGCATCGGGAGCTCCCCTCCCGTTGGCTCGTTCCGCCGCAGCCTCGAGCGCGAACGCGACCGCGGCATCCGGCTCCTCGGCTCCGAGCGCGAGGTGCCGGGCGCGTTCCTCGGGCTCGTCGACCAACTCGGCGAGCCGCCGGTGAAGCCGGTGACGCACCTCGCGTCCCGCGTCGGCGTATACGGCTGCCCGGAAGAGGGGATGAGCGAACGCGACCGGCTCGCCTGTGCGCTCCAGGATCCCGGCCTCGATCGCCCGAGCCACGTCGGCGCCGATGTCGGGGCGGCCGGCGTACGCCTCGAGTAGCGCCGTCGTCGGGTGCGACACAGCCGATACCGCGAGGAGGAGCTCGCGAGTGGGTTTCGGGATCGAGGCCATGCGGTGGCGAACGAGGTCCTCGCGCAGGCTCCGTGGGATGGGGAGCGATTGGCCCGTGGGACGCGGTTCGCCTCGGATCTCGGCCCGGGCGATCTCCAGCGCGAAGAAGGGGTTCCCGCCCGAAACCTCGTCGAGTCGCCGGAGGGCGGGCGGGGGAAGGACGGTCCCGAGCCGGGACCGCACGAGCCGGTCGAGATCGGCGGACGACAACGGGCCCACCTGAAGCATCCCCACGCGCTCTTCCGGAAGGGCTCGGGCGAGCGCGAGGGGCGGATCGCCTTCTTGGAGCGTTCTCGTGGAAAGCAAGATCCCGACCGGTTCGTCGGTGAGACGCCGGAGTGCGAATGCGAGGGCGTGAGACGTCGGCGGGTCGACCCACTGAAGGTCGTCCAGCGCGAGGAGGAGCGGGACCGTCGCCGACAGCGATCCGACGATCCCCAGGATCGCCGCTCCCACCGCCCGCCGGTCGGGCGGGGGGCCTTCCGGCTCGGCCCGAAGCAGTGCGACGTCGAGACCTCGCCGCTGCGGGGCGGGGAGCTCCTCCAGGACGGCGTCCTCCACGGTCCCGATGAGGTCGCCGAGCGCGGCGAAGGAGAGTCGCGCTTCGGCCTCCACCGACCGGCACGAGAGGACGATCCAGCCGCGCTCTTTGGCTGCGGACACCGCTCGAACGCACAGAGCGGTCTTTCCGATGCCCGGCTCGCCCTCCAGGACGAGCGCCGCCGTTCCAACCGTCGCGTGGTCGAGGAACGTCTCGATCTGCTGGAGCTCGCTCTCTCGCCCGAAGAGCTCGGGAGGGGTTTCACGCGGCGTGGAGGTCATGACGGTTCCGGCATCCTCACGCCGGGGGTCGACCGGGTCAAGGCGGGACGTCTGCTCGGCGCGAACTGGCGGTCGATGCTAGCTGGTGGAACACTCCCGCTGTGAGTACCGATCCTCGGGTGGGGACCGAGATCGTGGGCCACCTGATCGAGTCCGTCATCGGCCGCGGTGGCAGTAGCGTCGTGTATCTGGCCGAACACGTCCGTCTCGGCAGGAAGGTCGCCCTGAAGCTGCTCGCGCCGGAGCTGTCCGAGGACGCTGGGTTCCGTAAGCGATTCATCCGCGAGTCCAGGGCAGCGGCCGAGTTGGATCATCCGAACATCGTGAGGGTCTACGACGCCGGCGAGGCAGACGGGACCCTCTACATCTCGATGCAGTACATCGAGGGAACGGACCTCGCACGCCTGCTTCGTCGCGACGGCCGCCTGGACACCGCCCGCGTCGCCTCGATCGCCACACAGTGCGCCCAGGCGCTCGATGCGGCTCACGCGAAGGGGCTCATCCATCGCGACGTGAAGCCGGCGAACATACTCGTCGCTGGGAGCCCCGGGGTCGAGGATCGGTTCTTCCTCTCCGACTTCGGCATCACGAAGCGTCTGACCTCAAGCGGGGCCATCACACGCACGGGCGAGTTCCTCGGAACGATCGACTACATCGCGCCCGAGCAGATCCTCGGTCAGCCTGTCGACGGCCGCACCGATGTCTATTCCCTCGGATGCGTCCTCTTCGAATGCCTCACGGGCAAGCCACCATTCGAACGGGAGAACGACGTCGCGATCGTCTACGCCCACCTGGGTGATGCACCGCCGAGGATCTCCGAGGGCCGGCCCGATCTGCCGGCCGGCCTGGACGGGGTGTTCGCGCGCGCCATGGCCAAGTCGAAGGAGGCGCGCTTTCCCACCTGCGGCCGCTTCGCGGAGGGAGTCCGCTCGGTCCTATCGCCGCCGTCCCCGACGCTGGGACCTTCGCGCGGCCTTCGCGGAGCGAGACGGCGGAGGGCGCGCGCGCTGTCGGTCGCGCTCGTGATCGCGCTCCTTGCGGCGACCGCGATCACGGTGAGCCTCGTATCGTCGGGAGGTCCAGGATCGGGCGTTTCGACGACGTCTTCCCCGTCCGGAGCAACCGGACTGCTGTTTTCGACGGTTGCGAATCAGCCCCGAGCGTTCGGACGGAGCGGCCGGCAGGAGATGCTCCGGGCCGCCGCGAACGGGTCGGCGATCATCGCCGTCGGATACCGTGCGTCGGGTCGGGGTAACTTCGACGCTGCCATCTGGCGTTCGGTCGACGGGATGAAGTGGCAGGCTGAACGGCCGAACGACTTCAAAGCAGCAGGGAACCAAGTCGCGAGGGGGGTCGTCGCCTGGGGCTCGGGGTTCGTCGTCGTGGGATCGGATCGAGTCGACGGGCGAAGCGACGTAGCCGTGTGGAGGTCGACGGACGGAGGCCTCACATGGGAGAACGTCGACATGACCTACCTGGCGAGTCCCCACGACCAAGAGATGCGGCGAGTCGCCGTCATCGGATCGGACCTCGTCGCGGTCGGCTTCGACACGGCGGATGGAAGGTCGGACGCCGCGGTCTGGACCTCTTCCGACGGTCTTGATTGGAGGGAAGCTACAGCGGAGGTGCTGGGCGGGAAGGGCGACCAAGAGGCGCGTACGCTCGCACTATCGGGGGACACCCTCGTCATCGCTGGCTCGAGCACTGTGGCCGGGAACCGGGACGCGGCGGTGTGGGTTCGGGCGAACGGTACCTGGACTTCCTCGACCTCAGCGTCGCTCAAAGGGCCTGGCGATCAGCACATCGATGACGTGATCGCCGGCGGCCCCGGATTCATCGCGACCGGCCGAGACGGAAGCACCGCTGCCATCTGGGTTTCGAGTGATGGGCTGAACTGGGACCTTGCTGGAGGCGGGGATACCGTCTTCGGCGGCGCCGGATCGCGGGAGATCTTCGCGGTTGCGCCGGGCGGTCCGGGGTACGTGGCGATCGGGACCAAGACCCTGAAAGGAGTGTCGACCGGTGCGGTCTGGACGTCGATCGACGGCACCACCTGGTCGCGCCTCCCGCCCACCCGGATCGAGGCGCTGACGTTTCCTGGGAAGCAGCAAGACCTCATCGCCTACGGCGACGAGCTCGTGGTGGTCGGCCGTGGACGTCACGCTGACGCCGAGGTGTGGATCGCGAGCCCGGCGCCCGCGTCGTCCTAATTCTCGCCCTGGTCGCGGGTGAAGCCGAGCTCGTCGTCGAACTCTTGGAGCTTCTCGATGTGCATCCACTTATGGCGGCTCGAGATGCGGATCAGCAACTCGTGGACGTCGTCGTCGGGGAGGTCGCCCGGCTGCTCTCGGATGATGAACCGGCACCGCCAGTGGTCGGCGACGTCGGTGATGGCGCCGGTCGGCGGGAAGACCTTCGTGCCGCGGTTGCCGATCATCTTGAGCGACAGCCGGGTGTCGCGACTCAACTCCATCAACGAGGCGCCGAGCTCGGCCGCCGACAGCGGCGACTCGACGAACACGTCCAGGCCGACCACCGCCCGTGTTGACGCTCTCACGTAGTCGACCGCAGGGTTCAGCTCGGGGAGCTGTATCGGCTTGTATTCGCGCACCTGCCAGCTCTCCGAGCGCTTCCCGAGGTTCGAGATGATCGCGTCGGTGTACTTCGAGGTCGGCGTTCCCTTGTCGTAGCCCAGGATGTCGCCGGTCAGCACTCCCGATTCCATGGTTACGAGCACCGCGTGTTCGATCGAAGCGGCTGCTTCGAATTCGCCGAGGTGGCGGAGCATCAACACCGAGGTGAGGATCAGCGCTGTCGGATTGATGACGTCCTTGCCCGCGTACTTAGGCGCGGAGCCGTGGACGGCCTCGAATATCGCGACCTCGTTGCCGATGTTAGCGCTGGGAGCGAAGCCGAGCCCGCCGACGAGCGCTGACGTGAGGTCCGAGAGGATGTCGCCGTTCATGTTCGTCGTGACGATCACGTCGAACTGCTCGGGGCGCTTCACCAGCTGATGCGCGCAGTTATCGACGATGATGTGCGTCGACTCGATGCCGGGATACTCCGGCGCGATGTCCTCGAAGGTTCGCTTCAACATGCCTTCGGACATCTTCATGATGTTGGCCTTCGTGGCACAGGCGACCTTGGTGCGACCCTCGGCGATGGCAAGGGCGAACCCGGTGCGGACGATCTTCTCGCAGCCCTTCCGGGAGATGAGCTTCAGCGCCTGCGCGACCCCGGGCGTTTGCATGTACTCGATGCCGGCGTACAGGTCCTCGACGTTCTCGCGCACGACCACGAGGTCGATGCCGCGGCCGCTGTACGGGGTCGTGATGCCGGGCAGCTCGCGGACAGGACGAATGTTCGCGTAGGTCTCGAAAAGCTTGCGAAGGGTGACGTTGGCGCTCTTCTCCCCGAACCCGACCGGGGTCTCGAGCGGGCCCTTCAGCACGACTCGGGTCTTCGAGATCGACTCGATCGTCTCGGCCGGGACGCCGGAGGGGAGTCCCTTCTTGAAAACCTCGGCGCCGGCCTCTCGTTCCTCCCATCCGATCGGCGCCCCGGTTGCCTCGACGATGCGTTGCGCTGATCGGACGACCTCAGGGCCGATCCCATCACCGGGGATCACGGTAACGAGGGTCTTGCCGGAGGGGGTTACGTGGACGTCCACAACGGGCTCCTTTGAGAAGTTCCGCCCAATGGTACCGAGAGCGGTTCCGACCCAAACCGGCGTCCGCTGGTATCGTCTCGCCCGCGTTGACCGATCGACCCACCTCCCCTTCCCGGCGCCTGCTGCAGGCCTCGATGACCCTGGTTCTAGCGGCCGCGTGCTCTTCGTCGACGGCGTCGCCCTTGGGTGGATCCGACGCTGCTACACCGTCAACCTCTCCAACGCCGCAGCTAAGAGGTTTCTCGAACATCCAGCACGTGATCTTCGTCGTGCAGGAGAACCGCTCGTTCGACCACTACTTCGGAACCTTCCCAGGAGCCGACGGCATCCCCATGAAGCATGGTGTCCCCACGGTTTGCGTCCCCGACCCGGTCCTGAACAAGTGCGTCAAGCCGTATCACGACAACACGCTTGTTCAGGAGGGCGGGCCGCACGCGCACCCGAACTCGGTGGCCGACATCGACGGCGGGAAGATGGACGGTTTCGTGAGGACGATCGTGGACGGTCCCAACTACTGCGCCGATCACCGGGACGCCCCGAAGTGCCAACAGGATCTCGGACCCCAAGGCCAGCCCGACGTGATGGGCTGGCACGATGCCCGCGAGATCCCGAACTACTGGTCCTACGCCGAGCACTTCACGCTGCAAGACCATATGTACGCTCCGTCGGACTCGTGGACGTTGCCCTCTCATCTGTACCTGGTGTCGGGGTGGGCAGCGAGTTGCGCCGATCCGACCAACCCGATGTCGTGCTCGTCCGACCTAACGCAGGACGGCGTCGTCGACCAGATGCGACACGGAGCGCACCCGGCGATCTTCGCGTGGACCGATATCACCTACCTGCTCACGAAGGACGACGTGAGCTGGGCGTACTACGTCGGCGACGATACCTGCCTCGACGCGTGCAACCAGAAGGGTGGCGACAGCACCCCCCCGGCGCAGAACCCCCTACCGGCGTTCTCGGACGTCCACGAGCAGAGGACGTTCGACCACATCCAGCATCACAAGGACTTCTACGCTGCCGTGCAGAACGGGACGCTCCCGAGCGTCTCCTGGGTGATGCCCTTTTCAGGCGCGAGCGAGCACCCGGGCAACGGGAAACCGCTCACGCGAGGGCAGGCCCACGTGACGAGCATCGTCAACGCGATCATGAAGAGCTCGCTTTGGGACACCACGGCGATCTTCTTGACCTGGGATGACTGGGGCGGCTTCTACGACCACGTGGTGCCTCCGCGCGTCGACGAGAACGGATACGGCATCCGTGTACCCGGCATCCTCATCAGCCCCTGGGCGAAGGCCGGGACCATCGATAGCCAGACGCTGTCGTTCGACGCATACCTCAAGTTCATCGAGGACCTGTTCCTCGGCGGGCAACGGCTCGACCCTGCGAACGACGGGCGCCCAGACTCGCGGCCGACCGTTCGGGAAAGCGCGGGGATACTGGGTGACCTCCGTAACGAGTTCGACTTCCATCAGGACCCGATCCCGCCGCTCATCTTGCCGATCCATCCGAGGCCCGGACCGGCGTCCATCCCGGGGACGTGACCTTGGGCCCCACGACACGTTCCCGATGGGTCCTCCTGATGGCGGTCTTCACGCTGATCGCGGCCGCTTGCAGTGCAGCGAGCGTCGCGACCCGTCCCGCGTCGACGTCGGCGGGCGCATCGCCGTCAGGGAGCACCAGCCCAGGGCCGCAGGGCTCGGACAAGATCCAGCACCTGATCTTCATCGTCCAGGAGAACCGTTCCTTCGATCACTACTTCGGAACCTTCCCCGGCGCCGACGGGATCCCGATGAACAGCAAGGGTGTCCCGACGGTCTGCGCCCCCGATCCGGTCAGCGGCACCTGCATGAAGCCTTACCACTCCTCGAACCTCGTGAACTTCGGGGGCCCGCACGCGCAACGACATTCGATCGCCGACGTCGACGGCGGGAAGATGGACGGCTTCATCCGGATGGCCGTCGACAGCCCCATCTACTGCGCCGATCACCGGACCGCGACGAGGTGCAAGGGACATTACGGACCGCAAGGCCAGCCCGACGTCATGGGCTGGCACGACGCCCGCGAGATCCCGAACTACTGGTCCTACGCCGAGCACTTCACCTTGCAGGACCACATGTACGCGCCGTCGGACTCGTGGACGCTGCCGTCGCACCTGTTCCTCGTGTCGGCGTGGTCCGCCTCGTGCACGAACGTGCACGACCCGATGAGTTGTCACTCCGACCTCGAGCTGAAGGACGCGAACCAGATCCAGAAGGGCGGCCAGCAACCGCTCTACGCCTGGACCGACATCACGTATCTGCTCAGCAAGGCGGGCGTTAGCTGGAACTACTTCGTCGGGAACGACACGTGCCTCGTTGCCCCGTGCCCGCACGCGACCGGCCAGAACACGGTCGCCCAGCAGAACCCACTCCCGGGCTTCACGACGGTTCGTCAGAACCATCAGCTGAAGAACATAAAGGGTCACGCGGACTACTTCGCGGCCGCGGCGAACGGCACGCTGCCGTCGGTGTCGTGGGTCATGCCGTACACAGGCGTCGGGGAGCATCCCCCGTGGTCGATAGCGCCGGGTCAGGCGTTCGTGACCAAGATCATCAACGCGGCGATGCAGGGCCCCGACTGGAACTCGACCGCGATCTTCCTCACCTGGGACGACTGGGGCGGGTTCTACGACCACGTCGCCCCGCCGAAGGTGGACGCCAACGGCTACGGGATCCGCGTGCCGGGCATCGTGATCAGTCCGTGGGTGAAACCGGGCGCGATCGACAGCCAGACGCTGTCGTTCGACGCCTACCTGAAGCTGATCGAGGACCTGTTCCTCGGCGGCCAACGCCTCGATCCGAAGACCGACGGCCGACCGGACTCGCGTCCGACCGTTCGCGAGAACGTGAAGATCCTTGGGGACCTGTTGAAGGAGTTCGACTTCCACCAGGACCCGTTACCCGCGCTGATCTTGAAGCCGCACCCGTCGCCGGGCCCGGCGTCGATCCCGGGCACCTAGCCGCCCGGACCCGAGATGGCCTCTGACCTGTGGCCCGTCAGCGGATGGGGCCGGAGATTTGTCCGAGGTTGTCTGCCGAGCTAACCGTCCCTTAGCGGCGACCCTCATACCCTCGCAGGCAAGGGAGGGACTCCGGTTTCGGAGGCGGCATCTCGAGGGATCAGGAGGTGGCGACGATGATGGGTTTCGCGTTCTGCGAACGTTGCGGCGTCCCGATCGCCGCGTTCGGCCCCAGCGCCTGTGATCGGTGCCAGGCTGCAGTGGTGCCGAGTGCCAAACGCGTCCGGGTCAAGAAGAAGGCCGTTCACAGATGATCGAGGCTGCGGTCCCGCCCGACGCGGGACCTCCGGCCGGTGCCGGGTGAGGTGCCCGATCGCGAGACTCAAGAGCTTGTAAGCGGACCGCATCTGGATCGAGCGAACCATTCGGGAAGTCGCTGGCCCGCCTGGATTCGAACCAAGACTAGCTGATCCAGAATCAGCCGGGCTACCATTACCCCACGGGCCAGTGCGCGATCGATGCTATCAGGCGGTCCCCGTGACCAGGGGAATCGTCTTCACGCCGGGTGGAACGCCCGATGAGAACGACGCGATGACCTTCTCGAAGTCCGATCGTTCCTTGTCCCATTCGCCGGGTGGGAAGACGGCTGCGACGATGTAGCCCGTCCCGTTCCTCCCCAAGGTGAAGGCGGCCGCTATCGCCGCCGTCGTCTGACCATTCGCCGTGGCGTTCGCGACGACTAGCTCTCCGTCGCTGCCGGCGAGCTGCCATGGCTGTTCGACCTGAACGTCTGTCGCCGGATCGCCGGTCAGGAAGTAGAGGACCATCTGCGGGAGGCTCTGGAACGAGTCCGTCGTGACCGCGAGGACCTCGTAGGTGGTCTGGTCTGCGGGCGCCTGCTGTTGGGTGATGTTGGAAAGGCCTCCGCCGAGCTGGCTCGTTGGCGACGGGCTCGGCTGCGGTGGTTGCGACACGACCCCTGCAACGATCCCCGGAGC
This sequence comes from Actinomycetota bacterium, assembly GCA_041486205.1. GTDB lineage: Bacteria > Actinomycetota > UBA4738 > UBA4738 > HRBIN12 > JBGPKY01. Next base: position 15,457 of record JBGPKY010000015.1, read on the forward strand.
TCCCGAGGCGCCGGGCTGGGGCGGCGTCTCGGTGACGTCGTTCCCCGCTGGAAGGTCGGTGGCGAACAGTCCCTGTGGGTCGTAGTAGCGCTCGAAGGTACGGCTCCTACTCCCGGAACATCCGGTGAACAGGACCGCGATCACGCCGACGAGCGCGAGGTGCCTGCGCATCGGCCCATGGTCCCACCGCTGCTCGGCATTGACCAGCCACCCCGCAGGTCTGTACGGTGTTGCCGCAGAAGGGGAATGGAGGTGGAGCCGGATGAACAAGCAAGGCTTGGTCGCCGAGGTCGCTAAGAAGACCGGCGCCAGCAAAGCAGACGTTGGAAGGATGCTCGATGCTGCGATGGATTCGATCCGCGATACGGTCGCGAAGGGCGATCGCGTTTCGCTCGTAGGTTTCGGCACGTTCGAGCGCAAGCGTCGCAACAAGCGGATCGCGCGCAACCCCCGCAAGCCGGAGACGCCGATCGTGGTTCCGGCGCGCGACCTCCCCTGGTTCGTTGCCGGCAAGGAGTTCAAGGACCTGGTTGCGTCGAAGCGACCGCGGAAGCGGTAGTCCGGAAGGGACGGGAGCAGACGCTAGAGGGTCACGAGCCGCAGGGTTCGCGCGACCTTCGATCCACCCTCCTCGACCAGGTCGAACTTCACCCGCTGGCCGATCCGCAGGTAACGGATGCCCGCCCCCTCGATCGACGTAGGGTCGATCCGCACCTCCGTCCGATCTTCCATCAGGAGCGACCCGGTCCTGCTGTCGTCGTCGAAGTCCCTGATCGTTCCCTGCGGCATCCTCGGTTCCCCCTGGCTCGCTCTATGCGTGCGCCCTCAGCCGGTCGGCGAGGTCCATCTCGAGGCACACCTCACGCGTTCGACCGCGATGTCCGGTGGCCAGCAGCGTGAGGATATCGCCCGGGAGGTCGAGGTCGAAACCGAGCTCCCGGCGATCGATCACGGCCGCCGGTAGGCCGCGTGCCGTCGCGAGCTCGAGATGACGGCGGAACGACTCAGGCCCGAACCGGGACGGGATAGCCCGCGGAGGACGGCGGAGGAGGAGGTTGGTTCCGAAGTCGTCACCGGAGCGAGCGAGGACCACGGGGCCAAGGGTGTGGAGTGCCTCGGTGAGGGCTTCGATGGTTAGCAGCGGAAGGTCGCCCGGAAGGATCGCGAGCGCGTCGACGTCCCGTGTCCTTGCGTCGTTCTCCGCCTGGCGGATCGCGGAGGAAAGGGGTGGCTTGGTCTCCGTTACCGCACGGGCGCCGCGGCGGGCCGCGATCTCGAGAACGGCCTCGTCGGGAGACACGACCCACGTATCCCATCCGTGCGCGGCAAGCGCGACGTCGAGGACATCCTCCAGCATCGCCAGCGTGAGTGCTCCGCGCTCCAGCGGCGTGAGGTCGCTGGACAAGCGGCTCTTGGCGCGGGCGAGCGACTTCACCGGTATGGCGACGACGCGCATCGCGTCAAGGCTAACCTGCGGATGCCCGATCCGTAACGTTCCGCGGGGACCCAGCCCGCCCCGCTCCAAGTGGCCTCCAGGCTCGCGCATGGGCGGCTCTCGCTAGAATCATCCAGTCACTCAGGAGGAGCCCCCGCTGCAACCTTGGTACCGCATCGCGAAAGGTGTCCTGATCCCGCCGGTCAAGCTGTGGTTCAACTGGCAGCTCGAGGGGATGGAGCGGGTTCCGGCCGAAGGTCCGATCATCGTCGCCGGCAACCACATCTCCTACGTCGATGCCTTCGCGATGGGCTACTTCGTGACCGAGGCCGGCCGGCGGCCCCGGTTCCTCGGCAAGGCCGAGCTGTTCGACAACTGGTTCACGGGGATGGTGCTGCGCGGTGCCGGCCAGATCCCGGTGCGACGGGGCACCGGCGATTCCCAGCCCCTCGACGCGGCGGCCGAGGCGCTTCGAGCCGGCGAGGTCTTCGTGATCTACCCGGAGGGCACCGTAACCAAGAACGAGGGATCCACGCCCATGAGAGGCAAGACCGGCGTCGTGCGCCTCGCGCTCGCGACCGGGGCGACGATCCTGCCCGTCGCGATCTGGGGTAGCCAGGCCGTCTGGCAGAAATCGGGGAAAGGGAGCCTGAAGTTCGGTCGCCCCATCTGGCTCAAGGCGGGAGAGCCGGTCGATCTTTCGGCACACGCCGAGCGGGCCAACGACTCCGAGGTCCTGCGAAGGCTGACGGATGGCCTGATGGGTGAGCTTGGCGCGCTGGTCGACGACATGCGCGCCCGTTATCCGAAGCGATGGGCCTGACTTCTCGTCGGGGGTAGGCTGGGGCCCATGTCGCAGGGGCGGAGACGGGGCTTCTCCACGCGGGCGATCCATGTGCCGCGAACCACGGTCGAACAGGAAACGCCGAGTGTCCCGATCTACCAAACCTCGACGTTCCGCTTCGAGACCTCCGAGGATTACGCCGAGACCATCTCGTTCCGCCGCCCCGGGTACACGTACACGCGCGGCTACGGGAACCCCACGACGGATGCGTTCGAGGCGGTCATGGCGGACCTCGAGGGCACGGAGGGCGCGTTCTCGTTCGCGAGCGGGATGGCGGCGATCCACGACACCCTGACGACGCTCGCGCGCGCGGGAGACCGTGTGGTCGCGTCGAACGAGCTGTACGGCGGCGCCTTCGCGTTGTTCACGAAGGTGATGCCGCGCTACGGGATCGACGTCACGTTCGTGAACCCGCACGACCTGGACGCGGTCGCCGCCGCGCTGCCCGGGGCGAAGCTCTTCTACGTCGAGACGATCGCGAATCCGAACGTGACCGTGGCCGACCTCGAGGTGCTCGGCTCGCGATGCCGCGAACTCGGCGTGACCTCAGTGGTCGACAACACGTTCGCCTCGCCGTACCTCTGCAACCCGGTCACGTTCGGGTTCGACTTCGTGCTGCACTCGACGACGAAGTACATCGGCGGCCACCACGATCTGATCGGGGGAGTGGTCTGCTGCAGCGAACAGGGCCGGCAGGCGCTGCGAGGCACGGCGATGGAGACGGGCGGGACGATGGCGCCGCTCGAAGCGTGGCTCTCGATGCGGGGGCTGATGACCCTCTCGCTCCGCATGGAGCAGCATGGACGCAGCGCCCTGGCGATCGCTGGGTTCCTGGAAGCTCACCCGAAGGTGGAGCGCGTCTGGTACCCGGGCTTGGCGTCACACCCTCAGCACGATGTCGCCGAACGGTTGCTGCCCAAGGGATCCGGAGGGATGCTCGCATTCGAGGTGGACGGAGGCGTCGAGGCGGGGATGCGCTTCTGCGACTCGCTGGAGCTGGCGTGGGTCGCGACGTCGCTCGGCGGGACGCACACGCTCGTTGGTCACGCGGCCTCGACCACCCACCGGCAGCTGGATCCCGAGGCACGTCGCGCGGCCGGGATCGCGGACGGGCTGGTTCGAGTTTCCATCGGGCTCGAGGACGTGGATGACCTGCTCGAGGACTTCGAGCGCGCGCTGGAGAAGGCGTGAGCGCGCGGAAGCGCATCGTCGTGCTGTTCGGCGGCCGCTCGGCGGAGCACGAGATCTCGTGCATCTCGGCGCGATCGGTCCTGGAGGCGCTCGACCCGGAGCGCTACGAGGCGGTTCCGATCGGCATCACGAAGGAGGGACGTTGGCACCTGTTGCCGTCCGGGCCGCCCGCGCTCGCGGCCGGCGCTGCGGGAGCGTTGCCTGAAGTGACGGACTCGCTCGGCGAGGACGTTTCGCTCGATCAAGAACCGGGTGCCCACGCGCTGGTCACCGAGGACGGCACGCGCACCGAGATCGACGTGGTGTTCCCGGTCCTTCACGGACCTTTCGGCGAGGACGGCGCGGTCCAGGGGATGCTCGAGCTTGCCGGAGTGCCTTACGTCGGGGCTGGCGTACTGGCCTCCGCGGTTGGGATGGACAAGGCCGTGCAGAAGGTGCTCTTCGCCGCGGCGGGGCTTCCGGTAGTGGATCATGAGGTAGTCCACGAGCGCGAGTGGGAGGAGGATCCGGAGGGGGTCGAAGCTCGCGCGGCGCATCTCGGCTTCCCGCTGTTCGCGAAGCCCGCGACGCTCGGCTCCTCGGTCGGTATCTCGAAGGTGCACGCCGTCGGCGAGTTGCACGCGGGCCTGCAGGAGGCGTTGCGGTACGCGCGAAAAGCCGTGGTGGAGCGCTCGGTCGAAGGGGCGCGCGAGATCGAGTGCGCGGTGCTAGGCAACGACGACCCGGTCGCATCGATCGCCGGCGAGATCGTGCCACGGGGCCACGAGTTCTACGACTACGAGGCGAAGTACCTAGACGACGGAGGCGCCGACCTGGTGATCCCCGCGAGCCTCCCCCCGGAGGCGCTAGAGGCGGTGCAACGTATGGCGGTCGCGGCCTTCAAGGCGATCGACTGTGCAGGGATGGCGCGCGTCGACTTCTTCCTCACGATCGACGGAGACTTGATCGTGAACGAGATCAACACCATCCCTGGATTCACTTCGATCTCGATGTACCCGAAACTCTGGCAGGCCTCCGGCCTCAGCTACGCCGCGTTGATCGACAGGCTGGTCGAGCTCGCGGTCGAACGCAACGAGCTCGAGCGCAAGAAGGGCACCGGCGCCTGAGCGACCGGCCTCGTTCCGGTCCTACAGGTGGACGACCGGGCAGGTGAGCGTGCGGGTGATGCCGTCGACGGACTGGATCTTGGCTACGACGAGCTTGCCCAGTTCGTCGACGTTCTTCGACTCAGCGCGAACGATCACGTCGTACGGGCCGGTTACGTCCTCCGCGTCGGTGACGCCCGTGATGTCGCGGACTTCCTTGGCGACCTGAGCCGCCTTGCCGACCTCGGTCTGGATGAGGATGTAGGCTTGGACCACGCTCGACCTCCTCGTTCTGGGGCCGCCATGCTATCCACGGCCTCGGAGACCGACAAACCAGGCTCACTCGACTACCGACGCACGACGTGATGCGAGCCCGGTGGGAGAATCGGGGTATGCCGGGGAAGAGGAAGCGTGCGAGGAAGGCTGGCGACCCACTCGCGGCCTACCGCAGCATCCGCAAACCCATGCCGCCTCCCGAGAAGGTCGTCCCGGACAAGCGCAACAAGATCGAGGAGGATGAAGCCGAACGGGAGCTCCGCGAGCGTTCGTGAGCTTGGAGGATCGGGCCGACGCGGGCGAGCGGCTCGCGAAGGCGCTGACCGGGTTCGCGGGAACCGGATGCGTGGTTCTCGCGATCCCACGCGGCGGTGTCGTGGTCGGGGAGATCGTTGCCCGCTCGCTCGGCGCGCCGCTCGACGTGGTCGTTCCGCGCAAGATCGGCGCGCCCGGTAACCCCGAACTCGGGATAGGCGCGATCGCGCCCGGCGTTCGCGTGCTCGATCCGATCATGCTCGAGGCGCTGCACGTGAGCGACGAGTATCTCGAGCGTGAGATCGCCTCGCAGGAGGTCGAGATCGAACGCCGTCTGCACATCTACCGCGCTGGGCGCCCTCCGGCCGACGTTCGCGACAAGACGGCGATCGTCGTAGACGACGGCGTGGCCACCGGTGGAACGGCCGTTGCCGCGCTGCGATGGGCGCGCGCGCAGGGCGCGAGCCGAGTGATCCTGGCCGTTCCGGTCGCACCGGCGCAAGCGCTGGCGCGGCTCGGCTCCGAGGCCGACGAGATCGTCGTGCTCGCGGCACCGTCGCCGTTCTACGCCGTGGGGGAGTGGTACCGGCGGTTCGAGCAGACCTCCGACGCAGAGGTTGTCTCCGCGCTCGCGCGGGCCGCGGGAGGCGGCGAGTGAAGATCGTCGAGTTGAGCATCGCCGCGATGCTCGTCATCGGCGGGCTTCGGTCTTCGTGGCGATGGTCGAAGCGGCGATTCGAGAGCCCGAAGCTGTCCGATCAGATCCTGTACGGGCTTTACCTGACCGGCCGGATCGGGCTGTGGTTCGCGTTCGCGGGGTTCTTCTTGATCTACGCTGCGCTCGAGGGACCGAAGGTAGGCGCCGTGAACGAGCTGGACAAGGTGCGTTGGTACGTGATGGTCCCTCTCGTGCTTTCGGCCGTGCAGCTGCTCTGCGGCTACGCGCTCGGGCGCCGTTCCTCGGATCCGATTTCGCGATGATGTTGCGAGGCTGCGGTGATCCACTCACCGATCTTCGCCGCGTCGAAGAGGGATGATAGGAAGAGCCATGGCCCGCGTACTTCGTGCTCGTTCGTTCCTCGCGGCGATCGTCGCCGGGCTCGTGCTGGTGCTGGGCGCGGGGATGGCCATCGGGACCGCCGCACCGCGACCGAACCTGCCGCCGGTCGCGGCCGATGAGCTGATCGCATCGACGCTGCACGCGATCGCGGATCGCACGCCGGTCTCGGGAACCGTGAAAACGCACGTCGATCTAGGGCTCCCGCAGCTCCCAGGCGCGCTCGCCGACCCGGCCGGACCGGCGCAGATCTTCCTCTCGGACCAGACGTTCAAGGTGTGGCGCTCCCCCGATGGGGTCCGCGTGGCGCAGATCCTGCCCTTCGCGGAACGCGATGTGGTGCTGAACCCGACGGATGCATGGGCGTGGGACTCGGAGAAGTTCACGGCGTGGCATGCGGCGATCCCAGCGGGGGCGTCTGAGTCGCCCCCGGTGCCTTCGCTGGGGGACCTGCTCGACGTTACGCGCAGGGCGATCGAGGCCGCGGCCCCGTACGCGACCGTGTCGCTCGCCGATCCGACGGTGGTCGCGGGGCGCGACGCCTATGTGGTGTCGCTGACGCCGAGATCCGACTCGACGCTCGTGGGTCACCTAGACGTCGCGATCGACGCCGGAACGCGGCTGCCGCTCCGCCTACAGATCTTCCCGAAGGCGAGCGCGACGCCGTCGATCGAGGGCGGCTTCGTCTCGGTCGACTTCGGGCCGATCGACGCGTCGATGTTCTCGTTCACTCCGCCTGGGGGGGCGACCGCGAACGAGGTCGGCCTGCCGGGCGGTTGGAGCTCGGGCAATGGCGGACCGGACCCGTGCCCGCCGAACTGCCCGGCCGGAGGCGGCATGCCGGACGTGCGAGTCTTCGGCGAGGGCTTCGGCTTGATAGTCGCCGTGCAGGTCGCGGACATGCCGAACCAGTACACCGTCCTCCTCCCCTACGCGGGGCCGCTGGGG
>JBGPKY010000016.1:0-22176 GCA_041486205.1 Actinomycetota bacterium
CGCTCTTCTCCATCCCGTTCACTTCGGACTCCTCCACGCGCAGGCGAAACACCGGGTTCGCACGTCACCGGGCGAACAGATAGACCTTCTAGGAGTATTGTAGCCGCTATCTGTCCGGTCGAACAGCTATGGAGCCGAAGGATATTCGGCTCCGCGTCGGCATCGAATCTCCGTGCGCGAGGAGGGGAGATGGGATCCGCATATCGGCTCGCGAGCACGGTCATCGAACGGCTCTAGCGGGGCTCGGATGCGGTCCTGGCTCGGGCCTGGGCCTCGCGGTCGTCCGCGAGCTCGTGAACCTCTACGGGCGAAGCGTTGGGGCCGATGACCCGACGGGAGGCTCCGGTGCGGTGTTCACCGTGCGCCCATCCGCGGCGGGCCGAGGGCTAACGGCGGCCGCGACCGCCGCCGCCGCCGCCGCGGAACTGGCCATCGCCGCGCGGGCGGCGATCCTGGCGGGCCTGCTCCAGCGGGCCCATGGGCAGGCGTGTCTTCAGCGGAACGTGGCCGGAGCGTTCGAATCGGACCTCGATGAAGTCAGCGCGTTGCCAGCGCTCGGTCTCGCGCCATCCGTCGGCGAGCATCCGGCGGTGCCGGCCCGCCGCGCTCTTGCGCAGCGTCTCTGTGTTCGGCACCTTCAGGTAGAGACGCTCGTGACGGACTTCCTTGTGGTCTCCCATGGCGGCAAGGGTAGCAGGGCGCTCGCCGACCGCCCGCGGAGCGTCGCGCTGGCCTTAAGCTGTGCGCCGGTTCCGGACTCGGGGGAGATCGATGGGAACAGCGAATGAGTGGAACGAGCTGGCGGCGCAGTTCGCCGTCGATGGGATCCGCTGCTCTACGGCGGCCGGTTCAGGGCATCCGACCTCTTCGATGTCGGCGGCGCACCTGCTCGCCGTGCTGTACTCGGACCATCTCCGAACCGACGTATCCGACCCCAAGAACCTAGCGAACGACCGCCTCGTGCTCTCGAAGGGTCACGCGTCGCCGCTGATGTTCAGCGTGCTGAAGGCGATCGGCGCCATCGACGATGAGCAGCTCATGTCCTTTCGGCAGATGGGCTCGCCTGTGCAGGGCCACCCGGTGCCGCTGCCGGAAATGCCGTGGATAGATGTGGCGACCGGATCGCTTGGGCAGGGTTTGCCGATCGGGCTCGGCATGGCGCTCGCGATGCGGCTCGACGGCTCCCCGGCTCGCGTCTGGGTGCTGATGGGTGACTCCGAGTCCGCTGAGGGATCGGTGTGGGAGGCCATGGAGAACGCTGCGCACCACGGAGTGACGAACCTGGTCGGCCTCCTCGACATGAATCGCCTGGGCCAGCGTGGCCCGACCATGCTCGGGTGGGACGGCCCCGCATATGCGGCGCGCGCACGCTCGTTCGGTTGGGATGCGATCGAGGTGGACGGCCACGACGTCACGCAGATCGACGCCGCCTACAGCGAAGCCGAAGAAGCAACCAGGCCGACGCTGATCGTCGCCAAGACCGAGAAGGGCCACGGTGTCTCGTTCCTGGCCAACCAAGAGGGTTGGCACGGGAAACCGCTATCCGAGGAGGAGGCTTCGCGCGCCATCGGGGAGCTGGGCGGGCGGCGTTCGATCTCGATCACGCCACCCATTCCCGGGCCCTGGTCGCCGCCAGAGGCCCCGACCGCGGGGGTGATCCTGCCCGTCTACGAGGATCCGGTGGCGACGCGGAAAGCCTTCGGCGAAACGCTCGCGGCGCTCGCCGCGCGGGTCGACGTGGTGGTGCTGGACGGAGAAGTCGCGAACTCGACCCACACCGAGGACTTCCAGAAGGTCGCGCCAGATCGTTTCTTCGAGATCTACATCGCCGAGCAATGCATGGCCGGCGTGGCGGTCGGGCTTCAAGCGATGGGCAAGAATCCTTTCGCGGCGACCTTCGGTGCCTTCTTCACCCGCGCGTTCGACTTCGTCCGGATGGCGGCGGTCTCGCGTGCGAACCTTCGCCTCTGCGGTTCACACGCAGGTGTCTCGATCGGAGAGGACGGTCCGTCGCAGATGGCGCTCGAAGACATCGCGATGATGCGCGCGGTCCACGGCTCCACGGTGTTGTACCCGGCCGATGGCAATGCGACAGCGGGCCTGACGGCAGCGATGGCCGACCGCCCCGGGATCGTCTTCATGCGAACCACGCGAGAGAAGACGCCGAAGCTTTACGACGCCGGCGAAGGGTTCCCGATCGGTGGCAGCAAGACGCTGCGTCGCAGCGACGCCGACCGGGCCACGATCGTGGGCGCCGGAGTGACGCTCGTCGAGGCGCTGAAGGCCGCCGACATCCTTGCAGCCGAAGGCGTGGAGGTTCGCGTGATCGACGCCTACTCTGTGAAACCCATCGACGGGGCCACGCTGAGAGCGGCGATGATCGAGACCGGTCTTCTCGTCGTCGCAGAGGACCACTGGGCCGAGGGAGGCCTCGGCGATGCGGTGCTCGAGGCGCTCGCCGGCGGGGGCTCGCTCACCGGCCGCGTCGTGAAGCTGGCGGTTACGCGGATGCCCGGGTCCGGCAAGCCGCAGGAGCTGCGCGACTGGGCCGGCATCTCTGCGGCGAAGATCGCGGAGGCCGTGCTGGCTCACGCCGGCTGAGGGAGTCGCTGCCTCCCGCGTTCCGCGTTGCGGCAGTAGCATCGCTGTCCATGACGGACGTCTTCGACCGCATACCCAAAGTCGAGCTCCATTGTCACGTGGAAGGCACCATCCGACCGTCAACCGTCGCCGAGCTCGCGGACAAGAACGGCCGAGAGCTGCCGGTTGACCGTGTCGAGGACCTGTACACGTACGATTCACTGAACGGGTTCCTGAAGATCTTCTGGTTCGTACAGGAGTTGCTGTGCGACCCGGGCGACTGGGAGCGGATCGCCTACGAATCGATCCTCGACGCCGCGCCTCACGGCTTGCGCTACCGGGAGGCGTTCTTCACGCCGACCCGTCATGTGGAGGCCGGACAGGATCTCGGCGGGATAGTCGACGGCCTGTCGAAAGGTCTCGAGCAAGCCGAGGCCGAAACCGGCGTGCGGTGCCGGCTGATCTTGGATATGGACCGGGCGTACGGGGGCGGCGCCGGCCTAGAGCTCGTGGAGCAGCTGGCCGAACTCCGAAGGGCGGGCAGGGCCGAGCGCGTGATCGGGCTCGGGATGGACTCCACGGAGCTCGGCGTGGATCCCCGCGATTTCGTGGCCGCGTACGAGCTGGGAACGTCGCTGGGCTTGCGGCGCACCGCTCACGCCGGCGAGGACACCGGTCCGGACAACATCGAAACCGCTCTGGACCTCCTGAAGGTCGAGCGGATCGACCACGGGCTCTCGGTCTTGCAAGATCCCGAGCTCACGAAGCGTCTCGCGGGGGAGCGTGTTCCCCTTGACGTTTGCCCGAGCAGCAACGTCCTGATCGCGAACAAGGTGCGGCAGCTTTCCGAGCATCCGTTCCGGCGGATGCGCGACGCCGGCCTGCTCGCGACGCTGAACACGGACGACCCTGCGATGACCGACCTCGATCTCGGCAAGGAATATCGAACGGTGGCCGATGCTCTCGGGATGTCCTTCGACGACATGGCCGATGTCGCGCTCGACGGCATCGAGGCCACCTGGGCCGACGGATCCGATAAGCGAGCCATGCGCGCGGAGTTCGAGCAGGAGATCGCGGCGCTTCGCTCGCCGGCATAGGGGCTGCAGCGCCGCCCGAGCAAGTACGATGAACCGATGCCGGCAGTCCTCACGCCTCCGAAACCGCGTCTCCGGGGTTGGTTCCACGAAGTCGCGTTCTTCGTTTCGATCCCTGCCGGTGTGACGCTGGCCTTCATCGCGCGCGGCGCCGAGGCGCGCACGGCGGCCATCGTGTACTCGCTGAGTCTCACCGCCGTGTTCGGCGCGAGCGCCGCCTACCACCGGATCCATTGGTCGGAAGCGGGGCTTCGGCGGATGAAGCGACTCGACCACTCGATGATCTTCTTGCTGATCGCGGGGAGCTACACGCCGGTCAGCCTCTTGGTGTTGCACGGCGCGTGGTCGGTCGTGATGCTCTCGGTCGCGTGGAGCGGCGCGGCCGTCGGAGTGACGTTGAAGCTCACGAAGATCGACGAGCTACACGGCCTGACGGGGTTCCTCTATATCGCGCTCGGCTGGCTCGCGGTCTTCGCGCTGCCTCAGATCCTGCACGAGGTCGGCGCCACGCCGCTGATCCTCATGGTGCTTGGTGGCGTGCTCTACACGGGCGGCTCGATAGTGCTGCTGCGTAAGCGGCCGGACCCGAACCCGAGCACGTTCGGCTATCACGAGATCTGGCACTCGATGATGACCGGGGCCGCCGCCTGTCACTGGGCGATGATCTTGCTGATCCTGCGGGCGGCGGGGTCCTAGCCCTGGTACCCTCGTCACAACGGACGGCAGCCGTCGTCCCGTGAGGTTTCCGCTTGGTTCCTCCTTCCGAGGGTGGCGTCGGGTGCAGACCTCCCCGAACCACCGCGGCTCTACAGCCGCAGCAAGGAGCAGAGCCATATGCCCAATGCACCATCCTTCTCCGACCTCGGCGTGTCCAAGCTCGTCGTCGACACGCTCGCCAAGCGCGGCGTGACGGAACCGTTCAAGATCCAGTCGCTGGTCCTGCGTGACGCGATAGACGGCCGAGACGTCCTCGCGAAGTCGCAGACCGGCTCTGGCAAGACGCTCGGATTCGCGATCCCGATCGTTGAGCGCATCCTCCCCGGCGACCCCACCCCCTCGGCGCTGATCTTGGTGCCGACGCGTGAGCTCGCCGTGCAGGTCTCCGAGGACACCGAGGACGTCGCGCGCGTGAAGGGCCTTCGCGTGGGCGTCGCCTACGGCGGCGTCAGCATCACGATGCAGGGCAAGGGCGTCGGCCGCGCGCAGATCCTCGTTGCCACGCCCGGGCGACTGGAGGATCTCGCCGAACGTCGCCTGATCAAGCTCGATGGCGTCCGTATCCTCGTCCTCGACGAGGCCGACCGCATGCTGGACATGGGCTTCCAGCCGCAGGTCGACCGTATCGTCCGCAGGATCCCGAAGGATCGCCAGACGATGTTCTTCTCGGCGACGCTCGACGGTGACGCCGGACGCATCGCCGACGTCTACACGCGGAACGCGAAGCGACACGAGGTCGAGAGCGACGGCAAGACCGTCGAAGAGGTAGAGCACAAGTTCATCTCGGTGGAAGCGCATGGGAAGGTCGACGCGTTGATCGATCTGCTCGGCATCGAGCGCGGGCTCGCGCTCGTGTTCGTCCGCACGAAGCGTGGCGCCGACCGGCTCGTGCAGAAGCTGAAGGCCAAGGGCGTTCGCGCCGAGGCGATGCACGGCGACATGACGCAGCCGGCGCGCGAGCGCGCGCTTAAGCGATTCGAGACCCACAAGGTCGACGTGCTGATCGCCACGGACGTCGCCGCGCGAGGGCTCGACCTCGAGACGATCAGCCACGTGGTCAACTTCGATCCCCCGGAGGACGACAAGGGCTACGTACACCGCGTCGGCCGAACCGCGCGCGCAGGCCGCGGAGGGATCGGCGTCACGCTCGTCACCACCGAGCAGCAGGGCGACGTCGGTCGCATGGCCGCCCGACTCGACCTGCATGAGGAGTTCCAACTGGAGGGGATGAAGATGGCCCCGCCTCGCGTGGTCTTCTCGGGAGCGAAGGGCGGAAGGCGTTCGTCGCTTCGCAGGCCTGCGCGAAGGAAGTTCTAGGCTCAGCCGCGCTCTCGGGCGCAGGTTCCTAGGTGCCGGTGTCTGAGATCAGCGTGATGCCGGCCCTGCGGTGCCGCGCCAAGATGTCTGCGCCGGGGATCGGCCGCGAGAAGTAGAAGCCCTGGCCCAGCTCGCATCCGCGCTCGGCGAGGAAGTTCCATTCGGTTTCCGTTTCGATGCCCTCGGCGAGCGAGGTCATGCCGAGACCTTCGGCGAGTTGGATGATCGCTCGAACCATGCTGCCGGCCTGTGCGTCGTCGGCGACGTCCCGCACGAACGAGCGGTCGATCTTCAGCGTGTCGACGGGCATGTTCTTCAGGCGTGAGAGCGAGGAGTAGCCGGTCCCGAAGTCGTCCAGCGCCAGCCGCAGCCCGCGTGCGTGCAGGTCGGACAGGATCCGCTGCGTGCGCTCGGGGTCGGTCATCGCGGTCGACTCCGTGATCTCGACCGTGACCTTCGCCGGGTCCACTCCTCCCGCCTCGAGTCGCGCGATGATCTTCTCCGTCACATCCGGCTGCCACAGCTGGCGGGGTGAGAGGTTGAACGACAAGTCCAGCTCGAGTCCCTCCTCGCGCCACGCTTCGTCTTGACGAACCATCTCCTCGACGACCCAGTCGCCTATGACCTCGATCAGCCCCATCTCCTCTGCGAGCGGTATGAACTCGCCCGGCGGGATCAAGCCGCCGTTCGGATCCTGCCAGCGGAGCAGCGCCTCGACGCCCACCGTAGAGGCGTCGGAGAGGTCGACGACCGGCTGGTAGTGCAGCGTCCAGTTCTGGTTCTCGACGGCACGTCGAAGGCGCGTCGTGAAAGAGAGCTTGCCTAGGGAGTCTTCGGTCTCTTCGGCGTACACGACGTAACCGCCGCGAGCGGTTCGTTTGCTCTGGTACATCGCCGTATCTGCGTTCTTCAGCAGCGAGGCTGCGTCGCCAGCGTCGTGGGGGAACATGCTGACTCCCACGCTCGCCGAGACGTAGAACTCGGTTCCGGACAACTCGAACGGTTGGGCGAGTGCTTCCTGGATCCTCACGGCGACCGACTCCGCGATCAGCATCGCGCCGTCCGTTCCCTCCGGAAGTCCGGGGGCGCTGCGCTCGAGGTCGCCGAGCAACAGCAGGAACTCGTCGCCGCCCGGTCGGGCGACCAGGTCGGTGTCGCGCGTCGCTTCGCGTAGTCTTCGCGCGAGCTGACGGAGCAGCTCGTCGCCGGCCTCGTGTCCGAGACTGTCGTTAACCAATTTGAAGTCGTCGAGGTCGGCCGTCACGACCGCGACCGAGAGATCGTGGCGGCGCGCACGGGCCATCGCGAGATCCAGTAGCTCCTCGAACATCGCGCGGTTCGGCAGCCCCGTCAGCTTGTCGTGGTAGGCGAGGAACGCCACCTGCTCCTCGGCGTTCTTGCGTTCGGTGATGTCGAGCATGACACCGTGGATGAAGGCGGGTTCGCCGTCCTCGCCGCCCACCACCACGAAGCTGTCCCGGAACCAAACCGGGTTTCCGGCGCGCGAGACGAGCCGATACTCGAAGGTGGACGCACCGCCCGCGTCGCGGCCTCGGACGTATTCAGCCAGTGCTCGCTCGCGGTCGTCGGGATGGAGGTGTCTCGTCCAGAGGTCGGGATCGGCCATGTACTCGGCGGGCGTGATGCCGAGCAGCTCTTCGATCTGCGGGCTCACGTAGGTGGTAGCCATCGATTCGTCGGCGATGTCGATGTATACGATCGCTGGGATCTGCTCTACGAGCGCTCTGTACTTCGCCGTAGCGTCGCGCAGCTCGTGGTCAGCCTTACGAAGCTCCCCCGTCATGGTTTCCAGGAGGGTGTAGAGGTCGTGGTCTTCGATTCGCGGGCGCGCCAGAAGGCGGCCGGCGTCGTCGATCGCCGCCAGCCGCGATTCGGTTTCGTGTTCGGTGGGCGTGTCCGCCGTCACCCCGGGCCCCTCTCGTTGGCTCTCTGAGGTATCGGTTGCCCGAGGTGTCTACCTTGAACGGGCAGACGGGGGACCCCCGGGCGACCGACGGGGTACCCGGAAGCCGGAACCTGGTTGGTCCCGCAGCTTGATTCGGGCTCCCCCTCCGGCGGCTAGCAGCCTTGCTCGTCAGGCAGCAGCGGGCGGAAGAGCAACAGGTACTTCGTCCCCTCGCTCCGCCAGGGAGTGATCTCGTTCGCCTTCTGTGCCAGGGGATACAGGGTGGCGAAGTCGCTGCCGGTGACGGCGCCGCAGCTAGTGCCAACGAGGTTCGCAACCGGGTCACCGAAGGAAGCGAGCGGCTGGGCGAGCGGCCAGTCAACCGTGGCCTCGGGGAGCGCTCCCCCTCCTGCCTGGCTGTAGTCCTGCACGTAAACCCGTAGCCCGCTCGGGTCGAACAGGGTCTGTTCCCCAACCGCGCCGTTCGGGAGCCAGCTCGGGAGATCACTGAGCTTCGCGGCGAAGGCGGCGAGAGCGTCCAGGGCCGCCTTGTCCGGTCCCGCGTTCCCCTGTGCCTCGGCGAGTGCGTAGGCCGATATGACGTGGGTCGAGCCATCGGCGTCCACCGTGAATGTGGTCGTCGGCGCGTCTGAGATGGTCATGTAGTCGTAGCTGTGGTCGGGCCCGAGGAGGCCCGCGTCCTTCGCGGCGGCTAGGATCGCTTGCACTCCGTCCTCCGAGATGGTCTGGACGAGGAGGTTCGGCAGGGCAGGGCCCGGGTAGATCTCGGTGCGAGGGCCTTCGGTGATGAGGCGACCGTCGCCGTAGAGCGAGAACGCCGGGATCTGGCGTAGTGAGTACGAGGGCGCCACGAACCCCCCGCCGACGTCCATCCGAAGGACCAGCTGGTCTGCGCCTGTGGGATGCGCGATCCCGCCACCGCTTCCGGGATCGTTGCCGTGGTTGCCGTTGAGGCGTCCACACGCGCCGGCAAGCACCGTCATGGCGAGAAGGGGGGCGATCAGGGTTCTTGCCTTCACGGGTCGTCCTCCTCGGGTTTCGTCCGTTCGGTCGCGGGCTTGGACGCCGGTGGAGCCCGAGGGGTTCCTGGTCTCATGTTTCGCGATCATGCGGTTCCTCCTGCAGTAGGCTCGGACCGATGGGCGGGAGCATGCGCGCGCTTCGAAAGACCAACGCCGGCCCGGGCGCCGAGCTGCTCGAGATCCCCGTGCCGGAGCCAGGCGAAGGCGAGGTGCTCGTTCGCGTGCACGGGGCGTCGGTGTGCGGCACCGATCTCCACATCTTCGACTGGAACGAATGGGCGGCCACGCGGATCCCGCGGCTACCGATGACGTTCGGCCACGAAGTCGCGGGTGAGGTCGAACGCGTTGGCCCCGAGGTGCATCACGTGCAGCCTGGGGCGTTCGTCGCGGCGGAGACACACATCGCTTGTGGGGTCTGCTCGACCTGCCGAACGGGTCGGGCCCACATCTGCGAGAACCTGCGGATCCTCGGGGTCGATACCGACGGAGCGTTCGCGGAGTACGTCGTGATCCCGGCGACGAACGCGTGGATCGTCGGCGAGGGGATCCATCCCGACGTCGCTTCGATCATGGAGCCATTCGGCAACGGAGTGCACGCGACGTTCGGGACTTCCGGCGGCGAGGACCTCGCGACGAATCCCGTGGCCGTTATCGGGTGCGGTCCGATCGGGCTGTTCGCCGTCGGGATCGCGCGAGCTGCCGGCGCCTTCAAGGTCATCGCGATCGAACCGAACGACGACCGTCGGGCGTTGGCCGAGAAGATGGGCGCGGACGTGCTCGTGGATCCGAAGGCTCAAGATCCGGTGGCAACGGTCATGGAGGCGACCGGCGGTATCGGCGCTGAGGTCGTTCTCGAGATGAGCGGCAACGCGACCGCGATCGACCAGGGGACGCGGATGCTCGCTCGTGGCGGGAGGATGTCGTTGCTCGGGCTTCCCGACGGGCCGGTCACGCTCGACCTCAACGATCAAGTCATCTTCAAAGAAGCGCGGATCCAGGGCATCACGGGCCGCGAGATGTTCCGGACCTGGCAGCAGACGACGACGCTGCTCTCCACGGGACGTGTCGACGTCTCCCCGGTCATAACGCACAGGTTCAAGCTGGCCGAGTTCGAGGAGGCCTTCGCGACCGCAGCTTCCGGTCACGCCGCGAAGGTCATCATGTTCCCGGGAGGCTGAGGGTGGCCGACGCGCTGGACTTCTTGAAGGAAGAGCTCGCCGACCTCGACCGGCAAGGGTTGCTGCTCCACCCACGTACGCTGGAGGGCGAGCAGCGTGCGCGAACGCGCTTCGACGGGCGCGACGTTATCAACCTCGCGTCGAACAACTACCTCGGTCTCGCCGCGCACCCTCGCCTCAAGCAGGCTGCGGCCGAAGCCGCCCTGGAGTTCGGCGCCGGAACCGGGGCGGTGAGGACCATCGCCGGGTCGATGACGATGCACCGCGAGCTGGAGCGGCGCTTCGCGGAGTTCAAGCACGCCGAGGACGCACTCATGTTCCAGTCGGGGTTCACGGCGAACTCAGGAACGGTGGCCGCGCTGCTGACAAAGGACGACCTGATCGTCTCCGACGAGCTCAACCACGCCTCGATCATCGACGGCGCCCGGCTGTCGCGAGCGCAGATCAAGGTTTTCCCGCACAAGGACGCCGAGGCTGCCGGTCGGCTACTCGCCGAGAGCACCGAGAGGCGGCGGCTGGTCATCACCGACGGCGTGTTCTCGATGGACGGCGACATCGCGCCGCTACCGGATCTCGTCGAGGTCGCGGAGCGCCACGGCGCGATCATGATGATCGACGACGCCCACGCGAGCGGAGTCCTCGGCAAGAACGGCCGCGGGACCGTCGACCACTTCGGGATGAACGGACGGGTCGACATCCAGGTCGGCACGCTTTCGAAAGCGATCGGCGTCCTCGGCGGGTTCATCGCCGGGTCCTCGCACCTTATCGACTGGCTCGTCAATCGAGGCAGGCCTTACCTCTTCTCGACGAGCGCGCCGCCTGCCGTCGTCGCCGCCTGCATGGCCGCGCTGGACGTCTTGGAGGACGAGCCCGAGCGACTCGAAAGGCTTTGGAGCAACACGCGTTCCTTCAAGGAGGGGTTGCACGAGCTCGGCTTCGACACAGGCACGAGCGAGACGCCGATCACTCCGGTCATCACCGGTGCGGAGGCCGCGACCCAGACGTTTTCGCGCCGGCTGTTCGAGGAGGGTGTTTTCACCCCGGCGATCGTTTTCCCGACCGTGCCGCGCGGGAAGGCGCGCGTGCGCACCATCGTGACGGCCGATCACACCGACGAGGATCTGAAGGAGTCCCTCGACACGTTCGAACGGGTGGGCCGCGAGCTCGGGCTGATCTAGCCTGAGCCGCTCGCTGTCTTCGCTTCGAGTCCTCGGATCATGAGGTCCAGTCCGTACTCGAACTCCTCATCGAAGTCGCATCGGAACAGATGCGGCAAGCTCGCGGCGATGTGCGGGAGCTCCTCCGTCGGCAGCAAGCGGGCGATGTCCTCGAGGTGTATATCGACCTCCTGGCCTCCGAACATGTTTGCGACCTCCGCGAGGACGTAGCCCTGGATGTAGCCGCCGAAGGCCCGGAACGCCCGGAAGGTCTCGCCGTCGGGCAGGCCCGCCGTTCGCAGGATGCTGAGGGCGTGCTCCATCGGCCGTAGCGCCTGGATCGAGGTCATCGGCTTGCGCTGTTCGGACATCAGCGTGATGACGAGCGGGTGGGCCTTCAGGAGATCCCGCCATGCGCGCGCGGCTCGACGGGCGCTCTCCTTCCAGTCGTCGGCGTCAGGAGGGAATTCGAAATCGGACATCACGGTCTCGATGACGCCTGTGAGGAGGTCCTCTTTGTCGGCGACGTGGTTATAGAGCGACATCGCCTCGACCCTCAGTTCGCGCCCGACCCTTCTCATCGAGACCGCCTCGAGCCCCTCTTCGTCCATGACTCGAAGTGCGGCCCGGACTATGCGCTCCCGCGAAAGCGGCGGACGACGTTCGGGCGGGTTGTCGGGGTCGGCGGAGTTCGGCAGACTTGCTGGCTTTGTGGGCGTCTTGGGCATATCGGTCACGTCCTTCGGGTTGACACCTTACATCGTACACCTATACTAACTGACACCGTAAGTATATGACGTAAGTTTCGTGCGGACAAGCTCCGGTCCAGTGAAAGGGAGGGGAACGATGAAGTTGAACCCTGAATCCGTCGCACGGGCGAGCGCCCATCATCCTTGGCGCACTCTCGGTATCTGGCTCATCCTGATCGTGTCCATGGGGGCAGTCAGCTCTCAGCTCCTGGCCGGCGTCTTGAGCCAGGAGATCGCCTTCACCAACAAGCCCGACTCGGTCAAGGCTCAGGACGTGATCGACAAGCAGTTCTCGGCAGGAGGCTCGAAGGACACGGAGTTCTTCATCGTCTCCTCGCGGTCGCTCACCGCATCGGACCCTGCGTTCCAGCAGTTCGTCGGGACCCTTGCCACCGACATCCAGAAGCTCGGGCCCAAGGACGTTTCCGGGCAGGTCGTCACCTACGTGGAGGCGCAGGCCCGAGCGGATAGCCTCTTCACCCCGGACGGGCAAGGCGTGCTGATAGCCCTATCGCTGACCGGCGATCCGGCGGCGACCATCCCTGCTCTCCAGCAGGCGGCCGGGCAGGCGGCCCCCGCGGGGTTCGAGGCGCAAGTCTTGACGGCGGAGCAGGTCGCTCAGATGTCCGGCGGTCCCGCGTCGGCTGCGCCGGCTGCAGGTCAGCCGAACGCCTTCGTCGTCGTGTCCTCGCAGACGGTGGCCCCGACCGATGCGGCTTTCGCGGACGCCGTCAAGGGCGTGCAGGGTGCCGTGCAGAAAGCGGCCGGGAGCTCCCTCGCTGGGCCGCCGATCAGCGGGATCGACGCGCGGCAGCAGGCCGCGGGGCTGGTGTCGCAGGACGGCAACGCGGTTCTGGTCCCGGTTCAGATCCCCGATCTCAAGGACGCGATCGTGACGGACCTCCGCGGCGTCGCGTCGAGCGCCTCGGCGAACGGTTTCACCGTGCAGGTCGCGGGGCGCGCCACGCTCTACTCCGACTTCACCAAGGTGGCGGAGGAGGACCTCCGCAAGGGGGAGCGCATCGGCCTCCTGATCGCGCTCGTCGTGCTGATCGTGGTGTTCGCGGCCATCGTGGCGGCTCTCCTCCCGATCGTCATGGGCCTGTTCGCGATCGGGGTAGCTCTGGGTTTGGTCGCCTTGGTGGGGCAGTTGGTCCATTTCAACCTGTTCGTCGAGAACATGGTCTCGATGATCGGCCTCGCTGTAGGCATCGACTACTCGCTGTTCATCGTGTCGCGGTACCGCGAGGAGCGGAAGAAGGGCTTCGCGAAGCTCGATGCGATCGGTGCGGCCGGCGCGACCGCGAACCGTGCAGTCTTCTTCAGCGGCATCACGGTGGTGCTGGCACTGATGGGGATGTTCCTGATCCCAACGACGATCTTCCGCAGCATGGCCGCAGGCTCGATCTTCGTGGTGCTCGCGTCGATCGCCGCCTCCATGACGCTCTTGCCGGCGATCCTCAGCTTGCTCGGTGACCGGATCAACTGGCCCAGGCTCTCGAAGCGCGCGCGGGTCGACTCGGCCCACGACCCGAAGGGCGGCTTCTGGGACCGGATCACCCGAGGCGTCATGGCACGTCCCGTGGTGGCCCTGGTCGCAAGCATCCTCGTGCTCGGCACGCTCGGGTCGTTCTACTTCCAGCTCCATCGAGGCACTTCGCAGAGCGTCACGAACCTGCCCGGCGATTTCCCCTCGAAGCAGGCGTTCCTGACGCTTCAGAAGGACTTCGGCGCCGGGGGCGTCACGGACCCGGCCAAGATCGTGATCACGGGCGACGTGACGGGTCCTAACGTGGAGGCGGCCGTCCAGAAGCTCGAGGCGGCGATGGCGGCGAACCCTGAGTTCTCGGTGAAGTACGCGAGCGTGAGCGCCTCGGCGGATGGGAGTGCCCTGCTGGTCTCGGTTCCCTTCCGCGGCGACTCGTCGACCGACCCCGCGTTCCAGGCGGTCCGTGACCTTCGCTCGACGACGATCCCGGCGGCCTTCGCCGGCGTAACGGGCGTGCAGGTGTACGTCGGCGGGAACACCGCGTTCTTCACCGACTTCATGCACGTGGCGGATCAGTACCAGTGGATCGTCCTCGCGTTCGTGCTGGGTCTCTCGTTCATCCTCCTGACGGTGGTGTTCCGCTCGATCGTCCTGCCGGTCAAAGCCATCCTGATGAACCTGCTGTCGGTCGGCGCGGCGTACGGCGCGGTGACGTTGGTCTTCCAGAAGGGCGTCGGGATCGGGTTCTTCAACGCGATCGGATTCCAGTTCCAACGGGTCGATGCGATCGAGGCGTGGTTGCCGTTATTCCTGTTCTCGATCCTGTTCGGGCTGTCGATGGACTACCACGTGTTCCTGCTGTCGCGGATCCGGGAGGAGTACGACAAGACCGGCGACAACGCAGAAGCAGTCGCCTACGGGTTGCGGACCACGGCCGGGATCATCACGGGCGCCGCGCTGATCATGGTGGCGGTGTTCACGGCCTTCGCGGCCGGGCGGATCGGTGCGTTGCAGCAGATGGGGTTCGGGTTGGCGGTGGCGGTGTTCATGGACGCGACCATCGTGCGCACGATCCTCGTGCCGTCCGGCATGAGGCTGCTCGGTGATCTCAACTGGTATCTGCCGAAGTGGCTGAACTGGCTCCCACAACTGCACGTCGAGGGGCACGAGCCGACGATGGCCGAGGTGGTCTCGGTTCCGGAGCCGGTCGGCGCGCAAGAGTAGCGCTGCGGGCAAGGCTTCACGGGGAGCGGAGGGACCGATATGGCCCCTCCGCTTTTCGTTGATACTGTCCGTCGAGCGGATCGGCGCACGGAGGCTGCTGACGATGCATGAGGAACGCGAGGCGCTGCGGGCGGCGCTCGGACGGGTCGGGGTGTGGAGCTTCGCCCTCGAGGCCCAGACCGTCGCCGAAGAGCGCGAGGCGGCGGCCGAGATCGAATCGCTCGGCTATCCGGCGATCTGGTTCCCCGAAAGCGTGACTTCGCGGGAGGTCTTCAGCCACGCGAGCCTCCTCCTTTCCGCGACCGAGCGGGCCGTGATCGCCTCAGGGATCGCGAACATCTGGGCGCGCGATCCGGTGGCCATGGCGAACGGGTGGCGGACCCTTTCGGACGCACATCCCGGCCGGTTCGTTCTGGGGATGGGTGTGTCCCATCAGCCGTCGGTGGCCAAGCGTGGAAGCGAGTACGTGCGTCCGTTCGCGCGGATGCGGGACTACCTCGACGCGATGGATCGCGCTGCTTCCTCGGCTCCCGAACCTGAGGGACCCCCCCGGCGCATGCTCGCGGCTCTCGGGCCGAAGATGCTGGAGCTCGCGGCAGAGCGTGCGCTCGGCGCTCACCCCTACTTCGTTCCCGTCGAACACACCGCCTTCGCGCGCGCCCGGCTGGGGCCGGAGCCGGTGCTGGCGGTTGAGCAGACCGCCGTGCTCGACACCGACCCGCGCACCGCGCGCTGGGCGGCCCGCAGTTTCGCGGTCCACTATCTCCAGTCGACCAACTACGCGAACAACCTTCGCCGGATGGGCTGGAGCGACGACGACATCTCCGGACAGGGCAGCGACCGCTTGATCGACGCCGTGGTCGTTTGGGGAGACGAAGACGCGATCCGCCGCCGAGTGCAAGAGCATCTCGACGCGGGCGCCGATCACGTCTGCGTCCAGGTGGTCTCGGCCGATGAGAACGATGTCTGCCTCGAGGACCTGCGCGCGCTGGCCCCGGCCCTGCTGGGCCGCTAGCTCCGTCGCTCAGACGCCGAGGCGTTCGCGGACGGCGTCGCTCGTCAGCTCGCGGAGCGCGTCGCTGCCGATCCACCGTGCGGAACGCGAGTCGATACGTTGGATCTGCTCTGCGCACTCGACGGCTTTCACGTGGAGTTCGCGGCTTCGCTTGCCGATCTGTCGCAGCGCCCAGTTCACGGCCTTCTTGACGAAGTTGCGATCGTCGGTCGACTCGGCGCGGATGATCGGCAGGAACACGGCGAACTGCTCGTCCTCGACGTCTTTGCGATGAACGGCCGCCCAAGCGATCGTGGCGAACCCGGCGCGCTTGATGAACTCGTCCTGGCGACCGGTCCACTCGGAGGCTTTCCGAAAGGCGTAACGGGTTCGGTCGAAGAGGTTGCCGCACACCTGATCGCAGAGATCCCACGAGTCGAAGTCGTGGACCCATGCCTCCATCTGGGCTTCCGTCACCTTCGTGGGGTCGTCGATCATGCTGGCGAGGATCCGAGCCTCGTGGATCTCGGTTTCCCACAGCCGGATCGCGAGGTCGTGGTTGGTCCCCGTCTCTCGGCCCAGTTTGCGAAGTTCGGGGATCGCGATGCCGAGAGCCTTCTCGACCCTGATGCCGTAGCGGGCCATGCCTGACAGGCGCGAGCGGTCGGCCATCGCGTCGAGGCGTTTCAGGATCTCGCGGGTCGGATCGATCTCCACACCTCCATCCAGAACGTACCTGCGAACGCCGTGCCGACGGCCAGCGCCCACTGCGACGGTGACAGTGAAACCGTTCTCAGCGCGTGATGCACGGAGGGTACGAGGACGGCTACGGCGACGAACGCGACCGCGGCCGCACCCCACGCCAGCATGAGTCGGTTCGCCACGATCCCGACCCGGTGCAGCGGCTCCCGCTCCGCCCGCAGGTTCAGCGCCATGAAGAAGTGTCCGAGCAGCCACGCGACGAACGCGGCCGTTCGAGCGCTCGATGGGTCCGAATACCAGGTCGCGAGGTATGAGGTCAACACCGCCGCGGAGAGGCCCGCGGCTGGAACGAGGATGCCGGCAAGCATCTCGCGATCCATGAACGGCAGCCGGGGGTCGCGTGGCGGCAGGCGCATCAGGCCCGGCTCCGGCGGTTCGGCGGCGAACGTCGCCGACGCCGCGAGGTCCATGAACAGCTCCATCAGGATGATCTGCACGGGGGCGAACGGAACGGGAACGCCGATCAACACGGGCACCAGCACGGCCGACACGAGCGCCACCTTGCACGCGAGGTAGTAGCGAACGCCTTTGCGGAGGTTCGCGAACAGGACACGGCCTTCTTCGACGGCGTGCACGATCGCCGTGAAGTCGTCGTCGGCGAGGACGATGTCGGCCGCTTCACGCGCCACGTCCGTTCCCGTTTCGCCCATCGCGATCCCGATGTCGGCGGCGGCGAGCGCCGGCGCGTCGTTCACGCCGTCGCCAGTCACCGCGACGACGTTGCCCAGCGAACGTGCCGCCTCTACGATCCGCAGCTTGTCCGCCGGCGTCGTCCTGGCGAAGACCGTCACGCCGGCGACGGCCGCGCGCAGGTCGTCGCCGCTCATGACGTCCAGGTCGCGTCCGGTCAACATCCGACCGCCGTCGTCCAGTCCGACCTGTGAGGCGATCGCCATCGCGGTCTCCGGGTGGTCACCGGTGATCATGATCGGCCGGATCCCGGCCCTGCGGCAGGCGGCTATGGCTGCGGCCGCCCCTGCGCGAGGCGGGTCGGCGAGGGCCGCGAGCCCGGTGAAGACGAGCTCGGATCCGAGGTCGACGGCCGAGCCGGTTTCCGCGACCTTCTCCGCGAAGGCGAGCACGCGATGCCCCTCTGCCGCCATCCGCGCGGCCTCCTGTAGAACGGCCGAGCGGCGCTCGGCGTCAAGTGGTCGCTCTCCGCGGACCGACCTCCGGCTCGAACATCGCGCGAGAACGGTTTCCGGCGCGCCCTTCGTGACGATGCGGAGGTCGTGTTCGCGCTCACGGACGACCGTCATCAGTTTGCGCTCGTCGTCGAACGGAAACTCATCCCGGACGGGGTTGGCCGCGATCAACGCGCCGACGTCGATCCCCGCGCCGGTCGCAGCTTGCACCAGGGCCTCTTCTAACGGGTCGCGGGATCGCCCGGCGACTATGTCGCTCGCGAGTACACCGATCTCGAGGATCCGGCGGCCGAAGTCGGACGGCGAAAGCCCAACCACACGCATCTCGTTCTCGGTAAGCGTGCCGGTCTTATCGGTCGCGATCAGCGTGATGGCGCCTAGGGTCTCCACCGCGCGCAGTCGCCTAACTATCGCGCGCCGCTTCGAAAGCCGGAAGGCCCCGAGGCCGAGCACCATCGTGATGATGATCGGCATCTCCTCCGGGATCGTCGCGAAGGCGAGCGACAGGCCGACCAACACCATCTCCTTCAGTGGCTCTCCGGCTATCGCGAACCCGAGCAGGGGGACGAGCACGCTGGATCCCAGCGCGACGAACACCAGATACCGGCTCAACTCGCGCATCGCGAGCTGCAGCGGCGTGCGCGGTGGTTTCACGCCTCGCGTCAGCTGCGCGATCCGGCCGAGCTCCGTGCGCTCTCCCGTGGAGACGACGACGGCGAGCCCATGGCCGCGCGTAACCATCGTCCCGGCGAACACGCCGTTTCGCCGCCCGGCGTCATCCGGCGAAGACTCGGGGAGAGCGGATCTCTCGACTGGCACCGACTCGCCGGTCAGGGTCGATTCGTCGACCGCGAAGCCGTGAGCCTCGATGAGCCGGGCGTCCGCGGGGATGCGCTGTCCGGCTACCAACACGACGACATCGCCCGGCACCACTTCCTCGGCGGGGATCGCGACGGTGCGCCCATCACGAAGCACCGTGGCCGTCGGTTCCGAAAGCTTGGCGAGCGCCGCTATGGCGTGGCCGGCTCGTTGCCCGTTCACCACCTCGACGGCAACCAGCGTCAGGATCACGGCGAAGATCGTGCCCGCGTCGGTGAGCTCGCCCCAAACGGAGTAGAGGATCCCGGTCGCGAGGAGCAGGAGGATCATCGGTTCTCGGATCTCCTCGAGGAAGATCCGGAGGATGCTCTCTCGCCGACCCGGGCGAAGGCGGTTCGGACCGGTCTGCGCCAGGCGCCTGCGCGCCTCCTGCGTCGACAGTCCCCCGGCGCTGTCGAGCGGTCTAACCGCTTCGCTTCCCATCGGCGACAGCCTAGCCGGGCGTGGCCGGGCGATGATGCGGCCACACTTCGAGAAAGGGGATCGAACGATGGATATGGACGACGCACGCGCGTTCGTCCGCGAGCACCACCGGGCGATCGTGTGTTGCTCGCGCTTCCCGATGCGCTCGAAGCGCTGATCGGCTACGAGCGGAGGATGTCCGGGGAGCGCGAGGACTGGGACGCTTTCGGCAGGGAGCAGGAGCTCGCGCGGACCGTCCTCATCCGCGTGAGCATCGAGCGGTGGGCCCGGAAGGCGCGAGGCTCAAGCCCTAGCGCATCGCGACGAGCTTCAAGCCCATCTTGCGGATGCCGTGGATGATCGCGGGCAGCGCCCTGATCGTCGCCGACTGGGGACCACCACCGTCGTGCAGGTCGACGATCGAACCGGGTTTGATGTGCGAGAGCACGTTGCGAACGATGGAGGCTTTCGTGGCGCTCGGGGACCAGTCGCGCGGGTCGACGTCCCATTGGACAACACGCATGCCGAATCCCTCGGCGGTCTTGATCACGCGTCCGTCGAGGCTTCCGCCCGGCGAGCGGAAGAGCGTGGGCCTCGATCCGAACATCCGGAACAGGACGTCGTTCGTGTTCGACATCTCCGTCTGCATGCGGTGCGGCTCGAGCTGGTTGAAGAGCGGCGTGATGGGGTGATCCCATGAGTGGTTCCCGATCGCCATCCCGGCGTCGATCTCCGCCTGCACGATCTCCGGGTATCGGTCGACGAGGTAGCCGATCACGAAGAACGTCGCCTTCGCGTGCATGCGTTCCAGGATCGAAAGGATCTGGCGCGAGCTGCCCGGCCACGGCCCATCGTCGAAGGTCAGCGCCACCTCCGGCGGCTTATCGAACTTCGACCGCGGCCGGTAGACGATCGAGACCACCTTGCCCGAGATCCTCCCTTCCGTCGTGACCTTCTCCACTCTCGCGGTGCCGAGCGTGAACTGCGGGTCACCGGGGCGGCGGCCCTTCAGGTTCGTCACGACCTTGCGCGTTCCCTCGGTGCTGTCGACGCCGTCCAACGCGACGATCTGGTCGCCGTCGGCGAGCAGCGTGGAAGCGCCGGCGGCCGAACCGTTCAGCAACACGCGGCCGGGGTCGGCCTTCGGGTTTAGGACGTCCCCCTCGACGTCGAGCAAGCGTCCGGACGAGGCGCGAACGTGGAATTCCCGCAGGGCCTGTCCGAAGGTCGTGTCCTGGCGCACGTAATGGGGCCTACCCCCGACGACGATCGTCACGGGCGGCGGACGATCGTGAAGCTCGACGGCGAGGACCAGCGGCACGAGCAGGGCGGCCATCATCGCGCCTGCTCTCATCGCCGTCGTTCGCATGGCCTCCTGCTTCCGGTTCCTTCAGGGACGCCGAGGAAGCCCGATGGGTTCCTGGACGGTCGAGGGTTAGGTTGGATGAAACCACGCCGGGCGAAGATCGGGGGTGGGTTGAGGGTCGCCTTCCCTCGTGGGGCTCGGCGTGGTTCGATGTCGAACGATGCCCAAGAGCCAACCCCCCGAGCTCGCTCTCGGTCTGCGTCACCCCAGCTAATGAGGGGCAAGGAGGTCGAGGTCCCGGCGCCAGGCGCCGGACGTAGCTTCTGGCTCCAAGAGGCGCTCGCGACCGACCCGGGCGAGGCGTGCCCCCCGCTCCGAGGGAAGGTGTCGGCAGACGTGTGCATCGCCGGCGGCGGGTTCGCGGGACTGTGGACGGCCATCGAGCTGACCGAGCGCGAGCCGTCGCTTCGCGTGGCGCTCCTCGAGGCCGACATATGCGGTGGAGGAGCGAGCGGGAGGAACGGAGGTCTCTTCTCGGCCTCGTGGTATGACCTTCCGGCCCTCATCAAGATGTTCGGCGCCGACGGCGGCATCCGATACGCGCAAGCGCTCTCCGACGCCGTCGCCGAGGGAGACGAGTTCTGCCGGGGGAACGGCGTCGAAGCCTGGTTCCACCGCGACGGGATGTTGGCCGTCGCGGCCGCTCCATGGCAGGCGGCCGAGCGAGACGGCGAGCTTTGGGACGTGCTCGAGCGACACGGTCTCTCGGATCGGATGTGGCGCGTGAGCGCAGAAGAGGCGCGTTCCATGGCCGAGGTTCCCGGCGCGGTGGGCGGCTCTTTCACGCCCCACGGAGCGACCGTGCAGCCGGCGCGGCTCGCGCGAGGCCTTCGCAGGGTGGCGCTCGCCCGTGGTGTTCGGATCTTCGAGGGAACGCGCGTCGCCAAGATCGATCGGGAGAGACCGGTGGTCGTGCGCACGGACGGGCGAGGCGCGGTTCGCGCCGACCAAGTGATCGTGACGATCGGCGCTTGGGCGGCGGGATGGCCCAACGTTCGGGGCCGGCTGGCCAACGTCGCGGATTTCATGGTGGTGACCGAGCCGATCCCGAAGCGGATCGAGGAGCTCGGATGGCGGGATCACGTCGCGATCCTGGACATGCGGGAGTTGTTGCTCTACCTGCGCCGCACCGATGACGGCCGGGTCGCGATCGGCGGAGGCGCAACCGGCGTGCTGTTCGGCGGCCACGTTGGTCGGGCCTCCACGCACGATCGCCGGATCGCCGAGGTGGCCGCCGAGAGCCTGCTGTGGCTGTTCCCTCAGCTCGAAGGTGTGCGCTTCACCCACGCGTGGGGTGGGCCGATCGACATGTCGCCATCGTTCATGCCCTTCTATCGAACCCTTCCGCCTGGCAACGTCCACCTAGGGCTCGGGTTCTCCGGCCACGGCCTCGCTGCCACGAAGGTGGGAGGGAAGATCCTCGCGTCTCTGGCGCTTGGCCTTCGGAGCGGATGGACGTCGATGCCGGTGGTCGGCGACGCACTCGGGAGGTTCCCGCCGGAGCCGCTGCGCTACCCGCTCGCGAAACTGTCGGTGTGGGGGATGGAAAGCGGCGATCGGCGTGAGGACGTGGGGAAGCGGCGCGGGCTGCTACGGACCCTGCTCGCGAACGCGCCGATCGAGTATCGGTCGCGTCTGCGCCGGCGGGAACGCCCGGGCTAGCCCCGCGCCCGTCGCTCGAACTCCTTCCGGAACCTGTACACGCGGTACCGGAACCAGTAGTAGCCGAACGCCATCACGAACGTCACCGCGAGGATGATCGAGAGCACGATGACGATCGCGGTCTTCACGACGACCGCCAGCACCCCGAAGATCGCCGCGAGCAGCAGCAGGATGAGGATGAACGTGATCACGCGACCATCCTACGACCGCCTGCCGGGAACCGTGTCTTCACCCGCCGGCCTGACCGGGCGTATGCTCGCCGGGTCACTTAGGCAAGGAGGGGGCATGTACGGGACAGTCGCTCGCATGAAAGTGAAGCGCGACAACCTCGAGGCGCTTCAGAAGGAGCTGGGCGCGGAGGACTACCCGAGCGTCTCGGGGTTCCGCTTCAGCCACATGCTGATGCCCGACGAGTGGAACGACGAGGTCATCGTCGCGGTGTTCTTCGACGACAAGGCTTCCTATATGAAGAACGCGGATGACCCCGCCATGAACGAGCGGTACGGCCGGTA
>JBGPKY010000017.1:0-21778 GCA_041486205.1 Actinomycetota bacterium
GATGGAGGCGCTCGCGTCGCGTGGCATCGGGCTCGTGCAGGTTCCAGAGAGCGAGTTCGAAACGATGGGACCCAACGTACTCGCGCTCGGACCGAGGATCGCTCTGGCCTTGGAAGGGAATCCGGAGACGCGACGCCGGATGGAGGCGGCCGGCGTGGACGTCCGCACCTACCGCGGCGAGGACCTATCGCGAAAAGGGGACGGCGGGCCGACGTGCCTGAGCCGCCCTCTCGCCCGCGCCTAGCCGGGCAGCCGACACCAGGTTCGAACGGCCTCTCGTCAAGGGGTGTCCCGCACGAGCCGATGCCCACCTGCATGGAGGAGAGGGCGACCGAGTACCCGGCCCGTTGGACTTGTCCAACGAGGGCCTTCGGCGCAGCATGGCTGCCGTGAACGAGGACGTCCTGCGCGAGCACCAGACCGGCGAAGCAGTCGACTACCGAACCCTCGTCGAGCAGATACCGGCGATCACCTACATAGAGGTTCACGACCCCTCCAGCTCCACGGGACAGCGCACCACCTACGTGAGCCCGCAGGCTGCCAGGATGCTCGGTCACACCCCACAGGAGTTCCTCGCAGACCCCGGGCTGTGGCGGAAGCTTCGTCACCCCGCCGACCGCGCGACGGTGATGGCCGCCGAGCGAGCCGCCGAAGTGACGAAGCAGCCCTTCCACGTCGAATACCGGATGCGCCATCGCGACGGGCGGCAACTCTGGTTCCGGGACGACGCCGTGATCGTCGAGGATCCCTCCACGGGCGGGACGTTCTGGCAGGGCGTCATGTTCGACATCACCGCGGAGAAACAGGCGGAGGAGCAATTCCGCGAGGCCGAGCTGCGCTACCACTCGCTCGTCGAGTCGCTGCCGGCGATGATCTACATCGACAACGTCGATGAGATCGCGTCGAACATCTACACGAGCCCGCAGACGCTCGACATGTTCGGATACGCGCCGGAGGAATGGTACGGAGATCCCGGCTTGTGGAAGAACATGATCCACCCCGAAGATCGCGAGCGGGTCATGGAGCACCAGCAAGCGTACAAGGACGACCCAGACGTGTTCGAGGACGAGTACCGGATCGTCGCGAAGGACGGCCGAGTCGTCTGGGTCCACGACTTCTCGACCGTCGTTCGGGACGAGGAGGGCACCCCGCTCTACTCGCAAGGCTTCGTGCTCGACGTGAGTCCGCAGAAGGGAGCCGAGCTCAGCCTCAAGGACGCCCTCGACCGCGAGCGCGAGCAGGCCGAACAACTCCGTTCGATCGACTCCCTCAAGAACACGTTGCTGCACACCCTTTCCCACGACCTCAAGCACCCGCTGACCGCGATCCTCGCGGCCGCGACCGCGCTGCAGCGCCCCGGCTTGGGTCTCGCTGAGGCGGAAGCGAGGGAGCTGCTGGCGGGGATGGCTTCGAGGGCGAAGCGGATGGACCGGCTTCTGACCGACCTGCTCGACCTCGACCGGCTCGGCCGTGGGATCTTGGAGCCGGCCCGGTTCCCCGTCGAGATAGCCGGGATGGTGAACGACCTCGTCGAGGAGACCGAGCTGCTGGAGGGTCGAAAGGTCGAGCTGGCCTTGAAACCGGTCAGCGTCTCGGTCGACAAGACCAAAGTCGAGCGGATGGTGGAGAACCTGCTGACCAACGCCGTGCGACACACCGCCCAGGGAACGCACCTGTGGGTCAAGGTCGAGCCGTCCGAAGGCGGAGTGCTGATCGCCGTCGAGGACGACGGACAGGGGATCCCCGACGAACTGAAGGAGGCGATCTTCGAGCCGTTCCGCCAGGGCCCCGAAGGCGAAACGCATCCGGGTGGCACCGGCATCGGTCTCTCTCTGGTTGCCCGTTTCGCGGAACTTCACGGCGGCCGCGCGTGGGTTCAGGACCGAGGCGGCGGCGGTTCGTCTTTCCGCGTGTTCCTCCCGAACGTCTGACGCCCGCCTCCTCGGCGGCCGGGTTCCTTGAGGTAGCCCTTCGGCCACGGGACAATCCCCCCACGACTCCGGAGGGGAACGCTGAACAAGATCCGGCGAACTCTATCCATCTGGCTCGCGTGCTGCGGGTTGCTCGCGCCGCTCGTCGTCCTTGCCCAGCCTGCCGCGGCGACGCGCGCGCCCGATCTGGCGGTCGGCCTCGTCCCCGCCACGATCGTCTTCGGCGACGCAGTGACGATCGCGGGGACGCTCGCGGGCGAACCGAGCTGCGCTGCGGATCGGACGGTCGACCTCGAGTACGAGCGCGCGGACGAGATCGTCTACACGTCGGTGGACGAGACCACGACTTCCGCCGACGGTTCTTACTCGTTCTCGCAGTCGCCGGAGTTCACCGGACGGTTCCGGGTGTCGGCTCCGGAAGCCGGGGCCTGTCCCGCCTCCACCTCCGATCCCGTTCTCGTCCGCGTGAAGGCTCGCGTGGACTCGACGCTGCTCGCAGGATCGCTTGCCGCCGGCAGTTGCCTGAGCCTCGAGGTCACCGTCTCGCCGCCCAGACCGGGCCAGGACGTCGTGGTCGAGCGGCGGACCACGGAGGGCTGGACGACGACCGCCACGCTCGCGCTCGATGACGCCTCCGCGGCCAGCGCGAAGCCCTGTTTCGGCTGGGATGACATCGGTCTGGTTCGGCTTCGCGCGAGATGGATCGCGCAGGACGTCCTCAACGAGACTAACGCCGGAGTTGCGCTCCCGTTCCAAATCACGAAGGCGACTTGGATGCGGCAGATCGACGCGCTCTCGGCGGGCCGTTCGGTTTCGATCGCGGTCGGCGACGAGGGAACGTTCCTCTACGAGCGAGCGGACGGTGCCGCGCGCATCCCCGCATCGAACGAGAAGCTGTTGCTGTCGATGGCGCTGCTCGACAGGTTCGGTTCCGGCTACCGCATCGACACCCGTGCGGCCGCCCCGAGCATCGATGCCAACGGAGTGGTCCATGGCGACCTCTGGATCCTCGGGCGGGGTGACCCGGAGATCACTCGTGCACGCATGTCCGCGCTCGCCGCGCGCATAGCGGCGGCGGGCGTGACCACGGTGCGCGGGCGTGTGATGGGCGCGCGGAACTATTTCCGCCACGACTGGTGGGCGAACGGCTGGAAGCGCGGTGAGTCACGCCTGTACGTCGCCCCGCCCACGGCCCTGACGTTCGACGGGAACGTAGCGAACGGCGCATACGCGCACGATCCTGAACGCCTCGCCGCTGAGAGCTTGGCGAGGCAGCTAGAAGCGCGTGGCATCGCTGTCCTCGGCGAACCGGGTGAGGGTACGCCGCCGGCCGGTCTCACCGATGTCGCGACGATCTCGTCGAGGCCCCTGTCCGCGCTGCTGACCACCCAGAACGTCGATTCGCTCAACTTCTACGCCGAGGAGCTCGGCAAGCTGCTCGGCGCGACGCGATCCGGTCCGCCGGGGACGATCGCGAAAGGCGCCACTGCGCTGCAGACGTGGGCGAGCGAGCACGGCGTCTCGGTCACCGCCCGCGACGCCTCCGGACTCTCGTACGCAGACCGGGTCACGGCCCGCGGCATCGTCGAGCTGCTGTGGGCCGCCGACGCCTCGCCGTGGGGAGCGACGCTCCGCGCCTCTCTTCCTTCAGCCGGAAGGGGAACCCTGGACGAGCGGCTCGGCGGGGTCCGCCTGCGCGCGAAGACCGGAACCCTCGACGCGGTGTCAGCGCTCTCCGGATGGGTCTGGTCGACCCGGCTGGATGCGTTCGTCGAGTTCTCGATCTTGTCGGGTGGGATGTCCAAGGATTCGGCGACAACGATCGAGGACCAGGTCGTGCGCATCCTCGCCCGCAGCGCGCGCTAGGCGCGGTAAAGCAACCCCTCTTCCGGTCGATTACTGAAGGGATGGAGTCTCGTTTGTCCGCCGCCAGCCGGGAGAGCCTGCTCGCGGGCGCCTTCCACGGCAGCTCGCAGGGCCTAGCCCTGGCGGGTTTCGACGACGACCGCATCGTCGAGGCGAACGACGCCTTCCTCGCGTTCCTCGGACGTTCGAGCGGGGACGTCGTTGGCTCGACGATCCGCCAACTGGGGCTGTGGTCGCGCCTCGGAGACGATCGCGCCCGGGCCCAGCTGCGCGAAAGGGGAGTCGTCGAAGCCTTCGACACGAGCGTTCGAACTTCGGACGGTGGGAGCCGAGCCGTCCGGCTCTGGGCCGAGGTCGTCGAGATCTCAGACGAGCGCTACGTCGCTCTTCACACGTCGGACGTGGAGGGTCGCATCTCGACCGGTTCGCGGTACCAGGAACTGCGCGAAGCGGAGGTTCGCTTCCGGACCCTCTTGGAGCAGATCCCCGCGATCACCTACACACAGGTGGCGGACGAAACCAGCCCGACCGGCTTCCGCGACATCTACATCAGCCCGCAGACGTTGCCTGTGCTCGGCTACACGGCGCAGGAATGGCAGGCCGATTCCGAGCTCTGGATCAAGGCTACCCACCCCGAGGATCGCGACCACGTGATCGACGCGGATCAGACGGCGAGCCGCAGCGGGGAGCGCTTCCTTGATGAATACCGGATGATCGCGCGAGACGGTCGTGTGGTCTGGTTCCGGGACGAGGCCGTCTACGTGGAAGACCCGGTAACAGGCCTGGGGTTCTGGCAGGGCGTGATGCTAGACATCACCGAGCAAAAGCGGGCGGAGAGGGAGCGGGCCGACACCGAGTCCAAGTACCAGGCGCTCGTCGAGCGGATCCCGGCACTCATCTACACCGAGGTCACCGACGAGAGCCGCTCGAGCGGCTCGCGGGCCGTCTTCGTCGGTCCGTTCTCCGAGGGACTGCTCGGCTACACATCCGAGGAGCTCGTGAACGATCCGCAGCTGTGGGACCTGATCGTTCACCCCGACGACCGCGGGCGCATCTTCGAGTTCGCTCAGAAGGCCGAGGCACACGGCCGTCCCTTCTCGCACGAGTACCGCGTGGTCCGCAAGGACGGGGAGATCCGCTGGGTACACGACGAAGCGACACTCATCGACGAGCCGAAGAACGGGCTTCTGATCTGGCAGGGGTTCATGCTCGACATCACCGAGCGCAAGGATGCCGAAGAGAAACTCCGCCAAGCCGAGCTCCGCTACCGATCTCTGGTCGAACACCTACCGGCTGTCGTATACATCGACGCGATCGACGATCTCAGTACAGCCGTGTACGTCTCGCCGCAGTACGAAAGGTTGCTCGGCTACACCGCTGAGGAGCGGATGGGGGATCCCGGGTTGTGGCTCCGGCAGATCCACCCCGCGGACCGGGAATGGGTCCTGGCCGAGTCGAAGAGGACGAACCGGACCGGCGACCCTTTCGCCGTGGAGTACCGCATGATCGCCCGAGACGGGAGAGTCGTCTGGGTCCAGGACGAGGCCGAGGTCATCCGCGACGAGACCGGCGCGCCGCTCTATTGGCAAGGAGTGCTCCTGGACATCAGCGAGCGTAAGCACGCCGAGCAAGGACTCGCCAAGGCCCTCGAACAGCTCCGCTCGCTCGACCGGCTCAAGAACACGCTACTGCACACCCTTTCTCACGACCTGAAGGGGCCCCTCACCGCGATCCTCGGAGCGGCCAGCACGCTCGAGCGTCTGGATCGGAGCCTCTCCGAGGACGAGCGCAACCAGATCCTGCAGACCCTGGCGGATCGGACGAGGGACATGAACAAGCTCCTGACGGATCTGCTCGACCTCGACCGACTCGACCAGGGCATCCTGGAACCGCGCAGGTTCCCTGTGGATCTCGCGGAACTCGTCCGCGACGCGGTCGCTCGGACGGAAGCGCTCGCTGAGCGGAGAGTCGACTTGGAAGCGCCAAGGACGTCGTTGAACGTCGACAAGGCCTGGATCGAACGGATATTGGACAACCTGCTCGCGAACGCCGCTCGTCACACGCCGGCCACGGCTCGGATCTGGATCCGCGTCGGACCCTACGAGACGGGCGCCCTCCTCCAGGTGGACGACGATGGACCCGGCGTGCCCGATGACTTGAAAGAGGCGATATTCGAACCGTTCCGGCGGGGATCGAGCGCCGAGTCGGCATCCGGGAGCGGGATCGGGCTCTCGCTGGTAGCGCGATTCGCCGAGTTGCATGGTGGTCGCGCCTGGGTCGAAGACCGGCCCGGCGGCGGTGCCTCCTTCCGGGTGTTCCTGCCCGACGTGCCGACCAACGTCAACTGACTCGAAGAGCCTGCTCGATCGCCCGAGCGGTCGCGACGATCGCAGGCGCCACGAGCCTGGCTCGCGCGCGGCCGAGACGGCTCACGGGTCCGGACAGCGACACGGCGGCCGCGATCAGCCCGTCGGGGGCAAAGACTGGAGCGCTCACGGACGCCACGCCTGCCTCTCGTTCCCCGCTGCTCGAAGCCCAGCCCCGGTGACGAACTGTCTGCAGCTCCTTCAGCAGTCTCGCTTTGTCGGGACCGGCATCCGTCATCGGCCGATACCCCTCCAGCAGCCGGTCCCGGACGGGGTCGCTCATCCATGCGAGGAAGACCTTGCCCGCGGATCCGGCCGTGAGCGGCAATGACGCTCCGACAGGCACGATCGTTCGTAGCTCGTTGGTCGACTCGACGCCGTCGACGCAGAGCCGGACCGTGCCCGACCTCACGTACAGCTGCGCGCTCTCCCCACTGGTGGCCGCGAGTCGCTCGAGGAGCGGACGGGCGACGTCGCGGAGCGGAAGCTCCCGGACGGCCGCACCCGCGAGGCGAAGCAACCCCAGTCCCGGCCGATACCCGCGCGTGCCGTCGAGCTCGATCAGGCCGTGGGCCTCCAGCGCCTTCACCAACCGGTGAGTCGTCGAACGGGCGTAGCCGGTGGCCTCGACCAGATCGCTGAACGTCCTCGCCCCCCTCCCAACCGCCGCGAGGATCGCCACGGAGCGATCCAGTACCCCGACGCCGCTTCCTGGAACCACGAGGCGTGCTCTGTCGGTGGCTGATAGACTCATGTTCCATATCCTGGCACAAACTCCCACTATGTGGAACACGCGAACCAGTTCCACTTTCGAGGAGGACGCAAGACCATGGCACAGACGCTGTCGGAGAAGGTCTGGGAGCGCCATGTCG
This sequence comes from Actinomycetota bacterium, assembly GCA_041486205.1. Taxonomy (GTDB): domain Bacteria; phylum Actinomycetota; class UBA4738; order UBA4738; family HRBIN12; genus JBGPKY01. The sequence continues at coordinate 7,036 of JBGPKY010000017.1, forward strand.
TCCACAGGGCCGATGGCGAACCCGACCTCCTTTACGTCGACCTCCATCTCGTCCATGAGGTCACGAGTCCGCAGGCGTTCGACGGCCTTCGGCTCGCCAATCGCCGCGTGCGACGCCCCGACCTCACCGTGGCAACGATGGATCACAACGTCCCCACCGCGCCGGGTCCTCGAGATCCGATCTCCGAGAAGCAGATGGAGGCGCTGCGCCGCAACTGCGAGGAGTTCGGGATCAGGCTCTACCCAGCCGGCGACCTCGGCCAGGGCATCGTCCACGTGATCGGGCCTCAGATGGGGCTCACACAACCCGGCCTGGTGATCGTTTGCGGCGACTCGCACACGTCCACTCACGGCGCGTTCGGAGCGCTCGCGTTCGGGATCGGCACAAGCGAAGTCGACCACGTTCTGGCCACGCAGACCCTCCCGCAGATGAAACCCGGAACGATGGCGATCGCCGTCGAAGGTGAGCTTCCGCCCGGCGTTTCCGCCAAGGACCTGATCCTCGGGATCATCACGCGGATCGGCACGGGCGGCGGCGCCGGACACGTGTTGGAGTATCGCGGCCCGGCCATCCGCTCGCTCTCCATGGAATCCCGCATGACGGTCTGCAACATGTCCATCGAAGCCGGCGCCCGGGCCGGACTGATCGCCCCCGACGACAGGACATTCGCCTATCTCGAGGGCCGGGCCCATGCACCCCGCGAGTGGGAACGGGCCCTGGACGATTGGCGTTCCCTCACAACCGATCCCGACGCCACCTTCGATAGGGAAGTCGTCATCGACGCCTCGGAACTCTCCCCTTACGTGACCTGGGGCACCAACCCTGGCCAAGCGGTCACGATCGAGGACGTCGTCCCGGAGCCGCAAGACGCCTCCGCCGAAAGAGCGCTGGCGTACATGGACCTCACGCCGGGCACACCGATCCGCGAGATCCGCCCTGACACCGTCTTCATAGGCTCCTGCACGAACTCTCGGATCTCCGACTTGCGCGAAGCGGCCGGCATCCTGAAGGGGCGCCGCGTGCGAGAAGGCCTGCGAGCGATCGTCGTTCCCGGTTCGATGCTGGTGAAGCAAGAGGCCGAGCGCGAAGGCCTCGACGAGATCTTCAAGCAGGCGGGGTTCGAATGGCGTGACGCGGGTTGCTCGATGTGCCTGGGCATGAACCCCGACCAGTTGACGCCAGGCGAGCGCTGCGCCTCGACGAGCAACCGCAACTTCGAAGGACGCCAGGGCAGGGGCGGCCGCACGCACCTCGTCAGCCCTGCCGTCGCAGCCGCTACAGCTGTCGCCGGCCACTTCGCGACATCGGAGGACCTGTAGACGTGGAGCCCTTCAAGATCCACACGGGGACGGCTCTACCGCTCGACCGGGCCGACGTCGACACCGACCAGATCATCCCGGCTGAGTACTTGAAGCGGGTCGAGCGAACCGGCTTCGGACGGTACCTCTTCGACTCCTGGCGCAAGGACCCGGGCTTCGTCCTGAACGATCCCCGCTACCGAGGAGCTTCTATCCTCCTTGCCGGCCCCAACTTCGGGTGCGGGTCCAGCCGCGAGCACGCGGTGTGGGCCCTCCAGGACGCAGGGTTCAGGGCCATCGTGGCGCCGAGCTTCGGCGACATCTTCCGCAACAACTGCACGAAGGTCGGACTGCTGCCGGTGGGACTCGCCGCCGGGGACGTCCGCACCCTTCTAGAGGCGGTCCTGGAGAACCCTTCGACGCCCATCACCGTCGATCTCGAGCGCAGATCGGCGCTCGCCCCGGGTCTTGAAGCCACCTTCGAGATCGACGATTTCACCCGCCGGCGTCTGCTGGAAGGGCTCGACGACATCGACCTCACCCTCCGGCATACGGCCGAGATCGACGCCTACGAGGCTCGCTGGCAGGGTGGAAGGGGACTCACCCGAACGGACTAAAGCAGGTGCTTGGGGCGGCCGATGGGAAGACCATGCGGAGCCCCGAAAGCCCGAACGGCGTGCCCAAGCCTGCGCGCCGCAAGTCCGACCGACAGCAACGTCGGGAGGACGACGTCTCCGCCGCGCAGAGCCCGACTCCGAAACCCCTCCGTCGTGCGAGCGACAGCTGGCTCGAGCGATGGATGGCCACGGTGGCGGACCTCGCGCGCTTGAAGGAGTCCCATCCCATGCTCGACGCGGTGATCGACGAGCAGATCGGCCGCCGGATCCGCATAGGCGACCATTGGCTCGCGGATTTCGCCTCGTGCAACTACCTCGGCTTCGACCTCGATCAGGAGATCATCGACTCGATCCCCGAGTACGTCGCGAAGTGGGGCACCCACCCGAGCTGGTCGCGGCTGCTCGGAAGCCCGATCATCTACGAGCAGATAGAGAGCAAGCTCGCCGAGGTGCTCGGCAGCGAAGACACGCTGCTGCTCCCGACGATCACACACATACACATGTCGGTCATCCCGGTGATCGCCGGCGCCGGAATCATCTTCCTCGACGGGCGGGCGCACAAGACGATCTACGACGGCGCCATGATCGCGCGAGGCCACGGCGCGACCATCCAGCGCTTCCGCCACAACGATCACGAGCATCTCGAGGAGCTGCTGAAGGCCTCCAAGACGACGCCGCGTGTGATCGCGATGGACGGCGTCAACTCGATGACCGGCAATGCTCCCGACGTCCACGAGTTCGCGCGGCTGGCTCGCGAGTACGACGCGCTCCTGTACATCGACGACGCGCATGGGTTCGGCGTCATCGGCGAACGCGCCCCTGACGAGTCGTCGCCGTACGGCAAGCGCGGGAACAGCATCGTGAGGCACCAGGGAGAGGGGTACGAGAACGTCGTGCTCGTCGCCGGCTTCTCGAAGGCTTACTCCTCGCTGCTCGCGTTCCTCGCGCTGCCGACGAAGATGAAAGACGTCCTCAAAGTGGCCGCTCCCCCCTACCTCTACTCCGGTCCATCTCCGGTCGCCTCGCTCGCGACGACGATGGTCGGCCTCGAGGTGAACGACAAGCGCGGCGACCGGTACCGCGCGGACATATACCGCATGACGAAGCGCGTGCTCGGCCGGCTCCACGAGCTGAACATCTACACCCCGAATCGGTCGGGCTACCCGCTCATCGAGGTTCCCCTAGCCAATCACGAGGACATCGATGTGGTCGGCCGGTACCTGTTCGACCGCGGCCTGTACGTCACCATGGCCGCCTATCCGCTCGTCCCCAAGGACGAGGTCGGGTTCCGAGTGCAAGTGACCGCCGCCAACGCCGAGGACGAGATCGACCTGCTGTGCGAGGTCCTCGGCGAGCTGGACGAACGCTTCCGATTGCAGCACGAGGGGCATCGCGAGCTGCTGCAGGAGGCTCGCCTCTTCACAGGTGCAACCGGATGAGCAAAGGCCCGATCGCCGAAGGGCTCGAGCGAGCCGATCAACTATCTGAGGCGGGCCGATACGCCGACGCCCTGGAGGAACTCGATCGAGCCATGGTCGAGAACCCGTCGCGTGCGGCGATCCACACGGCTCGCGGCTGGACCCTCGAGAACCTCGGGCAGGAGCGGCTCCCCGAAGCCCGGAAGGCCTACGAAGAAGCTCTGCACCTTGACCCGAGGGCACTGTGGGCCAAGGAGGGTCTGTCGAACGTCATGCGTCGCCTCGGCGACGCCGACGAGGCGAACCGGCTCGCCCGTGAAGTGGTCGAGGAGGGCACCCCGCGGAGTGACATCGAGCCGGACCTGCGCGAGCTGGTCGGGTGGTGCCAGCTCCGGCTGGGGCATTACGACGATGCCGTGGAAACGCTCCGCGAGGCGCTGACGTTGGACGGCCGGTGGACGGCGGTTCGCTTCGATCTCGCGCTCGCGCTCCTATGCTCCGGCGACCGCGTCCACGCTGCGCTCGAGTACCAACGCGGGGTCCACCAGGCTGAGAATTGGGGGCTCGAGCGTCTGCGCGGCTACGTTCGCGTCGCGCTCGATGACCTGGAGGAAGCGCTCGCCGAGCGTCCTGACCTGGCTGGCACCCGCGAGGCGATGACGGCCCGCCGGCTGCTCCGCTCGACCCTGGTCGCCCCTCAGCGGACCGGGTGACATGCTTGCGCGCTTCAGGATACTGACGCCCCTCAGGCACCGCGACTTCCGGCTGCTGTGGACGGGCATGACCGTCTCGCTCCTCGGCGACGGCATATTCCTCGTAGCGTTGCCCTGGCAGGTCTACCAGCTATCGGACGCCCCCACCGCGCTCGCGGTCGTTGGGATCGCCATGTCGGTGCCGAACATCGTCTTCCTGCTCGTCGGAGGGGTTGTTAGCGACCGGTTCGACCGCCGGAAGGTGATGATGGCGGCCGACCTCCTCCGTGGCGTCTCCGTGGCAGCCCTAGGTCTGCTATCTCTCTCCGGCCGACTCGAGTTGTGGCACGTCATGGTGATGGCCTCGACGTTCGGAGCCGGGACGGCGTTCTTCGGCCCGGCCTTCGACGCCATAGTGCCCGAGCTGGTCCCCACCGGGCTCCTCACGCAAGCCAACGCCCTCGATCAGTTCGTCCGGCCGGCGGCCTGGCGGATGCTCGGACCCGCGCTCGGGGGATGGGTTATCGCCGCCCTCGGAGACCGGCCGGGAGGGGCCTTCATGCTCGACGCCGCGACCTTCGGAGCCTCGGTCGGCTGCCTTCTGCTCATGAGGGCGGGAACCGCCGGACGCGAGGCGCACGAAGACCAGTCATCGGCGTGGCGCGAGATCAAGGAGGGATTCCGCTACGTTCGGTCCCAGACATGGCTGTGGGGAACGCTGCTGGCGGCCGCCTTCGCCTACCTGGCGTTCCTCGGCCCCACCGAGGTGCTGCTCCCTCGCGTGGTGAAGATCGAGATGGGCCGAAGCGCGAGCGACCTCGGCCTGATCTTCGCCATGGGCGGGGTGGGCGCCATGTCAGCCGCTCTCTTCATGGCCCACCGAGAGATGCCGCGACGGAACATGACTTTCATCTATCTCGTCTGGACGCTTTCCACGCTCTCGATCGCCGGCTACGGGATCGCGCGTTTCCCCTGGCAGGCGATGGCCGCATGCTTCGCGTTCAACGCGCTCGAGGGCGCGGGAACGATCGTTTGGATGACGACGAAGCAACGGCTGGTGCCGAACCACCTGCTCGGGCGGGTCTCCAGTCTCGACTGGTTCATCTCTATCGGTCTGTTGCCGGTTTCCTTGGCCCTCACTCCGCTAGTGGCAGCTGCCGTAGGGGTGAGAGCCACCTTGGTTGGCGCCGGAGTGCTGGGCGCATGCATCACCTTCGCGTTCCTGTTCCTTCCTGGGCTGCGGGACGTCGAGCGTTCCAGCGTCGCGCGCGGAACCATCAAGGAAGAGGTGGCCGATCCCGGTCTCGGCTTACGACGCGAGAGCGCGTTCGGGCCCGTCGCCGCCGTTCCGCTGGGCACGGATGGCCGATCGGTCGGTCCCGAACGATACCCGGATCGAGGTAGTCCCCCAAGCTAAGGTCGGGTCCGGAACCCGCCGATATCGAGACCATGAAGCGCCGAGCTTGGCTCCTCTACCTGTTCGGCGGCGCCCTGATGCTGCTTGGCTGGGAGTTCATCCCGGCCATCAAGATAGGGCCCGTCTTCAACCTGATCGCGCTTTCTTCCCCGGTCGCCATCCTCGTCGCCGTCAGGATCTGGCAGCCGGATCAGAAGGCGCCTTGGTATCTGTTCGCTCTCGGCCAGACGTTCTTCGTCGCCGGCGACGTCATCACCTACAACTACGACAAGTTCTTCGGCACCGAGCTCCCCTTCCCTTCCATCGGAGACGTGCTGTACCTGGCCGTCTACCCGTGCCTCATCGCCGGCATCATCCTGCTCGTCCGTCGCCGGAACCCCGGCAAGGACCGCGAGAGCTTCATCGACGCGCTGATTGTCGCGATCGGCATCGGGATCATCTCGTGGGTCTTCCTGATGTCGCCGATCGCCCACGCTAGCGATTCGAAGGCCCTCCAGCGCCTCGTGTCGATGTCCTACCCGTTCATGGACATCATGCTGCTCACGGTTGTCATCCGCCTCGCGATGGGCGCGGGCAAGAGGGCGCCCTCGTTCAACTTCATGGCCAGTGCCGCGCTCGCGCTGTTCGCCACGGACTTCGTCTACAGCTACATCTCGGTGAAGGGCATCGTCTACAACCAGTCGGGCTACCTCGAAGCAGGCTGGGGGGCCTTTTACATCCTCTGGGGCGCGGCGGCTCTGCACCCATCGATGCGAACGTTGTCGGAGCCCGCCCCGGACCAGGAGATCCGGCTAACGAGGACCCGGCTTATCGTTCTCGGCGCGGCGTCGCTCACCGCTCAGTTCGTTCGGCTCGTCCAGCTGATCCGTCACGAGCAGGCCACCGACCTGTGGGTGATCACGCTGTCCACGATGGCCCTGTTCATCCTCGTCGTCATAAGGATGTCCGGCCTGGTCCACAAGATCGAGCAGTCCCTCGGCCGTGAGAAGACGCTGCGCACGGCGGGCGCTTCGCTCGTGACCGCCACGAACCGCGAGAGCATCTACACCGCCACCATGGAGGCCGTGTCGACCCTCGTGCCCGACGGCTGTACGCGGCTGCTCGCCCATATCGACGCAGACGAGCCCGGGCGTTTCAGCGTCGTCGCGGCCTCGGCGGAGGCTGATCCGATCCTGGGCGTGACGATCTCGCTCGCCGACCTCCCTGAGTGGAAGGTCGAGCGCTTGCGCTCGCACAACTCGACGCAGGCCGCGACGACGGACAGCGGGTTCGGCGGCGAGCTCGCGTTCGAATCGAGGTACGAAGCGACGTTCGCGACACCCCTGTTCATGAAGGGCGAGCTGAACGCCATGCTCGTCGTCGCGAGCTCTCAGACGCTGTCGAAGTCCACGTGCGACTCCCTGGAGGCGCTTTCATCGCAGGTGGCACTGGCCTTGGACTCCGCGGCCCTGACAGAGGACCTGCTGCGCCGCCAGAGCGAGGCACGGTTCTCCTCACTCGTCCAGAACTCCTCCGACGTGGTCATCACCGTGGACGCCGACACGACGGTCAAGTACATAAGCCCTTCCGTCGAGCGCGTCCTCGGCTACGGGCCGGCGGAGCTCGAGGGCACGAAGCTCACGCAGCTGATCCACAACGAAGACAAGGCGCAGGTGCTCCAGTTCCTCACGACCGGCGCACGGGAGGCCGATGGGCACACGGGACTCATCGAATTCCGCATGCGCCACAAGGACGACTTCTGGCTCCACGTCGAGACGCTGCGGACGAACCTGCTACACGACCCGAACGTGAAGGGGATCGTGCTGAACACCCGTGACGTCTCCGAGCGCAAGGCTTTCGAGGAGCAGCTCGCCCACCAGGCCTTCCACGACTCGATAACCGGTCTCGCCAACCGTGCTCTCTTCAAAGACCGAGTGGAGCACGCGCTGGAGCGCCAGCAACGCGACGACAAGCCTGTCTCCGTGCTGTTCATGGACCTGGACGACTTCAAGACGATCAACGACTCCCTCGGCCACGCAGCCGGCGACCGCGTCTTGAGCGAGGTAGGAGAACGGCTGAAGAACAGCTTGCGGACCGCCGACACCGCGGCGCGTCTCGGCGGCGACGAGTTCGCGATCCTGCTCGAGGACGGTGGCGAGGGGATCGGTGCGGCCGACGTGGCGGCACGGATCCTCACCTCTCTCGAAGGCCCGTTCCACCTCGAAGGCAAGGAGGTCTTCGTCCGGGCCAGCATCGGCATCGCGAGCGGCGGCATCGACCGCAAGGGACCCGAGGGCGCGGAGGAGCTACTGCGAAACGCAGACGTCGCGATGTACATGGCGAAGGAATCAGGGAAGAGCCGCTACCAGGTGTTCGAGCCGGCCATGCACGACACCGCGCTGAAGCGCCTGGAGTTGAAGGCGGACCTACAGCGCGCCGTCGACAACGGCGAGTTCATCCTTCACTACCAGCCGGTGATCGAGCTCGAATCGGGTTCGATCTCCGGACTCGAAGCCCTCATCCGCTGGAACCACCCGACCCGCGGCATGATCCCGCCGCTCGATTTCATCCCGCTCGCCGAAGAGACCGGCTTGATAGTTCCGATCGGGCAGTGGGTACTGGAGGAGGCTTGCCGGCAGGCGATCTCGCTGCAGGAGCGTTTCCCGAGCGACCCGCCGCTCCACATGGCCGTCAACCTGTCTGCTCGTCAGCTCGCGCGGCCCGAGATCGTCGGGGAGATCGCCGCGATCCTGATGGAGACCGAGCTGGACGCTCAGAGCCTGATCTTGGAGATAACCGAGTCGGTGATGATGGCCGACATGGAGCTTTCGATCGAGCGGCTCGCGGAGCTCAAGGAGCTCGGCGTCATGCTCGCCGTGGACGACTTCGGCACCGGCTATTCGTCGCTCAACTACATCCGCCGTTTCCCCGTCGACATCTTGAAGGTGGACAAGTCCTTCGTGGACGGGGTCAACGACGGCGGCGAGGAGTCGGCGCTCACCGCCGCGATCATCGAGCTCGCGGGGATCCTGAAGCTCAAACCGGTCGCAGAGGGCATCGAGCGCGCCGACCAGCTGGAGAAGCTGCTCGACCTCAAGTGCGACCTCGGCCAAGGCTTCTACTTCGCCAAGCCGCTCCCGATGACCGGGATCGACGAGCTGCTCCACGCGCGGACGTCGCTCGCCGATCGCGACGCCGAACTCTCCTCCTAAGCGGGTCAAGCGAAAGAGGAGCCGGGTCCGTCGACGTTCGACCTGCGATGACGCCGACGAGGGCGGTGCCGACTTCGTCGCCCGAGGCTATCCTCGCTACCATGCGTCGGACGCAGGAGCGAGATGCATGAGCGACACGGAACGTGGCGATCGCGTCCGCGTGGTCATCGCCGGCAACATCTACACGAAGCGCGCGCTGGTGAAGCGGTTCCTCGCGGACGATGGGTTTCGCGTCGTCGCCGAGCCCGCGACCCGGCCGGAGCTCAGCGCCGCCCTCGAGTCGACGGATCCCGATGCCGTCGTCATCGACGATGGCCTGCTCGCGGACGACGCTGGGATCGCGGCCATCCGCCGCAAGATCCCGAGCGCGAGGATCGTCGTGTTCACCTCGGGACCCGAGCAGAAGCCCAAGGGAGCCGATGGGTACCTGGAGAAGGGCGTCGGGCTCGCGACGCTCACGGCGTTACTCGGCCGGCTGTGCTCCGATCCGACGGTCTCGATGAACACCATGCCGCTCGCCGGCGTAGGAGCTCGGTCTGCGGAAAGCCCGGCCGGCCCTACCTTCCCTCGAGCGTCGAGCGAGAAGGCGCACGAAGCGCCGCGCTCCGCCCTCCGCGCCGGAGCGATCGGGATCGGAACCGTGATCGTCGTCGTCCTGGCCTCCACGCTGTTCTCCGGCGGAGGATCGACCCCGGTCGGGCCCCCGAGAGCGAACTCCTCCGGCGGCCCGATCCTCGGCCACAGCCCTTCCGCCCTCAAGCTCGCACAGAGCGACCTAACGAAGCTCCGTGATTCCCTCGTGAGCGGCTCCTACCTGTCCGCGCGCGCTTACGCGCAGTCGCTGCTGCGCAACCGCAACGCGGCGATCACTTTCGGGTTGTCGGTCAGCGGGCTCGACGAGCGTATCCGAGCACTGCTCTCCCCCGTGATGAGCAGCCTCGCACCGCGCGTGATCCCGTTCCTCCGAGGCACCCTCGGAGAGCTCCTGCCCCCGGTACGCTCGAAAGGCGGCGGGGGCTCCAGAGGTGGATCTACCGACACGGGCGGCGGTGGACCAGGCGGCTCCGGCACCACGGTCTCCGGCGGCTCCGGAGGCGGCGGCTCTGGGGGCGGGGACGATGGACAGGGCGGCGGTGGCTCCGGGGACGGCTTCCCCGGCCAGGGCAAACACCTAGGATGGGTGCACAAGCCACCCCAGGGCGGATGGCACGGCCACAAGCCGAAGTAGTCGCGGTTCGCCCTGCCGGCGGTGGCGGTTCATGATCGGAGCGTGAGCGTGGGATCGCTTCGACTCGAGGATGTCGCGGCGCTGACCCCTTCGACGCGCGACCGTTACGTCGACTTCCTGCGAGCAGCGAGCATCACCGCCGTCGTCTTCGGCCATTGGTTCATCGGCATCATCCACTGGGACGGTGGAGTGATCCGCACGACCAGCGCGGTGGGCGTCACTGCGTGGATGTGGCTCGCGACGTGGTTCTTCCAAGTGATGCCGGTGTTCTTCTTCGTCGGCGGTTTCTCGAACCTCGTCGCGTACGACTCGTATCGCAAGCGCGGCGATACCACGCGAGCCTTCATCCGGAGCCGCATCGAACGGTTGCTCAGACCTTCGCTCGTCTTCCTCTGTCTGTGGACGATCGCGCAGGTCGCCCTGCACTTGGCGAACATCGGCGCCGCTGAGGGTCCTCGCCTGTGGGGCGACACCAGACTGCTGCGCGGGATGCTCCCACCGGGTGCGACGGTGCCGTTCGGGCCGCTGTGGTTCCTCGCGGTCTACCTGATCGTCGTGACCATCAGCCCCATCACCATCCGCCTCCACCGCCGCTTCGGGCTCTGGGTTCCGGCGACGATGGTGGTGGGTGCGATCATCGTCGACGTGGTTGGGTTCGGCGGCCACCCAGAGGCGCGCTGGTTCAACGTCGCGTTCGTGCTGCTGCTCCCGCACCAGCTGGGGCATTTCTACGCCGACGGTCGGATGGCGAAGTGGCCAAGGCAGGTGTTCTGGGGGATGGTCGTCGCCGGGCTCGGCGGCCTCTGGCTGCTCACGAATCCGGCGCTGTTCCGGCTCTTCGGAGACGCGCGCTTCCGCTGGTTCCCCACCATCGGCTACTACCCGAAGAGCCTGTTGGGAACCGACGTCGAGCCCATCTCGAACGCCTACCCGCCGACCTTGTGCTTCCTCCTCGGCGGGATCTGGGCGATCGGCGCCGTCATGCTCCTTCGGCCGAGGCTCTCCCGCTGGCTCGAGCGCAAGGGTCCTTGGAAGGCGACCATCGCGGTGAACGGCGTGATCATGACCCTGTTCCTGTGGCACATGACCGCGTTCCTACTCGTGATCCTCGCGCTGTGGCCGCTGGGGTTCGGACACGAAGCGGACAGCACCGCGAGGTGGTGGCTCGAGCGGCCGCTGTGGGAGCTCGCGCCGGGGATCGTGCTCCTCGTCCTGATCCGACTGGTCGGGCGGTTCGAGCGCCCCAAGTCGAAGAAGCCGGCTGCCGTCGTTGCTCAGCAGACCGCGTTGAGGTAGGGGTACGGGTCGACCGCGGGGCCGTTCCCGGGGTGCCATTCGAAATGATCGTGCGGGGCGCCGCCCCTTGCGTCCCCGGAGTTACCGACGTAGCCGATGATCGTCCCCGCCGTGACCGGGCCGAGGTTCGCCGTCTCGTAGGAGGACAGGTGAGCGTTGTAGACGTACCCGGTCTTGCCGTACACGGTGACCGCGCGGCCTCCTAGCGTATTCGCCGTCATCACCGCCACGCCGTCGAACGGCGCCCGGATCGGGGTGCCGTACGGAGCGAATACGTCGTTGCCCTGGTGGAGATGGAATCCGCCGGCCCACCTCGGCGCGCCCCAGTCATCGGTGTAGGCGTGCGGCTCGTCCACCGGGCAGACCTGCAGGACACCGTCGACCGCGACGTCGCCGCCGCCCGGGATCGAACGAAGGAGCGGGAGCCAGGCAGAGACGATCGACTCGGCCTGCGCCATATCGGAGAAGAGGCTCTCGGTTCGTTGCCTCGTCGCCTGGAGCTCGTGGAGCAGCGCCTGCCTCCGCTCCGTCTGGGCGACCTCTTGGGAGAGCAGCTCGGCCTCGACCCCGCGGAGCTCGAGCTGCTGGTTCTGGATCTCATGGAGCTGCGTCTGCGCGATCTCGATCACGCCCTGCGGATCGACGGCGGCGGAGCCGGCAGAGGTCGCCGATGCGACGAAGCGGACCGCCTCTTGTGCCGCCACGAGCTTCGCCGAGACGTCGCGCTCGAGCTTGGCGAGCCTGTACTGCTGCGACCTCACCTCGGTGAGCAGACCCTCCAAGGTCGTCTGCTGCTGGGTGGTGTCGGCGGCCTGCGACAGGATCTCCACCGACAGTTCGTCGCCGGCGTGGAGCGCTGAGGCGACGGCCTGCAGCGGTGCGGTCGCCTGCCGAAGCGTGAGGGAGCCTGCACTCGTTCGAAGGCGGGAACTCGGGTGTTTCAGCAGGCCTTCCACGGCTCGGGTCTGTCGCGCCAGCTCGTCCTGCTTCGCCCTGAGCGCGTCGGCGGCGGTGCGGAGGGACACCGGAGCGCCCGACGCTTGAGACGAAACGTGGGCGATCGCGGCCCGGACGCCGGCGACGCCGTCGGCGAGCAACCCGACCTCGGTCTGCAAGGCCTCGAGGGTTCGGAGGCTCATCACCTCCCGCGTCATAGCTGCGAGACGCGCGACGCCCATCGGCTCAGCTCGCAGGGGTCCAACCGCCGCAAGCGAGACGACGATGACGGAGAGCGCGGCCGCGCGGGCGAGAGTGGACCGCCGCCGCCGTCTGGCGCTCACCATCCCTCCTCCCCGCTCAGCTCATCTCGTCGACGCGCAGGATCGCCGCCGCAGCATCGGTCTGACCGCTGCAAACGAAGCCCCACGTGGCGCCGGGCGCCCAGTTCTGCTTGTTCGTGATCTCGTTGGCGAGCACGTTGCCGTTCGCGTCGAGGAAGGTACAGCCGAGTTGCGCGTAGGCGATCGTCCGACCGCTCTTGTTCGTCGCGATCCCGATGACGTCGGTGTACCCGTACGAATGGGTGAGCTGCACGTCGTGGATACCGATCAGATCCGCGAAACCGGTGACCTCGACGGAGATCCCCTCGCCGCTCGGCACCCACCTGGTTACGGTCTGGGTCTCGGTCACGGTCTTCGTCTTGACGACGGTGTGGACCTTGGCCGCCCGGAGCGCCTTCAACTGATGCATGAGCTTCGAGACCTGCTCGTTCAGCTGGGCGCCCTGGATGTCGAGCGTCGCGGCCCGTCCCGCGGTCGCGAAGAGGTCCGCGCGAGCCGAAACGAGCTGCCCCTCGAGCGCTATGACGCGGCTCGAGAGATCGGCCGGCCGGGTGAAACCGAGGAACAACGCCGAAGCGACCGAGGCGACCAGCGTGACGGACAGGAAGATGCGTCCTGTCACCCGACGCCGGCGTCCGGCCGTCTGCGTGTGCGGCCGGCTGGATGCGCGAGAGAGCTCCGCCAGGGTGATGGCGGTAACGGCCGATGCGGGCACCATCACGACCTCCTGAGTTGTCTTAGGGTCCTGACCCGAAGGTACCGGCGCGTGCTTGAGAAAGAGGGGTCGAGGGTCCCACTGCGCGAGGGCCGTCCGGAGCACGCAAACGGACCTTCTTCGTCCGGAATACCTGCTGCGCAGTGGGGTTCAGGAGAGATCGAGGCGGTAGCGCACCGTCGGCAGGTTCTGGCAGTCGATCCGCTCGGTCGTGACCGCGCCGTCGAGCTCCCAGCCGGCTTTCGCGTAGAACCGCCGCGCCCGCTCGTTCGTCTCGAGCACCCAAAGCGTCGCCGAGCGGAACCCCCGGCGGCGAAGGTCCTCCACGGCGTGGGCGAACAGATCCCGTCCGATCCCTTTCCCGTAGGACTCCGGCGCGAGGTAGATCGCGTAGAGCTCCGCTGCGCCCTTCTCCGCTTCGGGATCCTCGGCGGGCCCGGTCGTGCAGAAACCGACGACGGGGGGCTCGTCTGCTACCCACGTCCGCCATCCCCCACGCGGCCGCGCGAGCGACTCCCTGGTGCGCGGTACGCGTTCGGGGGCCGAAAGTCCGTCGAGATACTCGTTGCCGAGCTGCCCGCGGTAGGCGGCCTGCCAGGAGCGAACGTGGATCTCGGCGATAGCTTCCGCGTCGGCCGGTGTGGCTTCCCGGATCCTCACGGGCGCAGTATGGCAGCCGGTCTTATCCGGCGGGCCGATCCTCGCGGGGGTGGAGTAGACCGAAGAGGTATCCGTCGGTGAGCGCCTCCCAGGAGGCCTCGATGATGTTCTCCGAGACGCCGACGGTGGTCCACTCGCGCTGACCGTTCGATGTGTCGATCAGAACGCGCACGGTCGCGCCCGTTCCGACAGTCTCGTCGAGCACGCGAACGCGGTAGTCCTCGAGGGTGATGTGCGCCAGCTCCGGGTACTCGTTCGCGAGCGCCTTTCGAAGCGCGTTGTCGAGCGCACCGACCGGGCCCTGACCCTCGGCGCTCTCGATGTGGCGGGTGCCGTTCGTCCAGACCTTGACCGTCGCCTCCGCGAGCGTCTCGTCGTCGCCTGGGCGACGTTCTACATGCGCGCGGAAGCTCTCGATCTCGAAGAACTCCTGCCGCCATCCGTCGTGTTGCCGCATGAGCAGCTCCATCGAAGCGTCGGCGACCTCGAAGGTATAGCCGCGCGCCTCTCGATCCTTCAGGTCGGAGAGAAGCCCAGGGATCGAATCCTCGGACAGCTCCAGGCCGAACTCGGCTGCCTTCATGCGAAGGGTCGCCGCGCCCCCGAGGTCGCTGGCGACGACGCCCCGGTGATTACCGACCACCTCGGGCGCGACGTGCTCGTAGGCCTCGGTAAGGCGCGCGACGCCGCTCGAGTGCAGCCCGGCCTTATGGGTGAACGCGAAACGTCCCGCGTAGGGCTGCCGCGGATCCGGGGGCACGTTCGCCACCTCCGCCACGAAGTGAGCGACCTCGGTGAGGCGCTCAACCGCTCCGTCCGGGAGGCACTCGATGCCGAGTTTCAGCGTGAGGTCGCCGATCAGGGGGATCAGGTCGGCGTTGCCAGTCCGCTCCCCGTAGCCGTTCACGACGCCTTGCACCTGGAGAACGCC
>JBGPKY010000018.1:0-21569 GCA_041486205.1 Actinomycetota bacterium
ATTCGCTGTAAGGCGCGAAGAAGAAGAACGACGTGGGGAACAGAGCGACATAGACGACGGTCCTTCGCGCCGCCTCCTCGGACATCTCCGAGGCGGTCAGGAAGTAAAGGACGCAGAGCGCTCCGAAGAACGACGCGTTCGACACGATCAGCGACGCCGCAAACGTGTGCCCGCCGATCAGCCACGAGACGGCGCGGATCGCCATCGGATAGAGCGGGAAGAAGGCCGCGCTGCCGTCGGTGGACCGGTAGCCGTCGGCCGCGATCCGCAGGAACCAGAGCGCGTCGAAGCGCTCGAAGGAGGTGAACAGGTTGTGCCAGCCGGGGTCGGGCAGCGGGTGGGCCGGCCAGCCGGTGACCGAGACCGGCTTCAGCGGGGTGAACAGCTCCACCGAGATCAGGCCGAAGACGAACAGCCCCACCCGGACGGCCGCGAACACCTTGAGGCAGTGCAGGATGCCGTCGCGGAGGCTCGCGGGGGAGCTTCCCTCGAGAGGAGCGGCTTTTGCTCCGGCCGAGGCGGAAGGCACGGGATCGCTCACGCGGGCATCCCCGCTGCGGCTGGCTCGGGCGGGGGCTGCGCGCGTTCGGTCGCGGCGGCCGGCTCTCGCCGCCGCACCCAGGCTGCCACGCAGATGACCAGCACCACGAAGCGGACCAGCACGGCGATCTCGAAGGCGCCTATCGGGACGCCGCCTCCGATCCCCGGTGTGAATCGCGCGAACCACCAGAACCGCGTGACGAACACCGCCACATCCGCGGCTTCGAACGCCGCGAACAGCTTCCAGTTCGGCAGCGTGAGTGCGAACCACGGCAGCAGCCACAGCCCGTACTGCGGCGAGTAGACCTTGTTCGTCAGGAGGAACGTCACGAGGAGCGGGAAGGCGAACGTCCAGCGCGGGAAGTTCGGAGCGATGGACCGTTTCAGCCGGTAGAGCACGACGGCTATCCCGACGAACAGCACCGCCGAGGCTGCGTTGATGGCCTGGGTGTGAGTGCAGTAGGGATGTCCGGTCAGGCGGTGGCAGCCGATGAACCAGAGGCTGTCCCAGTCGGCCGGCCGCGTCCCGTTGAACCGGAAGAACTCCCACCACGACGACGGCGAGAGGATGGCGAACGGCGCGTTGACCGCGAGCCACGAGCCGGCCGCCGCCCACGTTAGGTGGATGCCGCGATCCGGCTCCTTCTCTCGGAACCGCCCCAGCACGAACGGGACGAGCAGGAGCGCCGGGTAGAACTTCGCGGCCGCGCCGAGGCCGAGAAGCAATCCCGCCCAGACGTCCCGGCGGTTGACGTATGCGAGCGTCGCCGCAGCCGCGAACGCGACCGCCAGCAGGTCCCAGTTCACGAAGGCGTATATCAGTAACGTCGGCGCGAGCGCGAAGTAGATCGCTCGCGGACCGACGACGAGGTACAGGCAGACCGCCACGATGAAAGCGGCCATCGCGAGCAGCAACACGTTCGTGTAGAAGAACCCGGCCGTGGACGAGGACGCCGAGGCCGCGAGGCGCATCGCGTACATCGTGAGGACCGGGTACTCGTCGCATTCGCCGTCAGCCGGGGAGCAGCGATCGATGAACGGCAACCGCCCGCCTGTGAGCTGCTCGGTTCCCAGCAGAGGAACGATGTCCGAGTAGCACAAGCGCTTGTACTGGCGTCCATCCACCCAGTCGCCGCTCGCACATGGCGACTTCTGCGCGAGCCCCACCACGAGTACCGACGCGAGGCAGACGAGGACGAGTCCGAGACCGATCGGCCGGCGCGGGGCGCTCACCGAGCGATTATCGCGCCCCGGCCCCCGGGCTGGGGAGGGTGCACTTGCGTGTTGGAGGGTTAGAAGTCCATGTCGGCGGCACCCGACTCGTTGGCCGCAGCTGCCGAGCAGACGTTACCGGCGGCGTCGTACGCGGAGGCGCTCGGAGTCCAGACCAGGGTGCCCGTGCCTCCGGCTCCGGCGCCGGCCGCGCCGCCGTTCATCACGATGGTCATCACACCACCCGACACCGTGAGCGAGGACGTCGTGAAGGTCCTGCTGACCGTGATGTAGTCGGTTCTGCCTAGGTTGATCGAGCCGAGGTTGAGCTGCGTCGTGTTCGCGGAGTTCCAGATCGTGACGGTGTCGTTGCCGCCTCCACCGTTGGTCGCCCGCACGGTGACGGTCAGCGCGGTGCCGGTCCATCCGGCAAGGACTGACTGGGGGTCGATCTGCTCGCTGTATGTCAGCGTGATCACGTCGTTGTTGTCGGGCGTGCCGGCCGTGCCCGTGCCGTTCACGATCTGGACATCGCTGGCCGTCGGCGCCGTGTTGTCCGCCGTTGCGCTGAAGCCGCTCTGCGTCTGGCTGTTCCCCGCCACGTCGGTGAGGGTCAGCGTGTATGTCTTGCCGCCCGCCGCGAGTGGGTTGCTCGCCGTTTGCAGCGCGCTCCGGTAGGTGTAGCTGACCCCTTGCGCGGAGAACGGCCCGCCGGTCGAGGTGAGAGCCACGGAGGTGGCTCCGGTCGTGATATTGCTCAGGTTCGCCGTGATCGTGCTCACGCCGCTCGCGGGGTTCCCGGTGTCGGTGGCGTTCGCGTAGACGAAGTAGGCCCCGCCCTGCTTGACGTACCCGGCCAGGTACCCGGTCTGCTTGGCGACCACGCTGGCGGAGGCCGTCGGCGCGACGAAATCGGCCGCGGCGCTGAAGGTGTCGGAGTTCGAGGTCGTCGAGAAGAACGCGCCGTAGGTCACACCGCCTATCGCGCCGAGCGTGACGCCGGCGCCGACGAGCAGGACGAGGAACCGCGCCCTACGCGGCATCCGCATCTGTGTCCTCCTCTCGTTCGTCGTCGTCCTCGTCGGAGCGCGGCCGCCAGATCCGGTGGATCTCCCAGGCGCCCAGCACCAGCGCCGGGACGACGACCAGCATGAGCCTCCCGAGCTTGCCCCGGATCCACGCCAGCATGTAGCCGATCCTTGGGATGCGGTACTGGACCTGGCCGATCTTGCCGTCGGCGGAGATCTTCCAGTTCTCTACGGCCGTGTTCGCGTCGCCCTTGGTGACGAAGCGAACCGTGTTGCCAACCGCCTGGATGCTGCGGACGCGGTGCGTGATGAGCCGCGTCGCGTCGGCCGGGTCGCGGAACGTGACGATGTCGCCGACCCGCGCGGTGAGCGGCGAGATCTCGTGAACGATGACGACGTCGCCGACGTGCAGGGTCGGCTCCATGCTTCCCGACAGCACGGTGAGGCTCTTGTTGCCGAAGAGGTAGGGGACGGTGATCGCCAGGGCGAGTCCCAGCACCAGCCCGCCGAGCGACCACAGGACGGCGGTGAGACCGAGTCGGAGCGCCCGACGGAGCGCGCCGGTCGAGGCTCGGATCTCGACCAGCTGCGGAAGGTCCACCGCGCTCACTGGTTCTGCGCCTCCCACGTGAAGGTGGCGGTCGCCGAAAGCCCCTGCGCGGCCGCGTTGTTGGCGAGGCTCACGACGAACTTGTACGCGTGTGTCTCGGTGTTGGTCCATGTGGTGTCGGTGCTGGCGATGCCGGTCGCGTAGGTCGTTGGGAAAGCCGACAACGCACCGGTGTAGACCAGGGTCGCGCTGCCGAACGTGGCACACGAGTTGAAAGCCGACGAGCTGGTTCCTTCGGACACGGTGAGCGTGACGTAGGGGCCGAGCGATCCAGACACGCTCGCGTAAAGCTTCCCGGTCGCAGGCAACGAGCCCGAGTACGTCACGATGATGCACCCGGAGACCGCAGGGTCGGTCGGCTTCGCGTTCGTCAGCGTTACGACCGCGCCGCCCGCGTCGTTGTCGCTCACGTACACGGTGCCGGCGGCGAACAGGTCGGTGTTCGAGGTCGTCGAGAAGAACGCGGCGTACGTCCCGGCGCCCGCGACCGTGCCGACGAGCCCGACAACCAAGGCCGAGAGCAGGGCGAGGCGCACGCGGTTCCTCACGACGATGTCACCGCCGTCGATAGGAACGTGAGGTCCACGTTCGCGATCCGGCCCTCGTAGCCCGAGGTCACGGTCTGGGGGAGCCATGTCTTCACGTCGATGGTCGCCTTCTGTGTGGAATCCAGCGTCAACGCCTTCGGAGTGCCTTCGCGGATCGCGCCGATCGGGCCTCGGTAGAGCTCGGTCCCGCCGCAGTCGATCGCGATCCACAGCAGGGAGTCGAGGTCTTTGGTCGAAGGGAGCGCCTGGACCCTCACCGAAAGCGTGACGGCCGTCTGGTTCTCGATCTTCACGCTGCCGGACGGCGCGTCGGCCTCAGCACCCGGGAGCAGTCCCGTGGCGGAGATGAACGGCCCCGTCTGCGAGACGACGAGCTCCCCCGTCGGTCCCGTCGCGACGATGAGGTCTGTCCCCAGCGTGCCGGTCCCGGCTGGGATCCGCCACGTGAACACCGCCACCGCCGCGATCGTGAGGCCTGCCAGGAAACCGATCCCCCTGGCCCAACCGTTCCCTCTACCCATCTCTAACCCCCCTCGGAAGTGAAGCGGGGCCGCCGAGGGGGAGGCGGCCCCGCTGTCACCATCCGGTCGCGTGGCCGCCCTTAGACGTTCCGCGCTTCCCATGTGAACGAGTGGTTACCGGTCGTGATCGGACCGGAGCCTTGCCCGTTCGCCAGGTTGTTGTCGGCGAGCGTCACGGTGAACTGGTAGGTAACGGTCTTGGGGTTCGTCCACGTGCCACCGGTTGAAACTCCGCCCCCGTAGGTGGTCGGGAAGGTGCTCAGCGCCGCCGGTCCGAAGATCGTGCTGCCGGCGACGAAGCCGGTGCAGTTGCCGAACGCGCCACCGCCCGTGCCCTCGACGATCGTCAGGTTCACGTACGGGCCGAGGGCGCCGACGCCCGAGCCGTAGAGCTTCACGGTCGCGCTCAGCGAACCGGTGTAGGTCACCTTTATGCAGGAAGTCACGGTGTCGCCCGGCTTCTGGTTGGTCACGTTGTAGAGCGACGAGGCGCCCCCGTCGTTGTCCGTGATGTACACGGTGCCGGCTTCGAACAGGTTGCCGGTGTTGTCTGTGGTGCTCGAGAACGCCGAGAACGTGCCGATGCCGGCCAGGCTCCCGACGACCCCCACGATCAGAAGCGTGAGGAGGAACTTGCGCCCCCTCTTCTGCTCACGCGTCTTGCCCATTCCCTACCTCCCTCTGCTGGTTCTCCACCAGTGATGTCTTTCCTTACTTCGGCAGTAATGCGGCCCGCGACGATTCCTGGGCGGCGGTAAATGTGACTACCCAACGGCAGGTAGTTGCGTGGGGCGTTCGGGTGGTTCGAGCCTGGGCCGGGTGGCCTATACGGAGATGGCGCCGTGCTTGACGGCGAAGGCGACCGCCTCGAGCTTCGAGTGGACGCCGAGCTTGGCGAGCAGGTTGCGGACGTGGGTCTGGACCGTCTGCGGGCTGATGAAGAGCCTCGTCGCGATGTCGTCGTTCCGTGTGCCTTCGGCCAGGAGCTGCAGGACCTCGCGCTCGCGCTCGGTGAGGTCGGACAGGAGCATCTGGGCGTCTCGCCGGGCCTCTCGCTCGCGAGCGACCTGGTGAAGGAGGCGGGTGAGCGTGGTGGGGTCGATCAGAACCTCGCCTTCCGCGGCGGCCTTCGCGGCGTTGAGCACTTCGTCGGCTGCCTCGTCCTTACCCAGGAATCCCGACGCGCCGGCTTCGACGGCCTCGACGAGGAGCCGTTCGTCGTCGTGGGCCGTCATGATCACGACCTTGGTGGCGGGGGACAGCTCCTTGATCTTCTGCGTCGCCTCGATGCCGTTCATCGGCCCCTTGAAGACGATGTCCATCAGAACGACGTCGGGCTTGTGCTCCCGGCAGAGCTCGATGGCCTCCTCGGGGGAGTGGACGGGACCTGCGATCATCCTGAGCTCCGGATGCCGCTCGACGACCATCGCGAGCGCGTCGGTGAGGATCTTGTGGTCGTCGCATATCAAGAGGGAAACCGGCTCACGGCCTTCAGCTCCCACCGTCGGCTCCCCCTGGAAGGATGACGCGCAGCATGGTACCCCGTTCGGGCTCGTCCACGACGTCGATCCGGCCCCCGTGGGCCCGGGCGTGGGCGCGGCAGATGAACAAGCCGAGACCCGCTCCCGGCGTTTCCTCGTAGCCGGGGGGCCGGTGTCGCGAGTACTTCTGGAACACGGCCTCGCGCCGCTCGGGGGCTATCCCCGAACCCCGGTCGGCAACCTCGAGGACGGCGTCTCCGTCCGCGCCGCGATACGCGCGGACCTCGATCGGGGAATCCGGCGGCGAGAACTTGACGGCGTTGTCGACCAGATGGGCGACGATCTCGGACACGCGGGCGCGGTCGACGGCAACCTTGAGGTTCTCCTCGGCCTCGACGACGATCGCGTGCTCGCCGATAGGGGCGTCCCACGCGGCCTTCTCGACGAGCTTGCCGAGGTCCTCCGGCCGGATGTCGTACACGAGTACGCCGGCGTCGATCTTGAGCGCCGTCGAAGTCTCGTCGGTGATCAGTTTCATCCGCGAGGCCTCGGAGTCGATCAGCTTGAAGAACTCAAGCCGCTCCTCCTCGCTCATCGAGCCGTAAAGGCGCGTCGCGGTCGTAGCTAGCCCCTTGATCGACATAAGCGGGTTCTTCAGCTCGTGGGCGATCATCGAGCTGAGCTCGGCGCGTTCCACGCGCCGGTCGGCCTCCGACGGAGAGGCCGTTCGCCTCCCTCGCGTCACTAGCGCGCGGGTGAGGACGACGACGGCCGAGGCGGCGATCCCGACGGCAGCGCCGAGCAGGAAACTCAGGATCCAGGAGTCCACGGCCCCCGAGTCTATGGCTTGTCGTGGCCCGGCCGGAGGAGCAACTCCCTAGTGGTAGGAATGCTCCTCGTCCGGGAAGCTCCCGGCCTCGACGTCATGCGAGAAGGCTCGTGCGGCCTCCAGGGTCGCCTCGCGGATGTTCGCGTATGCCTTCGCGAACTTCGGGGGCTTCTCGGTCATCCCAAGCAGGTCGTGGATCACGAGGACCTGCGCGTCGCAGTGGGGACCCGCCCCGATCCCGATGGTCGGGATCTGGACCGACCCCGTGATATCGGCCCCGAGCTCGGCGGGCATCGCCTCGAGAACCAGCGAGAACGCACCGGCCTTCTCCAGAGACAGGGCTTGATCGAGGATCTCCGTGGCCGCCTCGCCGCGGCCCTGAACCCGGTAGCCACCGAGGCCATTGATCGACTGCGGGGTGAGGCCGACGTGGGCCATGACGGGAATGCCGATGCCGACGAGTCGGTGTATCAGCTCGAGCTGAGGGCCCTCGATCTTCACGGCGTGGGCGCCGCCCTCCTTGATCATCCGGCCGGCGTTCCGGACGCCGTCTTCGACGGAGGCCTGGAAGGACATGAACGGCATGTCTCCCACGACGATCGCGTTCGTCGCCCCTCGCGCGACGGCCTTGATGTGGTGGAGCATCTCCTCCATCGTGACCGGCAGCTCGTTCGCATAGCCGAGAACGTTGCGGCCGACCGAGTCGCCGACGAGAAGCACGCGGATGCCGGCTTCGTCGAGGATCCGCGCCGTGGGGAAGTCGTAGGCGGTGAGCATCGCGAAACGCTTGCCCTCCGCTTTCCACGCGCGCAGGTCGTGGATCGTCGTGGTCATCGCTCGCGCCTCCTTCCGGTTCGAGTGCACGGCAAGGCACAAGTGTACGCCGCGGTGGCGTGTCAGACCCCCGTGCTAGGGTCGCCTGAGCAGGGGTTCTGTACACTCTGGGGGTCCACCACATCCTGCTCCCCAATCGGTGGGGGGCCGCCCAGACCAGAGGAGGTGGGGTTGAGACAGTACGAGGTCATGTTCATCTTGCCCGCTGAGGCCGACGAGTCGGTTATCGGCGGGGTCACCGACCGAATCACCAAGGTCGTCTCCGAAAGTGGAGGCGAGGTCGGCAAGGTCGAGCGGTGGGGCCGCAGGCGGCTCGCCTACGAGATCAAGCGCCAGGGCGAAGGCTATTACGTCGTGGCGGAGTTCTCGGCGGAGCCTTCGGTCATCACCGAGCTCGAGCGGACCCTGCATCTGGCCGACGAGGTCCTGCGGTTCAAGGTGATCGCCCGCGCGGCGTAGGATCGCTTCTTCCCCCTCCCCGGCCCGCCATCCGCCGGGGAGCGGACAAAGACAGGCAGGTGATGGAGATGGCGAGCGAGAACCAACTGGTCATCGTGGGCAACCTGGTCGACGACCCCGAGTTGCGGTACACGCCGAACGGGGCCGCCGTCGTGAAGTTCCGCGTGGCGGTGAGCTTCCGCATCAAGGACGAATCCGGGCAGTGGAAGGACGGCGACACGTCGTTCTTCACGGTGAACGCCTGGCGTTCCATGGCGGAGAACGTTGCCGAGACGCTGACGCGCGGCATGCGCGTGATCGTGTCCGGGCGGCTCAAGCAGCGCTCGTGGGAGACCCAGGACGGCGAGAAGCGCACGGTGATCGAGATCGAGGCCGACGAGGTTGGACCGAGCCTGAAGTGGGCGACCGCGAAGGTGGAGCGGCAGTCCCGCAGCGGCGGAGGCGACTGGGCGGCGGCCCCGGCGACGGTTGGCGCGAGCCAAGGCGCAGACGAGGAGACACCGCTGGATGTCGGGTAAATCGAGCAAGAAGCGACCTGTCAGGAAAGAGAAGGAAGAGAAGCCCTGGCAGAAGAAGCAGCGGAAGAAGATCTGCATCTTCTGCAAGGACCGGGTCGACCACGTGGACTACAAGGACGTCATGACGCTGCGCAAGTTCGTGAGCGACCGTGGCAAGATCCGCGCGCGCCGGGTGTCCGGCAACTGCTCACAGCATCAGCGCGACGTGGCCGTGGCCGTGAAGAGCGCCCGCGAGCTGGCTCTCTTGCCCTTCTCGAGCCGATGAAGGTCATCCTCCAGAAGTCCGTCGACAAGCTCGGCGTCCCCGGGGACGTGGTCGAGGTTGCCGGCGGCTACGCGCGGAACTACCTCATGCCCCGAGGTATGGCGGTCAAGGCCACCAAGGGCATGGTCAAGCACGTCGACAGCCTGAAGCGCGCACACGGCGTTCGTGTCTCGAAGGAGAAGGCGGCTGCCGAAACGCTCGCGATGAGGCTCACGGCCGCGCCGATCAAGGTCAAGGCGCACGTCGGCGAGGAGGGCAAGCTCTTCGGCAGCGTCACGGCCGCGGAGGTCGCGGCGGAGATCGAGAGCCAGACCGGCGTGAGGGTCGATCGGCACGACGTGCACATGGACGAGCCGATCCGAAGCGTGGGGGCGCACGAGGTTCGTGTGCATGTGTTCGCCGAGGTGGACCCGATCATCTCGGTCGAGGTGGAAGCGGCGGAGTAACAGGTCGGGGGCCTCGCCCGGGCTGCTCGGATCGCGTGGGTGGGAACCCACCACGGGGCTCTTGGCGACCTCGACGACGCCCGGGCGAACCCCCCTCCCGGGCCCCGCCGCCAGCCCTGCGCGTTACGGTCGCCGACGCGTGTCAGAGCCTTTGTTCACAATCTTCCACAGGATTTTCCACAAGGGGAAGCCCTGGTGGGAGGCGGTGTGACAAGGAATCTTCGGGCACGACCTGCGGCGGAGGAATGCACATCGGTTATCCCAATGACGGCGGGGTTGCCGGGGCATAGCCTCTCCAGTCGGTCGACTCGCTTTCCGGAGAGGGGTGGTCTTGGCGCGCGCGGCTGATGAGGTTCGGCGGCTGCGGCCGGATCGGGTTCCGCCTCACAATCTGGAGGCGGAGGAGTCGGTGCTCGGCAGCATGATGCTGTCAGCCGAGGCGATCGCCGACGTCGTCGAGGAGATCCAGCCGGCGGACTTCTACCGTTCGGCGAACAAACAGATCTTCGAGACGCTTCGCTCGATCTACGCGCGGGGCGATCCGGTCGACGCCATCACCGCGGTCGAGGAGCTGAAACGGCGCTCGATCCTCGAGGACGTAGGCGGGCACCTGTACATCCACGAGCTGGTCGAGCAGGTTCCCACGCCGTCCTCGGCCGGCTACTACGCGCGGATCGTGGCGCAGGCCGCGTTGCTCCGTCGCCTGATCCAGGCCGCCGCGGACATCATGGAGATGGGCTACTCGGCGCCGGAGGACCCGGAGAAGGTCGCTGACGAGGCCGAGCAGCGGATCTACGACGTCGCGCGTCGTGAGGAGAAGGATCAGGTCGCCTCCCTGCGCGAGCTGGTCGACCAGGCCATGACCGACCTGGAGAAGATCCAGAACCGCGAGTCGGCCTTCGCGGGGCTGCCCACGGGATTCCGGGACATCGACTCGCTGCTCTCGGGGCTGCAGGCGGGCAACCTGATCATCGTGGCGGCCCGCCCCGGCGTCGGGAAGTCCTCGTTCGTAACCAACTTGGCTCGCAACGTGGCGGTGGAGAGCCGGATCCTCGTCGGGATGTTCTCGCTCGAGATGTCGCGCTGGGAGATCGGCATGCGGCTGCTCTGCGGCGAGGCGCGCGTTCCCTGGGACAGCATCCGGAACAAGCGGGTGGGCGCCGACGACTGGTCACGGATCGTCCAGGCCGCCGAAGTTCTCCACGACGCGCCGCTTTCGATCGTCGACTCGGGCAACGTCACGCTGGTCGACATCCGCGCGAAGGCCCGGCGCATGGCCACACGGAAGACCGGGCTCGGACTGATCATCGTCGACTACCTCCAGCTGATGTCGCACCACCGTCGAGTCGACAACCGCCAGCAGGAGATCGCCGAGATCAGCCGCGGGCTGAAGCTCCTCGCGAAGGAGCTCGAGATCCCCGTGATCGCCGTCTCTCAGTTGAACCGCGACCCCGAGCGCCGCCAGGACAAGCGTCCGCAGCTCTCGGACCTCAGGGAATCCGGAGCCCTGGAGCAGGATGCGGACGTCGTGATGTTCATCCACCGCGACGACGCCGATCCGGGGAAGAAGGGCGTCGCCGACCTCATCGTGGCAAAGCACCGTAACGGGCCCACCGACACCGTGCCGCTCACGTTCCTGCCGCATCTCACGCAGTTCCGCAACTTCTCCGCCGCCGCTCCGTCGTGACCCCACCCGATCGCCGCCGGGTTCGCGCGATCCATCGGCGTCTCATCAAGCGCTTCGGGCCGCTCGAGCCGCCGCGTCGGACCGACCCCCTCGAAGAGCTGATCCTCACGGTGCTTTCGCAGCACACGAGCGATGCGAACGCCGGGCGCGCGTTCGAGGCGCTCCTCATGCGATACCCCGCGTGGGACGACGTGGTGCGGGCCAAGACGACGGCGCTCGCCGACACGATCCGCTCCGGCGGCCTCGCCAATACCAAGGCGCCGCGCATCCAGGCGATCCTTCGCGAGATCCGCGAGCGCGAGGGCCGTTTCGACCTTTCCTGGATGCGGGGCGCGACCGACGTCGAAGCCACGGAATACCTCCGCTCACTTCCAGGTGTGGGGCCGAAGACGGCGGCGGTGGTGCTCGCGTTCGCACTCGGACGCGCTGCCATCCCGGTTGACACCCACGTCCATCGAGTCTCGAAGCGTTTAGGTCTCGTTCCATCGAAGTCCACGGCTGAGGCGGCTCACCGGCT
This sequence comes from Actinomycetota bacterium, assembly GCA_041486205.1. GTDB lineage: Bacteria > Actinomycetota > UBA4738 > UBA4738 > HRBIN12 > JBGPKY01. Next base: position 11,496 of record JBGPKY010000018.1, read on the forward strand.
GCTCGAAGATCTCGTCCCGGAGTCGCTCCGCGTCGAGCTGCACGTCGGGCTCATCACGCTCGGCCGCGAGATCTGCAAGGCGGGGCGGCCGAGATGCGAGACCTGCCCCCTGCGCGATCTGTGCCCCACAGCGCCGCTCGTTCTCCGGGGTGCGCTGAAGTCATGAACGGCGAAGGCCGTCGCTTCGAGATCCTCTACTCCAAGTGGCTGCTGCCGCTGTTCGTTGTCCTCGGCCTCGGGCCGTCGTTCACCCACGTGGAGCTGAGCAACACCGAGCTGGTTGTCCGAATGGGGTGGGGGTTCGTGGCCGCCATCCCCTGCTCGTCGATCCGTTCGGCCGAACGAGGCCCCGACTGGCCGTGGGCGATCGGCGTTCATACGAACATGCGCGGCGCCTGGCTGGTGAACGGCTCGTCGAAAGGGATCGTCTCGCTTCAGATCGATCCGCCCGTCGAAGGCCGTTGTCTCGGCGTTCGGATGCACGTGAAGAAGTTGGGTCTAGGCCTCGCCGACCCCCAGGGTTTCCTGGCGGCGGTCAGCGGGCCGCGCTCCTGACGCCCGGTGTCTGGCAGGAGCGGGTGAGGGGAATCGAACCCCCATTTCAAGCTTGGGAAGCTTGCGTTCTACCACTGAACCACACCCGCGTTGTTCGGCCGGTTGTTTCCCGGGCCGTTCCCAAGTGTAGCGACCCACCTGCGGGGCGTGCGACCTGCTAGCGTTCCGCGTCTCATGCAGGACTTCTGGCCTTCGATCCTGTCCCGCCTCACGGCAGGGCAGTCGCTCACGGCCCAGGAGAGCGCTCAAGCGATGCTCGCCATCATGGATGGTGACGCGACGCCAGCTCAGGTCGGCGGATTCCTGATGGCGCTCCGGACCAAGGGCGAGACGGCCGAGGAGATCGCCGGGCTCGCGCGGACGGCGCTGGACAAGGCTCAGCCGGTTGCGACGCCCGGTCCGGTCGTCGATACCTGTGGAACGGGCGGTGATCGGTCGGGGACGTTCAACATCTCGACGGTCGGAGCGATCGTCGTCGCCGGGGCGGGCGTCGTCGTTGCGAAGCACGGGAACCGGGCCGCGTCTTCACATTGCGGCTCCGCCGATCTGCTGGAAGCGCTCGGCGTCGCGATCGACCTCACGCCCGCGGGGGTGGAGCACTGCCTGCGGGAGGCCGGGATCGGATTCATGTTCGCGCCGGTATTCCATCCGGCGATGGCGAACGCGGCTCCGATCCGGCGCGAGCTTCGCGTGCCGACCGTGTTCAACTTCCTCGGTCCGCTGACGAACCCCGCGCGGCCCGCCGCGCAAGTCGTCGGGGTATCGGACCCGCGGATGCTTCCGCTCCTCGCGCAGGTGCTCGCGAAACGCGGCACGCGCGCGAAGGTGTTCCGCGGTGAGGACGGGCTCGACGAGCTCACGACGACCGGACTATCGACGGTGTACGAGACCCGAGACGGTGAGGTTCGCGAAGGCGCGCTCGATCCCGCGGAGCTCGGCCTCGCGCGAGCGAGTCTCGACGACCTGAAGGGCGGAGACGCCGCGGAGAACCGCGAGATCGCGCGGGCGGTTCTAGCCGGCGAGACCGGGCCGAAGCGCGACGTCGTCCTCCTAAACGCGGCGGCGGCGCTGGAGGTGGCCGGACGCGCCGCGACGTTGGAGGAGGGGTTCGCCCTAGCCGCCGGATCGATCGACTCCGGTTCCGCCGCGCGGGTGCTCGACCACTGGGTCGAGGTCTCGACGGAGGCCGCCTCGGCGTGACGGCACCCTGTAGCATCCCCCCGCGATGATCCTGTCCGACCGAACCATCCGCGAGGAGATAGAGGCCGGCCGCATCGTGATCGACCCGTTCGACCCGGAGTGCGTCCAGCCCTCGTCGGTCGATCTCCACGTGGATTCTCAGTTCCGCGTCTTCGCGAACTCTCGCTATCCATACATCGACGTGAAGCAAGAGATGCCCTCTCTCACCGAGGTGGTCAAGGTCGGAGACGGCGAGCCGTTCATACTGCATCCGGGGGAGTTCGTCCTCGGATCGACGCTCGAGCGGGTCGGCATACCCGACGACATGGTCGCGCGACTCGAGGGGAAATCCAGCCTCGGGCGGCTCGGCCTGTTGATCCACTCGACCGCCGGCTACGTCGATCCCGGCTGGGACGGCTATCTGACGCTTGAGCTGTCGAACGTCGCGAACCTGCCGATCACGATCTACCCGGGCATGAAGATCGGCCAGATCTCGTTCTTCCGGCTGACGACGCCCGCCGAGCGCCCATACGGCTCGAAGGGAGCGAAGAGCAAGTATCAGGGACAACGCGGTCCGACGGCGAGCCGCTTCTTCGAGGAGTTCGGCGGGGTCTGATCCCTGTCACATTCCCGAAGCGAAGGCCTGCCCCGGCATCCGGGAGAGCGATTCCTCCACGGCAGCCTGGACGGAGGGCACAGGATCTCCCAGCGCGCCGCGCAGCGCCTCGATCGTTCCGGCTCCGCCGAGCGCGCCGAGGAGCTGTGCGGAACGAAGCCTGATGCGCTCGTCGGGATCCGACAGCGTCCTGATGAGTGCACCTATGACGTCCTCGCCGCCGATCGCGCCCACAGCTTCCACCGCCCGCAGCCGGCGCTCAGGGTCGACCGAGTCTAGGCGGGAGATCAGCTCGTCGAGTCCGACGATCCGCCCCAGCAGCTCGCCGACCGTCGGCGCGACTCCCGCGTGTTGCTGCAGCAGGACGTCGATCAGTAGCTCCACGCAGGTCGGACCCATCCGGGTCAGCAGGTCCGACGCGGGGCCACGCAGCGCGGGGACGGCCAGGACGCCGGCCAGACGCTTGGCGACCGCCGGCGAGCTCCACTCGGTCAGCACTTCGCTCGCCGCCTGTCGCACTCGCGTGTCTGGGTCGCTCAGCGCCGACACCAGGAAGCCGAGGACCGACTCATCGTCGATCACGCCTAGCGCGCGGACGACGCCCAACCTGACGTCTGGGTCTGGGTCGCCGAGAGCCTTCCCGAGGGCCCCCGCCGCGGATGGATCTCGAAGTCGGGCGAGGGCGTCGGTCGCGGCACGTCGAACGGCGGCCGAAGGATCGAGCAGGGCGTGTATGGCGGCTTCCACACAGGCCTGCCCGAATCCCCACCCAACCACTTCTGCGGCCAGAAGTCGCTCGTCATGATCGAGCGAGCGCAATGCCTCAAGGGCGTGGCCGCTGAGGGCGCCCGGGTTCGCTCGCTCGAATGTTTCGATCAGCTGTACGCGGCTTTCCGGCGGGAGCCGAAGGAGCGCCTGCCACACGACCTCGTGATCGCCGCTCCTCGTGAGCGCGAGGTGGTGAGCAGCGGTCCGTCGGACGCGCTCGTCCGTGTCCGACAGGGCCTCCATCAGAGGTCCGCTCGCCTCTTCTTCGCCGTGCTGAGACAGGGCATCGACCGCGGCTACGCGGACGTCAGGGTCCGGGTCCGTGAGCGCATCCCGGATCGGCGATACGGCGTCCGAGCCTCCGAGCCGGGCCGCGGCGCGGATCGCGGCCGCACGCACGATCGGGGAGACGTCGCGCCGGAACACGGTCGTCACGAGCGGCGTGGATCCAGCGTCCTCCGAACGACCCAGCGCTTCGACGGCAGCCAGCCTGGAGGCGACCGACGGATCGTCGAGGAACCCGCGGATGGCCGGTAGGGACTCTGGACCCAGAAGGTCCCACATCTTCCCGATCGCCTCCGGCCTACGCGGCTCCTCGACGCTGGGCAGAAGTCCGGCGAGGCGCTCGGTTTCTACTCCGCATGAGGCCAGCTGCTCTAGGAAGTGCTGCCGGTCTCTGCGGGCGAGGTCTGCTGCGCGACTGAGAGCATCGGCTGCGGCTTCGCTAAGTCCGAGAACCGCCGTAGTCACGATGGCGGCCATCGCGATCGTCTGGTCCTGAGAGCCGACCGCTTGCCGGACCCAGGCCAACACCGTCGCGCGATCGACGCCACCCAAGCCCGAGAGCGCCAAGTGTCGGACCGATCCGTCCGGATCGCTGAGCGAGAGGGCGAGAGACGCCACGCGGTCGAGCTGTTCCGTTTGAGCCGCGACCGGGCGTACCGGAGGCGAGGTCTCGGTACCGGACGGCGCCGGATCGGTACGGATCTCGTCCGCAGCACGGGTGGCTCGGTTCCGGATCTCCTCGACCGGGTCGGACGCCATCGCAGCAAGGGTACGAAGAACGGCGTTCGATCTATCGGCGGCGAGCAGTCGAACGGCTCCGAGCCGAGCAGGATCCGGGCCTTCTAGGCTCGCGACCAGCTCCTCGGTCCCGATCGCACGACCGAGTACGTCGAGCAGCGTTTGCTCTTCGTTGTCCGGGCCCGGGTCGAGCTGCCCGACCGCCTCCAGGATCTGGTCGAGGTGGGCTGTATCCACGGCCTGGGAGGCGAAGACGCCGGGGAGGACCTCCAGAGTGGTCCGTTGGGTGAGTGGCCACCTTCTGGCGCCCACGAGTCGCGCGAGATGAGGAAGGCAACTCTGGCCGAGCTCCGAGGCGAGCCGAACCGCAGCCGCCCGAACTTCGTCGACGGGGTCGTCGAGGGCTCTGGTGATGGTGGTTTCTTCTACGTGTTCGATGTTGCCCGACAGCGTCGCGAGCGCTTGCTGGCGGACGTCCGGGTCCGGGTCGAGCGCCAGAGCGGCGAGTCGAACACCCTCCGGCTCGCCGATCGCCCGCGAAGCGAGCTCGGTGATCTCATCACGGCGCTCCCGAGCGCGGTCGACCGGTGGTGCGAGCGGCGCGAGCGGCGCGGTGGCCTCCGGCGGATCGGGCGCTGCCTCGACGGGCGGATCCTGGAGGAGAGCCGTGCGCACCTCAGTCGCTTCATCGCTGATAGGAGTTGTTTCAGGCTCCTCGGCGGGGGATGCGGTGACGGCCGACGTCGTCGGTTCGACCTCCGCCGCCTCCGGAGTGCCTTCGAGGTCCCCGGCATCGGCGGTTTCTTCCGTTGTCGACTGGTCCTCCGCCGGCTCGTCCTCGCCGAGGAGCGACCGGCTCTCGGCGAGGGCCCTCAGGCTCCGATACCAGTCCTCCTCGTAGGCGTCGACCTGGCGACTTCCGTTCGCGGGCGTCGTTTCCTCGCGCGCCGGTCCGGGGCTCCCGAGCCGATTCTGCTTCGTGCCTGCCACCCCGGTTCCTCCTGTTTGACTTCTTCGCTTCGTCGAGACAGCCGATCCGACCGCGACTTCGCGGTGGGGACCCGCTCTAGGCCGCCTTCTCCTTCCGGAACGTCCTCATCCTCCTGCTTGCCGTCACCTCTGTTCCGCCCCCGGCAGGGTCGCGGGGTCGGGGTTGTCCCGCGGATGAAGTCCCGGCCCTATGCCCATCGACACCGCGGCCATCGCCGCCTGCGTCCGATTCGTGACGCCGAGCTTTCGGAAGATCGCGGCCAGGTGCGCCTTCACCGTCTTCTCCGAAAGGAACAGCGCTCTTGATATGTCACGGTTACTGCGTCCCTCGGATAGGTGCGCGAGGATGTCGGTTTCGCGCGTCGTGAGGCTCGCGGCTCGAACGTTCTGCGTGCCGCCGTTCATGGTGCCGCCCACTTCGATCGCCTCGAAGAGGTTCTGGACCACCCGTGGGGAGAGGACGTTGCCGCCGCCCGAGAGCGCAACCTTGATCGCCTGCTCCAGGTCCTCGGGCGTCGCGTCCTTCAACATATACCCGGCCGCGCCCTCGGCTAGAGCCCGGCGAACGTACTGCGCGTGGTCGAAAGTCGTCAGCATGATGACGGGAACCCCGGGCCACTTCGTCTTCATGTCGCGAAGCAGGTCGAGTCCGTCCGAATCGGGCATGCGCACGTCGACGAGAGCGATGTCTGCCGGGTCGGCATCCATGATCCGTATGGCTTCGTCTGCGCTTCCCGCTTCGATAACCGTGGCGTCCGGGAACGACTCGCGGACGACGTGGCCCATGCCGCGACGAACGAGTGCGTGGTCGTCGACGATCATGATCTTCACGGCTTCTCTCCTTGCTGTCCGACGGGTAGCCTCGCGACCACCCGCGTTCCCTTGCCGGGTGAGGACTGGATGTCGAGTGTTCCGTCGACCTCCGCCACGCGCCGGCGCATCATCTCCAAACCGAGATGCCCCCCGTTCGATCCGATCCCGTCCTTCTGGAAACCTCGACCGCCGTCCTCGACGCGAACCTCCATACCGTTCTGCGACGCGCGGACCCTTACCGCCACGTGCCTCGAGGACGAATGCTTGGCCGCGTTCGCGACGCTCTCGCAGATCACCGACGAGGCCGCATCGAGCACCGAGCGAGGGACGGCTTGCAGGTCTCCCTCGACGGACCATTCGGCCGGCAGGTGCCAGCGCTCCATCACACCGTCGACAACACTTTCGAGCGGCTCCTGGGCTCCGGATCCCTGCGGGGCAAGGCTAGCGAGCATCCGGCGGATCTCGTCGAGCGCCTTCCGCAGCTCGGTCTTCGTTCCGTCGATGACCTTCAAAGCCTCGTTCGGGTCCGACGCGATGCGGTCGGTGAGACATTCGAGCTCCAAGATGGCGCTCGTCACGACTTGCGTGAGTCCGTCATGGATCGCGTAAGCCCAACGGGTTCGTTCGAGGAGCGCGGGATCCTCGGGCTCGAGCCGACCGCGCGTCGGCGGCTGCGCGTCGGCGCCTTCCGTAAGCGGATCGAGCGCCGCGGCTAGTGCTGAAACCGAGCGTACCGAAGACTCCGCGGTCAGTCGCCCGAAGACGACCCCACCCGGCTGCGGGCACGCGATCCATCCATCCACGCGGCCTTCGAGCACGTCGTCCAGCGACATCGGGAGCGGCGCGGATCCAGGTGCCGTCCACCAAGCTACACGCCGGCGCCCGTGCTCGTTCCGCACCGCACCGATGCCGTCGAGGTGAAGCAACCGGGCGAGCCGCTTGCACTCGTTCGTCATACGCTCAGCCTCGACCGCGGCCGTCGTCGTCTTCAACCTGCGTCCCTTCTCCGACGTCGACATGGCCGGGCCATGTCGCCTGCCTCTGCGATGGAACCGGCGGGGTCCGCCCTTGGGCCAACCCGCGCCGTTCGGTCTAGTTCTTCCTTCGGACGGTTAACCCGCTCGCTTGAACGGATGCCACTCGTCCACGCATCCGCTATGCGGATGCGTGGACGGGATGGGCGAGCCCGACGGGCGAGCGATGGGGTTGGGCGAGGGTCGGGTCTAGTTCGAAGGGCTGATGGGGGTGATAGCCCCTACCGAGCCGGCGAGGATCTGCGCGACATCGAGCACCGGCGTCTCCTCTCCGCGAGCCTTCGCGCCGTCATCGAGCATGACCAGGCAATACGGGCAAGCGACACCGACCGTGTCCGCGCCGGTGGCGGCGGCCTCGTCCATGCGCTCCTGGTTGATCCGCTTGCCGATGCGTTCCTCCATCCACATACGGGCGCCGCCGGCTCCGCAGCAGAGGCCGCGCTCGCGATGCCGAGGCATCTCTACCGTGGTCACGCCGGGCACCCCTTCGAGCACTCGACGGGGTTCGTCGTAGACGCCGTTGTGCCGGCCCAGATAGCAGGGGTCGTGGTAGGCGAGCATCGTCTCGGTCGCGTGCGTGGGCGTCAGACGGCCGGCCTTCACCAGATCGGCAAGCAGTTGGGTGTGATGGACGACCTCGTAGCGGCCACCGTAGTCGGGATACTCGTTGCGGAGGGTGTTGAAGCAGTGCGGGCAGTTCGCGACGATCTTGGTTACGCCGGCCCCGTTCATCGTCGAGACGTTCTGTTCCGCGAGCATCTGGAATAGGTATTCGTTGCCAGCCCTCCTGGCGGGGTCGCCTGTGCAGAGCTCGCGTGGCCCAAGGATGGCGAACGAGATGCCCGCCTTGTCCAGCAGTGAGGCCATGGCTTGGGAGATGGCCTTCGCTCGATCATCGAACGAGCCCGCGCAACCGACCCAGTAGAGGACCTCGGGTGCTTCCTCCCCGTCCCCGAGCACGCGGACGCCGAGCCCGTCGGCCCACGCGCCGCGCTGCGACTGGGGCTGGCCCCAGGGGTTGTTCGAGTTCTCGAGGTTGCGGAAAAGCGTGCCTACCTCGCTCGGGAAGCGCGACTCTGCCATCACGAGGTTGCGGCGCATGTCCACGATGTGGTCGATGTGTTCGATATCGACGGGGCACTCTTGCATGCACGCGCCGCACGTCGTGCACGCCCACAGCACTTCGTCGTCCACGATCCCAGGAACCAGCTGAACGGGTTCGTGCGAAGTCCCTGCCGCCTTCGTCGCGAGGATCCGCGGGCCCTCGTCGAAGAGGTGGTCGCGAAGGTTCATGATGACCAACTTCGGTGACAGCGGCTTGCCCGTGTTCCATGCAGGGCAAGCGTTCTGGCACCGGCCGCACTCGGTGCACGCATACAGATCCACCAGTTCTTTCCACGAGAGATCTTCGACGGTGGCGGCGCCGAGCCGCACGTCCTCCGACTCGAGCTTCTCGAGGTCGATCCGCAGAGGTGTCAGCGTTCCGCGCGGTTTCGTATTCGAGAAGAAGACGTTGATGAAGCTCGTCGCGATGTGCAGGTGCTTCGAGTAGCCGATGTACACGAGGAACCCGAGGATCAACAGCAAGTGCGCCCAGAGGAGCGTCCACATCGCGAGCCGCAACGGGCTGGTAGACATCCATGTGAACGCGTGAGCTGTGGCCGTCGAGACGGGCGTCCACCACGACTCGGGCGCGTATCCGAGTGCGATCCGAGCACCCCGCGCAGCGAACAGCGTGACGACTATCCAGGCGATGAGAGCCAGGATCCGATACGCCTCCAGCCGATGGCTCCCGACGAACCTCTCCGGTCGCTGGAAGAGCCTGATCGACGCGGCCATCGCGAGGCCGACGAGCACCCCCGCCGCGAACACGTCCTGGATCAGCCCGAGCCCCCGTGTCCCCCCGATGAAGGGAAGCTCGAACGTGGGGGAGACGACCTCTCCAGCGACCTCGACGATCGTGGTCAGGAGCACCAGGAATCCCCAGAAGATCAGGGCGTGCATGAGGCCCGGGAGGAACCGCTGGAACAGCTTCCGTTGGGCGAGTACGTGAGAGCCCTCGCGGCCGACCCGCCGGGGCAGGTCTCCGGAGCGGTCAACGGGGCGGCCCAGGCGGATCAAGCGATAGAGGGTGCGAGCCCGCAGCGCGAAGAGGCCACCCGAGACGGCGAGCAGGGCGATGAGGGCTGCTAGACGAGGCAGCATGCTCCGCGGAGTCTAAGGAGCGCGCCCCCCTCACGCAAAGGGCGGCCCAGCGGGCGGCTGTTGGGGGAGACAAGCCTCCAAGGAAGGAGGACCAGAAGTCGTGCCTAGAGTTGACAATCTAAGACTCAAGATTTATCTTCAAACCAAGCTGAATCCAACGGATCGAGGAGGAAACACTCATGGCTCGAGCAGTAGGGATCGATCTAGGGACCACCAACTCCGTCGTCTCCATCCTGGAGGCAGGCGAGCCGGTCGTGATCCCGAACTCCGAAGGCTCCCGGACCACCCCCTCGGTCGTGGGGTACTCGAAGAACGGCGAGATCCTTGTCGGCGAGGTGGCCAAGCGCCAGTCCATCACGAACCCTGACCGCACGGTGCGTTCGGTCAAGCGGCACATGGGCGAGCGGGACTGGTCGATCGACATCGACGGGAAGAAGTGGACCCCCCAGGAGGTTTCCGCCCAGATCCTTGCGAAGCTCAAGCGCGACGCCGAGGCCTACCTGGGAGACGCCGTCACACAGGCTGTCGTCACGGTGCCCGCCTACTTCGACGACTCCCAGCGACAGGCGACGAAGGAGGCCGGCCAGATCGCCGGTCTCGAGGTTCTACGCATCATCAACGAGCCGACGGCGGCCGCACTGGCCTACGGGCTCGACAAGCAACACGACCAAACGATCCTGGTGTTCGACCTAGGCGGCGGTACCTTCGACGTATCGCTGCTCGAGATCGGCGAAGGGGTTTTCGAGGTCAAGGCAACGCACGGCGACACGCACCTCGGTGGTGATGACTGGGACCAGCGCGTCATCGACTGGATGGTGAAGGAGGTCAAGTACGCACACGGTGTCGATCTGTCCAACGACCGTATGGCCCTCCAACGGCTGAAGGAAGCCG
>JBGPKY010000019.1:0-20809 GCA_041486205.1 Actinomycetota bacterium
ACGCCTGCCAGACCTTCGGCCGCGTCCCCGTCGACGTGCACACGCTGGACGTCGACCTGCTCTCGTTCTCGGCGCACAAATTCGGCGGGCCGCCGGGGGTGGGCGGCCTCTACGTCCGCCGCGGTGTCGCCGTAGCCGCGTATCCCTGCGGCGACGACCGCGAGCGAAAGCGTCGCTCGGGCATGGAGAACATCCCCGGCGTCGCGGGGATGTCCGCCGCGCTGGGCCTTTCGCTCGAAGACATGAACGATCAAGCCGCGCGGCAGTGGGGCTTGACGGACCGTCTCCGCCGAGGCATCGAGGAGCACGTTCCGGGCGCCTTGCTGCACGGGCACCCGACCCAGCGAGTCCCGCACCTGGTCTGCTTCTCCGTCCCCGACCTCGACGCCGAGATCCTGGCGATGGCACTGGATGACCGCGGCTTCCGCCTTTCGGTAGGTTCGAATTGCTCCGGCGCTGCCGGAGAGCCTTCACCGGTGCTGGAGCAGATGGGCCAACCGAACACCCCGGGTTTCCGCATCGGGATCGGGCGAGAGACCACCGAGGAAGACGTCGAGCGGTTCTTGGACGCGCTCCCGCAACTCGTCGGCGATCTTCGGAAGGTGGAAGGCGTTTCTATGGATGCGATGACGCGGTTCGATGCGGGAAGCGCGTAAGCGCGGCTACTTCACTTCCCAGGTGTCGCCGGAACTCAGCAGCTTCGTCAGGTCTCCCTTCCCGAGACGCTCCGTTGCGGCCGCCACCTGCGCCTCCATCGCCTCGCCGTAGACGGGGCGTTCGACCTCGCGGAACACGCCTATGCACGTCGGCTCGGTCGGCCCGTGCGAGATGTGGGCGAGCGCGAAGCCGAGGGAGGGTCGCCCGTGGACGTCGTGGACGATGATCCGGTCTTGCTGGGTGCTCGCTACCTCGGTGATCACCAGCCGACCGTTGTCGCCGACCGAGATGCACCGGTTGCCCTCGTCGAAGATCACAGGCTCTCCGTGTTCGAGGCGGATCTGGTTGTGCAAGCCCTGCGGCTTGTCACGGAGCAAGTCGAACGCGCCGTCGTTGAAGACGTTGCAGTTCTGGTAGATCTCGACGAAGGCCGCGCCCTTGTGCGCCGCCGCCTGCCGGAGGACCTGCGTGAGGTGCTGGCGATCGTTGTCGATCGTGCGCGCGACGAACGTCGCCTCCGCCCCGAGAGCCAGCGCGATGGGGTTGAAGGGGTGGTCGAGAGAGCCGAACGGCGTCGACTTCGTGACCTTGCCCTCTTCCGACGTTGGCGAATACTGGCCTTTGGTCAGACCGTAGATCTGGTTGTTGAACATCAGGATCTTGAGATTCACGTTACGGCGCAGCGCGTGGATGATGTGGTTGCCGCCGATCGACAGCGCGTCGCCGTCACCGGTGACGACGAATATCGACAGGTCCGGCCGTGCCGTCGCGATGCCGGTCGCAAGCGCCGGTGCGCGACCGTGGATCCCATGGACCCCGTAGGTGTCCATGTAGTAAGAGAACCGCCCAGAACAGCCGATCCCCGATACGAACACCGTGTTGTCGGGCTCGATCCCGAGCTCCGGCATGAAGCCCTGGACGGCGGCGAGGATCGCGTAGTCGCCGCAACCGGGGCACCAGCGGACCTCCTGGTCGCTCGTGAAGTCCTTCTTCGTCATGGTCCCGAGCTCGCTCATCCGATCACCTTCAGGATCTCGGCCTCGAGCTCCTCCGCGAAGATGGGGACACCCTGCATCTTCGACAACGTCCTCGCGTCCACGAGGAACCGGGCCCGGATCAGCATCGCAAGCTGTCCCAGGTTCATCTCGGGGATCAGCAGCTTCGGGTAGCGCTTCACGACTTCGCCGGTGTTCATGGGGAACGGGTTCAAGTGGAACATATGAGCGGTCGCGACCTTCACGCCCCGCGCGCGAACGCGGCGGGCGGCTGCCTTGATCGTCCCGTACGAGGAGCCCCAGCCGAGCACCAACAGCTCGGCCTCGCCGTCCGGGTCTTCGACCTCGAGCGGTGGGATGCTCTCGGCGACTTTCTCGATCTTCGCGGCCCGAAGATGGACCATCTCCTCGTGGTTGTGGCCGTCGTAGCTGATGTCGCCGGTGCCGTTCTCCTTCTCCAGCCCGCCGATGCGGTGGCGCAAGCCGGGCGTTCCCGGGATGGCCCACGGACGCGCCAGATGCTCGTCACGCAGGTACGGCATGAACTCGGTCCCGGCGTTGGGGCCGCTTGCGAAGTTGGGCGCGATCATCGGCAGCGAGGCGGCATCGGGGATCAACCACGGCTCCGACGAGTTCCCGAGGAACGTGTCGGAGAGGAGGATCACCGGCGTTCGATACGTGACCGCGATGCGAGCGGCCTCGATCGCGGCATCGAAGCAGTTCGATGGTGAGTAGGCGGCGACTACCGGCATCGGTGACTCACCGTGACGTCCGAACATGGCGATCAGCAGGTCACCCTGCTCCGTCTTCGTCGGAAGACCGGTGGACGGGCCGGCGCGCATCACGTCGACGATCACCATCGGCAACTCGAGCATGACGGCGAGGCCGAGCGTCTCGGCCTTCAGATCCATCCCCGGGCCGCTCGTGCCGGTCACGCCGAGGCTCCCGGCGAACGAGGCGCCGAGCGCGACGTTGGCCGCCGCGATCTCGTCCTCGGCTTGAAGGGTTCGCACGCCGAAGTTCTTCAGCCGCGACAGCTCGTGGAGTAGCTCAGACGCCGGCGTGATCGGGTAGCTCGCGTAGAACAGCTGGAGCCCGCTCCGCTCGCCCGCCGCCACCAAGCCCCACGCGAGAGCCGTCGCGCCAGAGATGTTCCGGTAGCGGCCGGGTTTCGCGGGCGCAGGTTTGACGCTGTAGGAGTGGGCGAACAACTCCGTCGTCTCGCCGAAGTTGTACCCCGCCTTGTAAGCAGCGACGTTCGCGTCGAGCACCTGTGGCTTGTCGCCGAACTTCCTCCTGAGCCAATCGATCGTGACGTCGGAGGGCCGCCCGTACATCCACGAGAGCAGCCCGAGAGCGAACATGTTCTTCGCGCGCTCGCCCTCCTTCTTCGAAAGACCGAGCTCCTCCACCGCCCTAAGCGTGATCGAGGTCATCGGGACCTCGAAGAGCTGGTAGCCATCGAGCGTGCCGTCCGTGAGCGGATCGGAGGTGAAGCCCGCCTTCTCGAGGTTGCGTTGGGTGAACGCATCTTCGTTCACGATCACCGTGCCGCCCTTCTCGACCGAGCCCAACTCGGCCTTCAGCGCGGCGGGATTCATGGCGACCAGGACGTCGGGATGGTCGCCGGGCGTGAGGATGTCCTGAGAGGAGAACTGGATCTGGAAGGCAGAAACACCGTGGACCGTGCCGGCGGGGGCACGGATCTCGGCGGGGAAGTCCGGAAGGGTCGCAAGGTCGTTGCCGAGCACGGCCGTCGCATTGGTGAAGCGATCGCCGGTGAGTTGCATCCCGTCACCCGAGTCGCCGGCGAACCGGATGACGACGCGCTCTTTCTCTTCTACTGCCTTGGCCATCTCGATGGCCGGGCGGCGCCCGGCCGCCTCCTTCTTGCACTCGGGGGTTCCGGTTCTCTAGCGTACTGCGCGGATCAGCGAACGGACACGGAGAGGCGGGAGAATCTAGCGATGAGAACTCGGAAACTGGGCTCGGAGGGACTCGAGCTGTCCGTCGTGGGGTTCGGCGCGTGGGAGGCCGGCGCCGGAGACGAATGGGGAAAGGCTCCGCCGAAGGAGACGATCATCGAGGCGATCCGCACCGTCCTCGACACCGGCATCAACTGGATCGACACGGCCGAGGTCTACGGCGACGGGGTATCCGAGCAGACGATCGCGCTCGCCATCACCGGCCACCGAGACGAGGTGCTGATCGCCTCGAAGGTCGCTCCGCGATCCGAGGGCTCCGGCTTCCGCCCGGAGCAGGTCCGCGCCGCCTGCCTCGGGAGCCTCAAGCGGCTCCACACAGGCCACCTGGACCTCTACCAGCTCCACTGGCCGGACGACAGCGGTGACGCCGTGCCGATCGAGGACACCTGGGGCGCGATGGTCTCGCTGGTCCAGGAGGGACTCGTCCGAAGCATCGGGGTCTCGAACTTCGACCGGGACTTGATCGAGCGCTGCGAGAAGATCCATCACGTCGACTCTCTCCAGCAGGAGTTCTCGATGCTCGCGCTGTCGGACCGCGAGCTGATCCGCTGGTGCGGCGATCGCGGGACCGGTGTTGTCGCCTACGGACCGCTCTCGTACGGCCTGCTCACCGGTGCGATCACGACGGAAACGACCTTCGATGAGGGTGACTTCCGCGGACCCGGTGGCGAGGACGCGTGGGAAGGTCTCTACCGCCCAGGCAAGATCGAGAGGTCGCTCGCAGTGGTCGACGGGATGCGATCCGTTGCCGAACGACTCAACATCGCGGTCGCCCAACTCGCCCTCGCCTGGAACTTCCACCAGCCGGGCGTTACCTCGGCGATCGCCGGCAGCCGCAACCCCGCGCACGTTCGATCGAACGCCGAGGCCGGCGACGTCGAACTCGACGAAGAGACCCTCGCCGAGTTGGAAGCCCTGCTGCCGCTCGGGCCCGCCTTCGCGTAACCTCCACGACCGAGCTCGCAGAAGGGAACGCCCGATGGCGTACAAGCGCATCGTCCTCGCTACGGACGGCTCGGCGACGGCCGAAACGGCCGAGCGGGTCGCGGTTGCTCTTGCGGCCGCCACGAAAGGCAAGCTGACCCTTGTCCACGCGTACGACAGCCTCACCAAGGCCGAGCCCGCGGTGGCTCGCGCCTTGGGGCTCGCCGAGGAGCTGGGCGTGAAGACCGAGGTCCTCCTCTCTCCGGAACCACCCGCCGAGGCCATCCTCCAAGTAGCCGAGCAGACCGAGGCCGAGATCATCATCACCGGGAGCCGCGGGTTCTACAGGGCCGAGCAACTCATCGGAAGCGTCGTCCGCAAGATCGCGACGCACGCGCCCTGCGACGTTCTGCTCACACGGCCGCGCGAGGGGAGCGCCCAGCCGGGGGAAGGGCAGCCGTACCGCCGCGTCCTCGTCGCCACCGACGGGTCGATCACGGCCGACCGAGCCTCGCGCAAGGGATACGCGCTCGCCAAGTGCCTCGACGCCGAGGTCACGCTCGTGTTCGTCGGTCACCCCAAGACCGGCGAGCTCATCCTCCAGGACACCGTTGCCACGATGGGCGAGGACGCGGTCCCGACCAAGACCGTCGTGAAGGATGGCGAACCCGCCCAGGCGATCTTGGAGGCCGCGCGCGAGAGCGGCAGCGATCTGATCGTGGTCGGCAATCGAGGGCTCGCAGGAGCTCGCGGGATGATCCTCGGCTCGGTGCCCAAAGACATCGCGGAGCTCGCCGAGTGCGACGTCCTGATAGGGCGCACCATCGCCCAGAACCTCGAGGAGATCGGCAAAGAGGAGGGCGGGATCGTCACGACCGGCGACCATAAGGCTGCGGTCTACCGCGACAGGACGGGTGCCGTGCACGCGATGTCGGCCAAGTGCACGCACATGGGCTGCACCGTGAAGTGGAACCCGGGGGACAAGACCTGGGATTGTCCCTGCCACGGTTCGCGCTTCGCAGCCGATGGGAAGGTCGTGAACGGGCCCGCCTCGAAGCCCCTGGAACGGACGGACCTCTAGGAGCGATCGCCGCTCAGTACGGCGTGAAGATCATGAGCCAGAGGATGAACACCACTGCCCCGAAGCCGATAGCGGCGTTCACGAGTGCGACCGGCGAGCGCAGCAGCACCTCGAGTTCCTCGTCACTCTTGCGCGGCACCCCGGACGGCCGCAGCTGAACGGCCTCCTTCACCTTCTGGTAGTAAGGTCGCGCTACGGCGCTCATCTCGCCGATCAACGCGATCAGGACCGCCAGCGCCGTCCAGATCCAGCCGAACCCCCAAACGTGAAGCTTGAACCCGGAGATGATGCCGCCCAGGAGCAGCACCCCGAGCGAGACGTACATCCAAAGGAGCGACGAGCCGGAAAACTGGAGCAACTCCGCTATACGCGTGCGGTCGCGTTCCTTGCGAAGGCGAAACGCTACCGACACCGACACGCCGTGCGTCATGACGAAACCGAACGCGCCGATCACGTGCAGCAGGATCCACCAGCGGAGATCGACGGACAACGCCAGCATCATCTATGCGTGTAGCGGGCGTTCCGCCTCGCGCAGCCGGCGGGCGAGGACCACGAGGATCTGCGACGCTACTCCCGGCTCTTCGGAAAGCAACTCGTCGAACGTCTTCTTGAAGATGCGAACGGTATCAACCGGAGTCTCGGCGATGACCGACGCGGTGCGAGGCCCGCCGTCGAGGAGCGAGATCTCACCGAAGAAATCTCCGGGCTGCAGGTGCCCGAGCGTCCGCCCGTTCCGCACGACCTTCGCCTCACCGGCCACCAGCACGAAGAAAGCGGACCCGGGGTCGTTCACCTCCACGATGTGGCTCCCGGGGTCGAAGGTGACCTCGTCCGCCCGCTCGGCGAGTTTCTTCAGATGCCGTCTGGGCAATCCTGCGAAGAGTGGAACCTGGGCCAGCACGTCCGTGTGGCGCTTCCCGATCAAGTGATCCGAGCGTCTATCGGCCCGCGGCCGGGCACCCACGCCACTCCCCGCGATCGATCCCGGCACCATTCCGGAGAGCGAATCCAGCGCGTCCTTCGTCACTCGACTTCCTCCTCGGGCGTATCCGTCCGTGGAGCCTACCCCAGGAGCGTCCGACCTGGGATCGAGACCTGGGCGCCTTCGTGCTCGGGCCGTTACGATGGTCGGCCGATGGCCGCCCAGACGCGAACAGTGGAGGCGGCCCGCCTCCGCCTCGATCGGCTCCTCGCCGAGCGCATCGTCGTGCTCGACGGGGCTTGGGGCGTTCTCCTTCAAGGCCTCGGGTTGGGCGAGGACGGATTCCGTGGGGAGCGTTTCCGCGAGCATCCGCGCGATCTCAATGGAGACCCGGACATCCTCAACCTCACGCGGCCGGAGATCGTCTCGTCCATCCACCGCGACTACTTCGAGGCCGGAGCCGACATCACAACGACGAACACCTTCACCGCGACCTCGATAGGCCAGAGCGAATACGGCTTGCAGGAAGCCGTCTACGACATGAACGTAGCCGGCGCTCGTCTGGCGAAGGAGGCCGCAGCCGGCTACGAGGGGCTCGTCGCCGGCTCGGTCGGGCCGCTCAACGTGACGCTCTCGATGTCGCCGAAGGTCGAGGACGCCGCGTTCCGAACGGTTGGGTTCGACCAGGTCTACGAGTCCTACACGGAGCAGATCCGCGGATTGCGCGACGGAGGCGTCGATCTGCTGCTCATCGAGACGATCTTCGACACCCTTAACGCGAAGGCGGCTGTGGCGGCGGCGATGGACGTCGCCCCGGAGCTTCCCCGCTGGCTCTCGGTGACGATCGTGGACCGGAGTGGCCGAACCCTGTCCGGCCAGACGATCGAAGCTTTCTGGACTTCGATGGAGCACGCGGAGCCGGTCATCGTCGGCGTCAACTGCTCCCTGGGCGCAACCGAGATCCGCCCGCACGTCGAAGCGCTCGCGCGTCTGGCGTCGGTTCCAGTGGCCTGTTACCCGAACGCGGGTCTCCCGAACGCGTTCGGCGGTTATGACGAGACGCCGGAGGTGACCAGCAGCTTGCTCGGCGAGTTCGCGCGGGCCGGTCTCGTGAACGTGGTGGGCGGATGCTGTGGCACCACTCCGGACCACATCAGGATGATCGCGGAAGCCGTTCGCGAGACGCCGCCGCGACAGTTCCCGGCCATCAGCGAGCGCGTGACCACGTGGAGTGGACTCGAACCGTTCCGAGTGACGCCGGAGACGGGCTTCGTGATGGTCGGCGAGCGCACGAACATCACGGGATCGAAGAAGTTCCGCGGTCTGATCGAATCGGGTGACTTCCAGGCGGCGGTCGAGGTCGCCGCCGAACAGGTCCGCGCGGGTGCGAACGTCATAGACGTCAACATGGACGCCGACCTGATCGAGGGCGAGAGGGCGATGACGACGTTCCTCAACCTCATCGCCACCGAGCCGGAGATCGCGAAGGTTCCGATCATGATCGACTCCTCCAAGTGGTCGGTCATCGAGGCCGGACTGAAGTGCGTCCAGGGCCGCGGCATCGTGAACTCCATCAGCCTCAAGGAGGGTGAGGCGGAGTTCCTCGCCAAGGCTCGTCGGATCAGGCGCTACGGCGCCGCCGTCGTGGTTATGGCTTTCGATGAGAAAGGCCAGGCCGACACGCTGCAACGGCGCGTCGAAGTCAGCGAGCGCGCCTACAAGCTGCTGACCGGCGAGGCCGACTACGACCCAACCGACATCATCATCGACCCGAACATCCTCGCGATCGCGACGGGGCTCGAGGAACACAGCGACTACGCGAAGTGGTTCATCGAGGCGACCCGAGAGATCAAGCACCGCTGCCCGGGCGTGAAGATCTCGGGCGGCGTTTCGAATCTGAGCTTCTCCTTCCGCGGCAACGAGCCCGTCCGTCAGGCCATCCACTCTGCGTTCCTGTACCACGCGATCGCCGCGGGCCTCGACATGGCGATCGTGAACGCCGGTCAGCTTCCGGTCTACGACGACATCCCGCCGGACCTGCTGGAGCACGTCGAGGACATCATCTTCAACCGCCGTCCGGACGCGACCGAGCGCATGGTCGATTTCGCGGAGACCGTGAAGGGCGGCGGCATGGCTCGCGAGAAGGACCTCGCCTGGCGCGAAGCCGACGTCGAGGAACGTCTCTCGCACGCCCTGGTCCATGGGATCGACGATTTCATCGAGGAGGACGCCGAGGAGGCCCGCCAACGATACGACCGTCCGCTCGAGGTCATCGAGGGCCCGCTCATGAACGGAATGAAGATCGTGGGGGACCTCTTCGGCTCCGGGAAGATGTTCCTGCCGCAGGTCGTGAAGAGCGCCCGCGCCATGAAGAAGGCCGTCGCGTACCTCGAGCCGTTCATGCAGAAGGAGAAGGAGGAGCTCATCGCGTCGGGCGGCACCGCCAAACCCCAGGGCAAGATAGTCACGGCCACCGTCAAGGGAGACGTCCACGACATCGGCAAGAACATCGTCGGTGTGGTGTTGGGCTGCAACAACTATCAGGTCATCGACCTCGGAGTGATGGCGCCGGCCGACCTCATCCTCGACACCGCCATCGAACAGGGCTGCGATCTCGTCGGCCTTTCGGGCCTCATCACGCCATCGCTCGACGAGATGGTCAACGTGGCGAAGGAGATGGAGAGGCGTGGTATGAGCTTGCCGCTCCTTATCGGTGGCGCCACCACCTCGCGCCAGCATACGGCCGTACGGATCGCGCCCGCCTACTCGCAGCCGACCATCCACGTGATCGATGCCTCGCGTGTCGTCGGCGTCGTTTCAGCGTTGCTGGACGAGGACCGCAAGAAGGCGCTGGACGTCGAGAATCGCGCGTTGCAGGAACGGCTGCGAGCCCAGCATGCCGAGCGCGAGAAGACCCCGCTGCTCCCCTACCGGCGCGCGGCAGAGCGCCGAACGCCGATCGAGTGGCGCGCCGAGGACATCGCAACCCCAACGTTCACCGGCCTCCGGACCGTGGAGCCGACGATCGCCGAGCTCCGCCCGTTCATCGACTGGACGTTCTTCTTCACGGCCTGGGAGTTGAAAGGCCGCTATCCGCAGATCCTCGATCACCCCGGCCACGGCAAGGCCGCCAGGGAGCTGTTCGAGAACGCGAACGATCTGCTCGATGACATCGTAGGCGCCGGCGCTCTCCGGGCGCGCGGGGTTTTCGGTTTCTGGCGCGCCAACGCTGAGGGTGATGACATCGTGCTCGGTAACGGCATGGTCTTCCCGATGCTGCGCCAGCAGGTCGAGAAGGAAGAAGGGAAACCGAACAGATCGCTGGCGGACCTCATCGCTCCGACTGATTCGGAGCTCGCGGATCACATCGGGGCGTTCGCGTTGACGAGCGGCCTCGGGGCCGAGGAGATCGTCAAGCGGTACGAGGCCGAGCACGACGACTACCGGGCCATCATGGTCAAGGCCCTAGCGGACCGGCTCGCGGAGGCGTTCGCCGAATACCTGCATCAGGTGGCGCGGATCGAGTGGGGATATCAGACCGAGCGCCAGCCCAACGAGGATCTGATCGAGGAGAGGTACCGAGGCATCCGGCCGGCCTTCGGATACCCCGCCTGTCCCGATCACACGCTGAAACGGCGGCTGTTCGATCTGCTCAGCGCGCGCGAGATCGGGATCGACCTGACCAAGAACTTCGCGATGATGCCGGCTGCCAGCGTCTCGGGCCTCTACTTCGGGCACCCGAAGTCGCGCTACTTCAATGTGGGTCGGATAGGCAAAGACCAGGTCGAGGACTATGCGCGCCGCCTCGGCGAGAGCGTGATCGAGGCCGAGCGTTGGCTCCGACCCAATCTGGCGTACGACCCCGTGTAGCGTCGGCCATGGGTAGCTTCTGGCATTCGTTCGCAGACATGTCGGCCGTCGAGACCGGCGGAGAGCTGGTGGTCGATCGAGCCGAGGGCGTCTACCTATGGGACGAGCAGGGTCGCCGCTATCTCGACGCCACGGCTAGCCTTTGGTACTGCAACGTCGGCTACGGCCGCAGGGAGATCGCGGATGCCGCCACCGCGCAGCTCAGGAAGCTCGCCGCGTATTCGACCTTCGGCGACTTGGCCAGTCGCCCGGCGCTCGAACTCGCCGAACGCGTCGCGGCGATCGCGCCGATGGACGAAGCCAAAGTCTTCCTGACGAGCGGCGGCTCCGATTCGATCGACACCGCAGCGAAGATGGCCCGCCGCTACTGGCAACTCCTCGACAAGCCCGATCGGACGCTGTTCGTCACGCGCGAGCACGCGTATCACGGCATGCACATCGCCGGTACGAGCCTCGCCGGGATCGCGGCGAACGCCGCTGGTTACGGCGAGCTCGTCGGCGACGTCGTCAAGGTCGCGTGGGACTCGCCATCCGAGCTTCGCGAAGCCATCGCGCTCGCGGGGCCCGATCGCGTCGCCGCGTTCTTCTGCGAACCGATCATCGGGGCCGGCGGCGTGTTCGCGCCGCCGGACGGCTACCTCGATGAGGTTCGGGCGATCTGCCGCGAGACCGGCGTCCTGTTCGTCGCCGACGAGGTCATCACCGGGTTCGGCCGCGTCGGGGACTGGTTCGCGAGTGTCCGCTGGAACCTCGAGCCCGACCTCCTGACGTGTGCGAAGGGCATCACCAGCGGTTACCTGCCGATGGGCGCCGTCATCGCTTCGGCACGGGTGGCGGAACCGTTCTGGAAGCCGGGCGCAGGGCTCTGGCGCCACGGGTACACCTACGCGGGCCACGCCACCGTCGCGGCAGCGGCTCTGGCGAACCTCGACATCATGGAACGCGAGCGGCTCCCGGAGCGGGCGCTCCAACTCGAAGCCGATCTCGCGACGGCACTGGGATCGCTCGCCGAGCACCCGCTCGTCGAGGAGGTTCGAGCCGGCTGCGGTGTCGTGGCAGCGATCCAGCCCTCGACCGGCGCGGTCGCCGCCGACCCCGCTCTCCCGTCACGCATCGTCGCCGCCTGCCGCGACGCCGGCATCATGACCAGGACCCTTGCGACCGGCGCGCTCCAGATCTCACCCGCCCTCGTGATCGACACCGCCGGACTCTCCGAGCTGGCCGGCGGGGTCCGCGCGGCACTCGACGCTTGCCTCTAGCCGCCTAGGCCCCCTCTTTGGTTCCTCCCGAGATCGAGGACGTCATCTGGTGGATAGCTTGCGTGAGCTCGAGGATCTTCTTAGAGAGATCTATGAGCTGCTCGTTCTGCGCTTCCTCTGCCTGGACGATCTGCCACTGGTTGTCGGCGAGCACTTGCCGTTTCTCGTCGGCTCGGTTCTGGCTGATCATCACGAAGGTCGATAGGAAGATCGCCTCCAGCGACACGATCATCGTGAGCAGTCCGAACGGAAACTTCTCCACCCGGAATCCGATCCATAGGGTGAACCACACCACATGGACGTAGATGAACGGCATCGAGCCGGCGAACCGCGTGATCTTGTCCGCGGCCCGGTTCTGGATGCTCCCGTGCCGTTGTTCGGCGTGCTGCCGAAGGGCCGGATGCTCGGCCGCCCCCACCGTCGATCGCATGCTCATGCGGGTCCCCTTTCCCGAGGATGCGTTTCGGAAAGGGTAGGGCGTGGAAGGGTGAGAAGCGCGACTTAGTGGAAGGAGTGTCCGCAGGCGCAGGAGCTCTGAGCGGCGGGGTTGTCGATAGTGAACCCCGACTGCTCGAGGCTGTCGACGAAGTCGATCTTCGCCTCGGATAGGTAGGGGACGCTCATCTTGTCGACGACGATCCTCACACCGAACTGCTCCTCGGCGACGTCCTTCTCGGACAGCTGGTCATCGAGATACATCGCATAGCGCAGCCCGGAGCACCCTCCCGGCTGGACTGCCACGCGGAGCGCGATGTCCGTGCGGCCCTCGTCCTCGAGGAGCTCTTTCACCTTGCCGGCGGCGTTCTCGGTCAGCTGGATCATCGGTCCTCCGCTTTGGTCCGGTCCGGGTCTTCCCACCGATTGTAGCCGGAAGCGCTTCCGAATCCGACCCCCGGGGTCAGGTTTCCTTGAAGTGGGCCGGGAGGGCGCCGGCGGTCGCCTGCAGCTCCCCCGGCGTGGTCCGGAACACCGCGTCGGGCGTACCCGCCGCGGCCCAGATCTCCTCGTACGCGAGCAGGTCTTGGTCCAAGAACGTGCGTAGAGGCTCCGGATGGCCGAATGGAGGGGTCCCTCCGACCGCGAAGCCGGTCGCCTCCCGAGCCTCCGCCGGCGTAGCCCGTCGGGCTCCCGTCGCGCCGACGAGCGTCGCCAGGCGCGCCGGGTCGACGCGGTTCGACCCGGAGGTGAGCGCGAGCACCGGCTTCCCGTCCGCCACGAACACGAGGGACTTCACGATCTGACCGACCTCGCAGCCTATCGCCCGCGCCGCGTCGGGGGCGGTCTTCGTGCCCTCGGGGAAACGCCGAACCTCGACCGGGTGGCCCAGCGATCGAGCGGCATCCAAGAAGCGATCGATCGCCTTGCTCACGTTCGTGAGCCTAGTTTGCCGGCTGCCAGATCCTGCGCCAGGTCCTCCAGCGCGCGCCGCGGATCTTCCACCGCTCGCGTTTCCCCGAACCGCTCCGCGAGCGAGGCGACGACGACGCCCTCCGGTCGAATGCGAGCCCGGCCGCATACCACCGCGGCCGGAACGCCGGCGTCGCGAGCTGCGCGCAACACGCCGCCGGGCACCTTGCCGTGCAACGACTGCTCATCGAACGAGCCTTCGCCGGTTATGACCAGATCCGAGAGCGTGAGTTTCTCCACGAGTCCGACCGCTTCCATCACGACCTCGACGCCGGGACGGAGCTTCGCCCCGAGGAACGCGATGAGTCCGGCGCCCAGCCCACCCGCGGCGCCCGCGCCGGGCGTCTCCCGAAGGTCGATGCCTAGGTCCCGATGCAGCACCGCCGCGTAGTGCGCCAGCGCGCGGTCCAACAGCAGAACCGCGTCTGAGGATGCGCCCTTCTGCGGACCGTAGATGACCGACGCGCCTTGCGACCCTACCAGCGGGTTGTCGACGTCGCAGGCGACCATGAACCGAGTCGCTAGAACCTGGGGGGCCATCGCCGTCACGTCGATCCTCACAAGATCAAGTAGGGCGGCGCCGCCGGGACGGAGGTCGCGTCCCCGGGAGTCGAGGAGGCGAGCGCCGAGCCCCTGGGCCATCCCGGCCCCCCCGTCGTTCGTCGCGCTGCCGCCGATGCAGACGACCACCTCGGCCGGGAGATGCTCGCAGGTCGCCAGGATCAGCTCTCCGGTTCCCCGCGTCGAGGTTCTCAGGGGATCCCGCCGGGATCCGGCGAGCAGCTCAAGGCCGGACGCCCGGGCCATCTCAACGACCCCCACGGGACCGGGCAGCAGTCCGTAGTCGGCAGCGACCTCATCACCCAGAGGGCCCGACACCCGCGTCGTCCGACGTTCCCCTCCGAGTGCGGCCACCAGCGCGTCCAGGGTTCCCTCGCCGCCGTCTGCCATGGGGACCTCGACGATCTCGTCGACCGGCCACTCTCGTCGCCACCCGGTCGAGATCGCCCTCGCAGCCTCCTCGGCCGTGAGGGTTCCGCGGAACTTGTCGGGTGCCACCAGGACGCGCACCCCGCGAGGGTACAATCCGCCGCGACCGTCGGAGCCACTGCAGGAAGGAGCCAACGATCTTGACGGTGGACCGCATCGAGTTGCTAAGCGTCGCTCGCGCCGAACGAGAGCGTCTGGGCCGAACGATCCAGTACGCTCCCGCCTCGTCCTGGGACAACGAAAGCGCTTGCACCGGGTGGCGGAATCGAGACGTCATCGCCCACCTCGGAGCTCAGGAGGTCGCCGCGGCGCAGGTCGTGGCCGGTGAGCCGGCGGTCGAGTTCGACGAGTTCCGCGAAGCGAACGGCGACTTCTGGGTCGACGGTTTCAACGAATGGGCCGTCGTGCGACGCGAGGGTCTCTCCTCCCGTCAGATCATCACGGAGTGGGGCGCGGCCGCCGATCGGTTCTTGGTGCACGCGGCCAAGGTCCCGGCCGAGGAGTGGGAGCGTGCTCGAGTGCCATGGGTGGCCGGCGAGATCGGGTTCCGTTACCTGGTCCAGTCGCGGATCGTGGAATGGTGGTTGCACGGCGACGACGTCCGCCAAGGGACCGCTCTCGGCGAGAACCTTCAACACTGGCCCATCCACCTCACGTGCGACATGGGCATCCGGATGTTGCCGTACACGCTGTCGCTCGCGGGGCTGTCGTTCCCGGGCATGAGCGTTAGGGTCAAGCTCTCAGGGGTGGGCAGCGGATCTTGGCACTGGGGGCTCGGGCCGCGCGAGACGCCCACTGCGGGAAGTAGCCCCGACGCCACGATCGAGGGAAGGGCAAGCGCGTTCGCGATGATCGCCGGGCGGAGGGTTCCCGCGGACGTCTACCTCGACGACGGGAACCTCGTCATCGGCGGGAAAGAAGACCTGGCGCTCGCCACGCTGGCGAATGTGCGAGCTTACGTTGAGTAGCTAAGCTTCGGCTCAGTTCCACTTCCGGCCCGCGCCGAGCGCGAGGGCCAGTAAGGCGAACGAAGCGACCGCCAACCCGAAACGGTAGATCTTGACCTTCAACATGCAGCCAGTCTGGCCATTTCCGGCCCCTGTGACCAGCGGCAAAGGTCTTCTTCGGCGTCGGGGCCCGGCCTATGCGGGCCTAGGGCGATGGGCCTCCCCCGCCCCGGACCGAACCCGATCGGCTTCCCATCCGTAGACCCTGACGATACCGTGCTACGCATGCGAGCTCGAGACGGCGGAACGGACGCCCAGCTCATGGGAGCCTTCGGTCGCCGCGACCCGGGGGCGGCAGAAGCCCTGTACGACCGCTACGCGTCTCGGATCTACGGATTGGGGATCGTGATGCTCGGAGGCGACGCGGCGGCGCAGGATCTGGTCCAAGACACGTTCGTCAAGCTTTGGCGAAGCGCGGAACGGTACGACCCGAGCCGCGGCAAGCTCGACACATGGGTGCTGCTCGTCGCGAGGAGCCTCGCGATCGACAGCCTCAGGCGGCGCGTGCTCGATGCGCGAGTGCTCGAGTCGAGCCGGCCGGTCAGCGAGGCCTCCTCCGAGCCGGGGCCGGAGGACCTGGCGACGACCGGCGACATGGCAGCTCGGGCGAGGAGGGCGATGGCTGAGCTCTCGCCGGGCCAACGAGCGGCGTTGGAGCTCGCCTACTTCGGCGGGAAGACCAGCGCCGAAGTGGCCGAGCTGGAGGGCATCCCGCTGGGAACGGCCAAGACGAGGATCCGAAGCGCTCTGATGAAGCTCCGCGAGGTCCTGGAGGAACAACGTGAACCATGAAGAGGCGCGCGAGCAGCTCGCCGAGCACCTGCTCGGCACGCTCGAGGGACCTGGGGACCTCGAGGTTCGCCGGCACCTCCGCGCCTGCTCGTCTTGCCGAGTCGAGATGGCCGCGCTCAGCGAGGGCGTGAGCACGTTCGCACTGGCGGCCCACGTGAAGGACGCGCCCGAAGAGCTGAAGGACCGGGTTCTCACCGTCCTCCAGGAGGAATGGCGGGATGAGCGCGACGTCCTGGTCGAAGGCACGAAGCGTCGTTTCCGCCCCTGGCTGGCGTCCGCCGCGGCCATGATCGCGCTCGTCGCGTCTGTGGGCTGGGGGGTATCCGCCAACCACAGAGCTTCCGGCTACGAGGCGGCGGCGGGCAAGTACCAGGCCTTCCTCTCCGCGCTCGGCGGTGAGGCCGTTCGGGTCGGAACGCTGAGGTCCGCGGGGTCGCAGACGATGGACGGAAGCGTCGTGCTCTACGACTCCGACGTCGGCCAGTCGTGGGCGCTCGTGTTGGTGCGCGCGCCGGGACTTCAGGGAACCGCGGACGTCACGCTGTCTTCGTCCTCGGGAAGAACTATCTCGATGCACCCGTTGGACTTCTCACAGTGGGGTGAAGCTTCGACCTGGCTCGTGACCTCCTCGAGCCTCAAGCCGTTCAACCGGCTCGAAGTTCGCTCGAGCGACGGCGCGCTCCTCGCCACCGCATCCGTTTCGTCCTGAGGCGGGAGCGAACCCGACGTGCCCGCCGACAAGGACTATCCCATCCGCCCATCCGTTCGTGACACGATCGCCAACCCACTCGCGACGGAAGGACGCCCCCGATGAGAAGAAGCCGGTACGTTCGAGTTGACGTGGCAGCAGAACGGCACGGCCCTGATCGGAACCATCGTCATCGAGGGGGCGCCCTGTCTCTCGGCCGGCGCCGTTACCGGCAAGTTACGGGGGAGCCTGATCACCTTCGGAGTCGTGTCGGGGCAGGCCGAAGTCAACTACGCCGGAACGTTCTCTGACGACACGATGTCCGGATCGTACGCGACCAACTGCGGCAACGCCGAGGGCGAGTGGACGGCGGCCAAGACCGGATAGCCGCCCCGGTCGCTCCGTTCAGGACCGGCGGGTGACCGTCAGCCGCCTAACCGGACGCGGGTGGGCTCCGAATCGGTACTTGTACTCGTAGTCGCCCTTCAGCAGGTCGAACCCGGAGCAACCCGCTTCGATCGCGATCTTGATGTCCTCGGCGACGAGAACCATGCCGGGCGAGAGGTACTTCCACGCGTGATCGAACGCGGAGTTGTAGAGGTAGTACCGTCCCTCGAAGCGGAATCCGATCGTCCCGGCCACCTTCCTCCCGCCGATCTCGATGAAGGTGAGGTTGAAGATCCCGCGCGGGATGAAGGCCTCACCGAGCCTACGGAAGAAGATCTCCATCCCCGGTTGCAGGAAGACGCCCTTGGGGCCCTCGCTCGACTTGTGGAGCTCGACGAACCGGTCGAGGAACGGGACCAGCGTGTCTCTGGTGGCGAGCGTGATGACGTAGTGGCCACCTTCGGTCTCGAGCTTGCGGGCCTTGCGCTTGATCTCGTGGCGGAGCTTGGGGGGCAGGTTCGCTAGGTACTCGTCGTAGGAACCCGGGAGCGACAGGAACGGCGCGACGCCGTTCTGGTCCTCGAGGATCTTCGTCCGGAAGCCCTGCGCCGCAGCGGCCTCGCGGAGCCGCTCGAGCCACGGCGAGTCCTCGGGGAGGCCGCGGAGGTCCGCGTCGGACCAGTCCCCGCGCGTCGCGAGAGCCGCGAAGAGCTCCTTCGCGACGTTGTCCTCGGTGCCGGGTTGGGCGACGGGCCCCATGTAATCGGTGACCTCGGTCCCGCCGAGGAACCGCAGCGTCGTTCCCACCCGCTCGAATGCGACCGCGCCGACCTGCTCTCCGTCGTCTTCTTCGGCGAACGCAAGTAGGAGGTGCTCGGGCTGCTCCCCGAACTCCTCCCAGTACAGCTTCAGGAAAGCGGGCGAGTGGAAGAAGGTCCCGGCCGGATCGGCCGTGACGAGGTTCGACCAATCCCGCCGCGTGAAGTCCCGCCCATCCTCGGAGAACGTGATCCGCATGGCGAGATGCTAGCTGCTTGCCGCGCAGGTTCAGACGAGGTGGGGAGCCGCGCCCGCGGCTTCGCCGTCCGCGCCCTCGAGCGCTCCCTGCAGCACGTCCCAGGCGAGCACCGCGCACTTGATGCGGATCGGGTACTTCACGACGCCCTTCAACGCGATGAGGTCGCCGAAGCCCTCCTCGTCGGGCTCGCCCTCGCCGGCCATCATGCCGCGGAAATCTGCCGTGAGCTTCTCGGCCTCTTCGACCGTCTTTCCCGTCAACGCCTCGGTCATCATCGACGCTGAGCTCTGCGAGATCGAGCATCCCTGCCCCTGGAACGACACCGCCGCGATCTTCCCGTCCTCCTCGTGCACGAAGACGGTGATCTCGTCTCCGCAGAGCGGGTTGTTGCGGGAGCTTGACAGCTCGGCGTCCGGCATGTCGCGCTTGTTCCGCGGGTTCTTGTAATGGTCGAGGATCACCTCTTTGTAGATATCGTCGAGCGCCACGCGTTCTCCCTCTAGAAGCCGAAGACGGCCTCGGCCTTGGCAAGCGCCGCGACCAAAGCGTCGACCTCTTCCTTCGTGTTGTAGACGTAGAAGCTCGCACGCGCCGTCGCCGGCACGCCGTAGCGGCGCATGACGAGCTGGTTGCAGTGATGGCCCGCGCGGACCGCAACGCCATCCTCGTTCAGGATCGTAGCTAAATCGTGCGGGTGAACGTCCTTGTACCAGAACGACACGACGCCACCTCTCACGTTGACGTCGGTCGGCCCGTATATCTTCGCGCCGGCCTCCGCCAGTCGATCCAAGGCGTAAGCCGTGATCTCTTCCTCGTGCGCTTGAACAGCCTCCATCCCAAGGGTTTCGAGGTAGTCGATAGCCGCGCCCAGCCCGATCTCCTGAGCCACGTTCATCGTCCCGGCCTCGAACTTCCACGGGACGTCATTCCAGGTCGAATGGTCCTTGAACACCTCGAGGATCATCTCCCCGCCGCCGAGGAACGGGTCCATCGCCTCGAGCAGCTCCCGCTTCGCGAACAAGCCCCCCGACGCGAACGGCCCGAGCATCTTGTGTCCCGAGAACGCGAGGAAGTCGCAATCCAGCGCAGAGACGTTGACCCGCCGATGCGGCACGAGCTGTGCGCCGTCGATCAGCACCAGCGACCCGACCGCGTGCGCGGCCTCGATCAGCCGCGGAAGAGGGTTCAGCGTGCCTAGCGAATTCGACATCCCGGTAAGACAAAGGATCCTCGTCCGCTCCGTGAGCAGGGACTCGAGGTTCGACAGGTCGAGCAGGCCGTCGTCCGTGAGGCCGATGTACCGCAACACCGCTCCCGTGTCCTTCGCACAGAGCTGCCACGGCACGATGTTCGAATGGTGTTCCATCTCCGTGAGGAGGATCTCGTCGCCCTCCTTCAAGAACTTCCTGCCCCAGCCGTGGGCGACGAGGTTGATGGACTCCGTGGTCCCGCGGTTGAACACGATGGTCTCCGCGGCCGGCGTCCCGAGGAACGCCGCGACCTTCGCGCGGGCACCTTCGAACATCTCGGTCGCTTCCTCGCCGAGCATGTAGATCGCCCGGTGAGCGTTCGCGTTGTGGTTCTCGTAGAAGTCGCGAACCGCGTCGATCACCTGCCGCGGACGCTGCGACGTGTTCGTGCTGTCGAGATAGACGAGTGGCTTGTCGCCGACCGTGCGCTCCAGGATCGGGAAGTCTGCCCGCACGCGGGCGACGTCGAGCGAGCTCCTCCGTTCCTCGGTCAGAGCCATCTCGCGATCACCCTCCCTCAGGCGGCGTCGCCACCGGTCTCCTCCAAGCCGAGCTCCTTACGGATGCCCTCGTAGCCCTTCTCCTCCAGCTCGTGCGCGAGCTCGGCGCCGCCTTCTTTCACGATCCGCCCCGCCATCATGACGTGCACGAAGTCCGGTGTGATGTAGTTGAGGATGCGCTGATAGTGCGTGATCAGCAACACGCCGAGGCTCGGCCCGATCAGTTGTTCCACGCCCATCGCAACCTGCTTCAGTGAGTCGATGTCCAGGCCCGAGTCGGTCTCGTCCAAGATCGCGATCTCCGGCTCCAGCACCGCGAGCTGGAGGATCTCGTTCCGCTTCTTCTCTCCACCTGAGAACCCCTGGTTCACGTAGCGGTTCACCATCGCATCCTCGACGCCCAGGAGCTCCATCTTCGTCTTCATGTGCTTGCGGAACTCGAGCGCCGAAACACCCTCGCCCTTGATCGCCGTGTACGCGGTCCGCAAGAAGTTCACGACCGAAACCCCCGGCACCTCCACCGGGTACTGCATCGCGAGGAACAACCCGCGGCGCGCGCGCTCATCGGCCGGGAGGCCGAGCACGTTCTCTCCCTTGAACAGCACCTCGCCCCCGGTCGCCTTGTAGCCGGGCCGACCCATGACCACGTTGGACAACGTCGACTTGCCCGAGCCGTTCGGACCCATCAAGGCGTGAGACTCGCCCTGCTTCACCGTTAGGTCGATCCCCTTCAGGATCTCCTTGCCCTCGACCTCGGCCCGCAGGCCTCGGATCTCGAGGATCGCCGTCGCAACCGCCGTCTGGCTCATCACTCCACCTCGATCAGTATGTCGTCGTTCTCCAGCTTCAAGTCGTATGCGGGAACGGGGAGCGTTGCCGGCAGCGACCGGGGCTTCCCGGAGTTCAGGTCGAACGTCGAGCCGTGTCGTGGGCACTCGACCGTCTCGTCGTCCACGTCTATCTCGCCTTCGTGGAGGAACGCCTCAGCGTGCGAGCAAAGGTCGCCGATGGCGCGGAACCCCTCGGTGCCGAGGTTCGCGACGCAGATCTCGCGGCTTCCCACCACGTAGCGCCGCG
>JBGPKY010000020.1:0-20129 GCA_041486205.1 Actinomycetota bacterium
CAACACGTGTCGCCGGACCAGCTGCCGGTAGGGGATCCCGCGGCTCACCGCCGTCTGGACGTGCTCGCGCTCGAACTCCTCGCGGACGGATGCCCTCGTAACCCGAGCCACGATCGCGAGAGAGGAGATCGCGAGCGCGATGGCCGGGAGCGTGAGGTGGTAGATCGTCCCGAAGAACCCCTGACCGTTGCCGAGCGATGGGAACAAGGCGAGTTTCACGGAGAAGAGCAGGATCAGCACGATCGCGGCGACGAAGGAGGGGATCGCCGCCGAGACGGCGGTCACCGCCAGCACGCTCGTGTCGAGGACCCCGCGCCGCAGCCCGGCCACGAGCCCTAGCCCGATCCCGATGACGAGGATCAACACCGACGCGTACAGGACGAGGGCGGCGGTGGTCCCGATCCGGGAGGCGATCAGCGTCGAGACGTTCTCGCGCAGGGCGATCGAGATGCCGAAGTCTCCGTGCAGGGCCCCCTTCAGCCAGAGCCCGTACTGCGTGAGGAACGGGTCGTTCAGGTGGTAGCGCGCCTCCAGGATCTTGATGCTTTCCGGCGGCAGCGTCCGGCCGCCGGAGAGCACCGCGATCGGGTTTCCGGGCGCCAGGTAGAGCGCGCTGAAGATGACGAAGCTCGACACGAGCAACGTGGCGACGAGCATCGCCGACCGGCGCAGGAAGAACCGCGCGTGCACCGGCTCACCCGGCGCTCGCCAGCCCGATCACTTCCCGCCGAGATCGTTAGCCCACGGCGCGAACATGTAGGCGAAAGACGCGACCGCCCCCGTCAGGTTGGAGCTCGTGAGCAGCGAGGAACTCGGAAGCGCATCCGGGATCCACGGTAGATCCTGCATGATCAGCTTCTGAGCATCGGCGACCAGCTTCGCCCGTTCGGTGTCGTCGGCCGTCGTGCGCGCCTGATCCATCAACTGCGTCACCTGGGGGTTCGAGTAGCCCGAGTAGTTCTGCGACCCGTCGGGCAGCACCAGGGAGGCGAGCAGCGCCGACGGATCGGCGTAGTCCCCGTAGTTGGTCGTGAAGAATCCATCTATGCCGGCGCGCGCCTTCGCGTCGATGAAGAAGTTGATGTAGTTGGCGGCCGACACCGACTTGAGCTTCACGTGCATGCCGATCGACTCCGCCGCCGACTGGTAAGCGCTCGCTTCCGTGGCGAGGTTCGTGAGCTCGCTCGACATCCCGATCGTGATCGTCTTCCCGGTGGCGCCCGCCTCCTGAACGAGCTTCTTAGCTGCATCGATGTTCTGCGTGATGTCGGGTAGGGCGTTCCATGCGGACTGGAAGACGCTCCTGCCGTAGCCCCAAGTGCCGGGGGCTGACAGCGCCTTGGGCATCAACGCGGCTCCCTTGTAGACCGTGTCGATGATGCCCTGGCGGTCGAGTGCCATCGACAGTGCCTGGCGCACGCGTACGTCGCCGAGTGCGCCATCGAAGCTCGACACGATGAAGGCGTCCGTGTTCCAGCCTGCGCCGTCGGTCACGGTGACGTTACTGCTCTGCCTCAGCTGGTCGAGCGTGGAGATCGAGAACGCGTAGTAGCCGTTCACGCCTCCGTTCAGCAGCGCCGAGGTCAAGCTGGCTTCGTCCGGCGTCCCCTTGAAGTCGATCTCGCGGACGAGCGGCTTGACGTCCGGGTTCCAGTAGCTGTCGTTGCGGACGACCGAGAGCACGTCACCCGGCTTCCACGAATCCAGCTTGTACGAACCTGTGCACATCGTGCCACCCGACGGCGTTCCGAAGTCCTTCCCCTTGGACTCGACGTAGGACTTCTCGACGATCCAACCGGGTGTCGAGGCGAGCTCGCCGGCCAGCCAGTAGTCCGGCTGAGTCAGCGTGATGGTCACTTGGTTCGAGCCCGTCGCAGCGATCGAGCTCACGCGGCTGAAGACCGCACCGTAGAAACCGCCGAGCTGCGGATCGGTGTTCCTTTGAAGGCTGTACACCACGTCCTCAGGGGTGAGCGGGTTGCCGTCCCAGAACGTCACGCCGGGCTTCAACGTGAAGACCATGGTCGTCGGGTTCGTATAGGTCAGGTCTGCGAGGCCCGACGTGATCGACCCGTCGGGCTGCTGGCGCAGCAGGGTCTCGCAGAGCACGGCGAGAACGGTGTTCTCCGGGTAGTCGAACGCGTAGATCGGGTCGAGGGAGTTGGTCTCCCTGTACACGCCCCACGTGATCTTGTCGACCGGCTGGGTGCCGGCAGGTGTGGTCGTCGCCAGTTCCACGCCCTGACCCGAGGGCGTCGGCGAACCCTCAGACACCGAGCGTCCGCACGCGCTCGCCAGCAGCACCAACGCCGTGAGGATCGCCGCACTTCCTCGCATCTTCCTCGAGCCACGCATCCGGGTCCTCCTTCCGAGGCCGCGCGGTCCGCACGAGTGCCGAACCGATGTGCGAACTTCAACCCGTTCGCCCCTCGCCGTCAAGCGACCTGGGTGCAAGGCCTTCGCTCCCTACGGCCCTGTCGCGCGTCGGCCCTGATCGGCGACCATGCCGGTGCGTCTCGCGCCAACGAGAGGGGGCCGGGAAGCTCCTTTCGGAGTCTTCCCGGCCCGAGCTCTCCCAAGTAACGGCGATGCGCCGATCGTCTACTTCGATACCGAGATCGTGAGATGCATCATCGGGCCGTGCACGAGACATACCAGCCGGTACACGCCCGCTTTCGCGGCGTCGAACGTGTAGGACGTTCCGTACGCAAAGAGGCCCGAGTTCACGAACTTCGTCGGGTTCGAGAGCTTGTTCGAGTTCGTCGGCGCGAGCGCCGTCGGGTTGAACACGAGCTGGAACTTGTCCGGGCTCGTGCAGTCGGCGGGCGAGCCTGCCGGGGTGTCCGGACCCGTCACCTCGCAGACCGGCATCACGAACGGCACGGTCTTCACCGAAGTCTTAGGGACCGTCGCGGTGTGGATCTCGTAGTTGCCGAGCACGTGGATCTGATCCCCGACGTGGACCTTCAGCCCGTTATCCACGTACTCGTTGGCCGAGACGTTGTTGGAGAAGCCGCCTGCGTGGACCGTGTAACGGAAATGACCCTGCGAGAGGTGGGTCTTGTTGACGTGCTGAGCTTGCGCGTCGGCGTTCTCCGCGTCCACGTTGGTCGCGTGCTTCACCTGGTGCGTGATCCGTGAGGCGACGTCCGCCGGGCTCGGGATCTGCGTGCCGGAAGCAACGACGTTCACGGTCTCCTGCATGCCGGGGTGGAGCAGGCAGAGGAACGTGTACGTTCCGACGGGCGCGTTGACCTGAACGAAGAGGGACGGCTGGCTCGCGGGGTTGGCTTCCTGGAACCCGCTTGAGACGACTTGTGTGCCGTCGAAACCGCACGGGGTCGTCGCGGTGCCACAGGTCGGATCCGACGGGCCGGCAACCGAGGGGTTCAACAGGATCTCCGCGGCATCGTCGCCGCCAACCGCCGTGTCGGGCACCATGAGCGCGTAAGGATAGATCGATGGGTCCTGCGGTCCAGGGGGCCCCTGGTTCGCCTCGCGCCAGGCGTTCGGGTCTGCCGAGGGAACGAGCGTAGCGGTGTGTGGGCCTCCTCCGCCTCCCCAGGCGGCCTCGATGACGTCACCCTGGTGTACGGAGATCGCCTGCGGGAAGAACCGCAGGAAACTCCATGACTCTCCCGTCGGAGGCATCGCGTCCAGCTGGACCCGGTACGCCGTACCTGCTTGGGCTACCGGTATCGCCGATGCGAAGAGCCCGAGTGACAGAGCGAGAAGTGCCAGCAGCGAACGGACCGCGCGCGTACCCATGTTGCTCCCTTCCCCTGAGCGAAGTAGGGAACGTTATGGGGTCGAGGCGAAAAGGTCAAACCACCCGAACCCGCCGGAGACCGAAGCGCCGCGACGACCGGTACGCTGGCCACCCTATGCGCCTCGATAGCGACTTCGGATCGATCGTCACGGAGAACCTGTTGCTCCGCCGGTCACGACCCGACGACGCCGAGACGATCTCCATCTACAGAAGCGATCCGGACGTTCATCTCCACCAGGGGTGGGATCGAACCGATCCGGAGGGGGTCCGGGCGGCGATCGAGGAGATGCTGGGCCGCGCGCCGGGGGAGTCTGGAGGATGGGTACAGCTCTCGGTCGAGGAGCGTGACGGCGGACAGCTGGTCGGGGATGTGGGGCTAAGCCGCGCCGAAGGCGAACCCGGTGTGATCAAGGTCGGCTACACGATCGCCCCGGCGTTCCAGGGGCGAGGCTACGCGACCGAGGCCGTCGGTGCTCTCGTCGCGTATGCGTTCGACACGCTCGGGGCCGACGTCGTGCTCGCGTACGCGAGCGCGGAGAACATCCCCTCGATCCGGGTCGCGGAGAAGGTCGGGATGCGTCTCGTCGAACGGCTCGAGCACCGCTACGGCGACGAGGTCTGGTTCGGCGTTCGTTACGAGCTGCGCCGGGAGGACCACGCCGGCGAGTGAGCGTGGCCCCCCCGAAGCGCCCGCTGCTTAGAGCGTCAGAACGCGCCCCAGGGTTGTTTGCCGGGCAGGTAGTAGCTGGGGCAGAGGAAGCGGAAATGCCAGGCGATGCTGTGCGCCTTGGCCGCGAAAGCCTGGTCGTGGTCGAGCATGGGCTTGAGCTTGGCGTCGAACACGTCCTCGAAGTACCGGTCGGCCGCCGCGCGCCGTTCCTCGTCCGTGTGGAACTCCGACCGGATGGTCGCCAGCTCGCCGGTGTCGAGCCAGATACCGCCGCACTGCCCGCATTCGTCGACGGATACTTTTCGCTCGACGCTTTCGAAGTGGCGCATCATCGTGATCCCTGGGTCTTTGGGACAGCGCCGACGGGCCGCGGGGTCGAGGACGACCGAGGGATCCCTCGGGATGTCGAGCAAGGACGCACCTGCCGCCTCGTCGGCGTACTCCACCTTCGGCAGCTCCTCGGCGTCGAACCACAGCCCGCCGCACCCTCCTGAGCAGGCGTCGACCTGAACCCCTCCTGCCGTGGTCTGCGTCAGTTGTCTCCCGCACGAGGGACACTTCATCGCGATACCTCCGCCTTCGCCCGCGAACATCCCGAGGAGTCTATTCCCGACCAGGCTTCGGGCCGGTAGGCGGGTCGGGCCGCTCGCCCTTCGAGATCCGCCACGGGTCGTAGTCGATCTCGAGCGCCTCCTTTGGCGGTCGGTCGGACTCGGGAACGTTGCGCAGGTTGAGGCGGATCCTGGTCCACGTAGTGGATCGCCCCCGCATCTGATCGACCAACACATCGGCCGGAGCGAGGTGCTGCCAGACTTCGGGGTGCCGATCCCGCCATCGCCGGAGCCCTTCCATCGCTTCGTCCTTGGTCGCTGCTCGAGCGATCTCGATGAGCGGGTTCGCTTCCTTCCGGCGTTTCGATGGCTGGACGCGAGGCGGTTCCCCCTCGGCCTTCGCGAAGTGGGGCGGCCACGGCGCGTCGCCCAACCCCGCGGCCTCGTGCTCGGCCGATAGCTCCAGCAGGGCTCGCAACGAGCCCGCGGTCTCGTCGATCCCTTCCGAGGGATCGCCGATGCGCGCGAACCGCTCGGGAACCGTCTCGATCGTGAACGCCGCAGGTTCGCAGTCGGGAACCTCGTCCCACCGGAGCGGGGCCGAGACCCGGGCGTCGGGCGTGGGGCGGAGCGAGTATGCCGAGGCGACCGTTCGATCTTTCGCGTTCTGGTTGTAGTCGAGGAACACGCCGTGGCGCTCCTCCTTCCACCACTTGCTCGTTGCGAGATCCGGGACCCGGCGTTCCACCTCGCGCGCGAGCGCGAGTGCCGCACGGCGGACCTCGGGGAAGCTCCAGCGTGGCGCGATCCGGGCGTAGATGTGGATCCCGCGCGAGCCGGACGTCTTCGGCCATCCGACGAGCCCGAGGTCCGACAGGGCCTGCTTCACAACCATCGCGACGTCGCGGATCTGCGCCCACTCGACTCCCGGCACCGGGTCGAGGTCTACGCGCAGCTCGTCGGGGTGGTCGAGATCGTGGGCGCGCACCGGATGCGGGTTGAGATCGATGCAGCCGAGGTTCACGACCCACGCGAGCTGCGCCGCGTCGCGGACGACTATCTCTTGGGCCGTGCGCCCAGATGGGAAGCTGAGCTCGACCGTCTCGATCCAGTCAGGTCGCGAGGACGGCGCGCGCTTCTGGAAGAAGAACTCCCCCTCGGCGCCGTTCACGAACCGCTTCAGCGCCATCGGTCTGTTCGCCGCGCCCCGCATCGCCCCGTCGGCGACCGCGAGGTAGTAGCGGACGAGGTCGAGCTTCGTGTGGCCGGTCTGAGGGAAGAAGACCTTCTCGGGGTTCGAGATCGCGACCTCCCGGCCTGCGATCTCGAGGATCTCTTTGCGGGAAGTCATCGGGCGCGCCTCAGCTTCCCCGGCGGCCTTCGAGCTGATCGAACGTGCAGTCCTTCGGATCGCGGTCGTCCCGCCACCGGACGAAGCCGGTCGCGTGTCGGAATCGGTGGCCCTGGAGGTAGTCGTAGCTCACCTCGCAGATGAGCTTGGGTTGGACGGCGACGAATGAGGGGTCTCGGCCGGCCGACCACCGGCTGGGCCCGCCGGGCGTCCGGCCGTCGAAGCTCTCCTCGCGGATCAGCGGCTCCAGGCGCACGAGCAACTCGCGCCGCTCCTTCGCCTTGAACGCCGAAGTGTGACCGATGAGATGGAACACACCGTCCTCGTCGTACAGCCCGAGCAGCAGCGAGCCGACGCCGTCGCCGGACTTCGAAAGGCGGTAGCCACCGACGACGCAGTCCGCGGTCCTGCGATGTTTGACCTTCACCATCACGCGCTTGCCGGGCTCATAGCGCCCGTCGGCGCGCTTGGCGACCACGCCGTCCAGCCCGATCCGCTCTAGCCGTTCGAACCAGGTTCCGGCCTCATCGGGGTCATCGGTCTGCGGGGTGAGAAGGACCATCGTCGTGCCGACCGGAAGATGCTCCGAGGCCTCGTCGCCGAGGATCGCGGCCAGTCGCACTCGGCGTTCCGCGAGCGGCGAGGCGCGCAGGTCCTCTCCATCCTCGGCGAGGAGGTCGAACGCGACGAACGATGCGGGGATCTCGGCAGCGAGTTTCTGTATCCGCGACTGTGCCGGGTGCAAACGAAGCTGCAGAGCGTCGAAGTCGAGGCCTTGCTCGTCGGCGATGATCACCTCGCCGTCTACCACGCTGCCGGCCGGGAACGCTTCGCGAAGCGCGGGGACCAGCTCAGGGAAGTAGCGCTCTAATGGCCTCGCGTCGCGGCTCTGGATCCTGACACCGCCGCCTTCCCGGAAGACGATCGCCCGGAAACCGTCCCATTTCGGCTCGTAGCGCCACCCATCGCCGCGAGGGATCTCGCGTTCGAGCTTCGCCAGCATCGGGGCGAGTGGTGGTTCGAACGGCAGCGCTTTCGTCGCCGGCACGGCCAAACCCTACCGCCGGAGCCTCAGCCGGCGCCCACCGGCACCCTCCCGAGAGCTTCCTGGATGATCGGCCCGACCCCGTCGACCTCGATGAGGAAGCTGTCGTGGCCGTAGGGCGCGTGCACGACTCGCACGCCGTCGCACGTGGGAACCAGCTCCGCGATCTCCCGCTGAAGGCGAAGGGGGTAGAGCCGGTCGGAGTACACACCGCCCACGACCATCGGCACTCGCACGTTCGAAAGCACCGCCTGAACCCCGCCGCGACCTCGGCCGATGTCATGGGTGTTCATCGCCTCCGTGAGCACCAGATAGGTGTTCGCGTCGAAGCGCCTCGAGAGCTTGTCGGCCTGATGGTCGAGGTAGGACTCGACCGCGAAGCGGCCATCCGAAAGCGGGTCCTCTCCGGGTTGCTCGTCGCGGCCGAACCGGATCTCGAGCTCGGCTTCGCTTCGATAGGAAAGATGCGCGATCCGCCTTGCCAGGCCCATCCCGACGTGCGGGCCCTCGCCCGCGGCTGCGTCGTAGTACTCGCCACCGTTCCAGCGCGGGTCGCTGCGGATCGCAGCCAGCTGGGCCGCGCACAGGCCGATCTGGTCGGCGGTCGCTGCCGCTCCGACGGCCAGCGCAACGGCCACCCCCACCCGAGCGGGTTCCATGACCGTCCACTCCAGAACGCGCATCCCTCCCATCGAGCCGCCTATCACGGTGGCCCAGCGTCCGATCCCCAGCTCGTCGGAGAGCGAGACCTCGACCCTTACCTGATCGCGGATCGTGAGCTTCGGGAACCGCGAGCCCCACGGCCTTCCGTCCGATGCGGCCGAGGCTGGGCCGGTAGTTCCCTGGCAGCCGCCGAGCACGTTCGGGCAGACCACGAACCAGCGCTCGGTGTCGAGCGGCATGCCCGGCCCGACGAGCCTGTCCCACCAGCCCGCGGTGACGTGCCCGAGCCCCGCCGGCCCGGCGACGTGCGAGTCGCCGGTGAGTGCGTGCAGCACGAGGACGGCGTTGCTCCCGTTCTCGTCGAGCTTGCCGAACGTCTCGTACGCCATCCGCACTTGCGGCAGCTCTCCGCCGAGCTCGAGTCCGAACCGCCCGAGATCGGCGAAGCGCCTCCGACCGGGGTGGTCGCCCTCTCGCCACGCGGCGCTAACAGGAGGAGGTCCCTTGTATGAGATCGTCATCGCACTCACGCCTCCTTGGCCGCCCGGAAGCCGGCGTCGAGGTCGGCGAGGATGTCCGCGATGTTCTCGAGTCCGACGGAGAGCCGGACCAGGCCGGGCGTGACGCCGGTGGCCGCCTGCTCTTCGGCCGTGAGCTGCGAGTGCGTCGTCGAGGCGGGGTGGATCACGAGGCTCCGCACGTCGCCGATGTTCGCGACGTGGCTGTGCAGCTCGAGCGCCTCGACGAACCGACGACCCGCCTCGACGCCGCCTTCGATCTCGAACGCGAGCACGCCGCCGGTGCCGAGCGGCGCGTACTTCTTGCCCCGCTCGTACCAGGGGCTGCTCGGCAGGCCGGCGTAGTTCACGCTCTCGACCTCGTCTCTGCCTTGCAGCCACTCGGCCACCGCCTGCGCGTTCCGCACGTGCCGCTCGACGCGAAGGCTGAGCGTTTCCAGGCCCTGCGCGATGAGGAACGCGTTGAACGGCGAGCTCGACGAGCCTAGGTCGCGAAGCAGCTGCACACGCGCCTTCAGGATGTAGGCGAGGTTGGCGCCGAG
The DNA here is from genome assembly GCA_041486205.1 of Actinomycetota bacterium. Lineage (GTDB taxonomy): Bacteria > Actinomycetota > UBA4738 > UBA4738 > HRBIN12 > JBGPKY01. Next base: position 9,110 of record JBGPKY010000020.1, read on the forward strand.
CGTGGAGCCGACACCTAGGTCCCGCGCGTACACGAGCCCGTGGTAGGAGGGGTCCGGCTCGTTGAAGTTCGGGAACCGCTCCGGCTGCGATGCGAAATCGAAACCGCCGCCGTCGACGATGAACCCGGCGATCGTCGTTCCGTGACCACCGAGGTACTTGGTCGCCGAGTGGACGACGATGTCTGCACCCCACTCGAACGGCCGGATCAGGTAGGGGGTGGCAACGGTGTTGTCGATCATCAGCGGCACGCCGTCCTCGTGCCCGACCGCCGCGACGCCCTCGATGTCGAAGATGTCGTTCTTCGGATTCGAGATCGACTCGCCGAAGAGCACCTTCGTGTTCGGGCGGATGGCGGCGCGCCACTGCTCGAGGTCGTCGGGATCGCCGACGAACGTGACCTCGATGCCGAGCTTCGGCAGCGTGTAGTGGAAGAGGTTGTACGTGCCCCCGTAGAGCGAAGGACTCGACACCACGTGATCGCCGGTTTCCGCGAGGTTGAGGATCGCGATCGTCTCGGCGGCTTGTCCTGAGGACACGAGCAGCGCGCCGACCCCGCCCTCCAGCGAGGCGATGCGGTCCTCCACGACCGCGTGGGTCGGGTTCATGATCCGCGAGTAGATGTTGCCGAACTCCTTCAACGCGAACAGGCTCGCGGCGTGCTCGCTGCTGTCGAACGTGAACGCCGTGGACTGGTAGATCGGAAGCGCGCGAGCGTTCGTCTGCGAGTCGGGCGACTGCCCGGCGTGGATCTGGCGTGTCTCGAAGGACCAAGCCGTGCTCATAGGTATCAGCTCCTCGTCGATGGATCGGGTGGGGACGCCGGAAACGGCGCACCGTGAGGTACGGAGTGTGTGGCGAGCCCTTCGGGATGCCTAGGAGAAACGGAACCCGATGGCCGCTGGCCTGTGGAGGGTGACGGCCGGGCTCAGCCGGGCATTCGACAACAGCAGAGGCGTGCCGGGATCATGCTTGCGACGCTCCCTTGGCACCGTGTCCGGATCAAGCCGGCCTCCCTGTCGTTCCGTCCGCGCGGCGGGTGCCGGCGCGGAGGTCCAGATACCTTCCGATATCCGCCCACTGGTGTCAACGGATCTTCCCTCGCGCCGCGGCCGCGCCAGGCCCGGTCGGTTCCGACCGGATGCGCGGCATCACTGCTCGATGCGGATGACCGTGCGGACGGCCTCCCCCGCCAGCATCGCGCGGAACGCCTCCTCGATGCCGGCTTCGGTGAGCCGGCCCTCGGCCGTGACCATGGCGTCGAGGTCGAGCCGTCCTTCGACGGCCCAGTCCATCCACGTCGAGAAGTCCTCGAGCAGCGCGTCACCGCCGTCGGTCACCAGGAGCGAGGCTTTGTTCGGGTAAGCGCCGCCGGACCCGCCGCTCCACTCAAGTCGCACCTCGCTCTCGAGCGGCGGCACGCCGATCGCCACCGCGACGCCTCCCCGCGCGAGCATGGCGACCGCTTGACCGACTACGGCCGGAACACCGGTCGCCTCGAACGCGAAATCGACGCCTGCGCCCTTCGTAAGCGCGCGAACGGCTTGCACCGGATCGCTCGCGCTCGCGTCGACCACGTCGGTGGCTCCCATCGCGCGGGCCCATGCGAGCTTGGCCGGAACGAGATCGACGGCGATCAGCCGCTTCGCTCCTTCGATGCGCGCGCCCTGCAACGCCGAGAGCCCGATGCCGCCGAGCCCCACGATCGCGACGGTCGCGCCGTGCCAAACCCCCGCTGTGTTGACCGCCGCTCCAACGCCGGTCGAGACGCCACAGCCGATCAGGCAGACCCTCGAGAGGTCGGCACCAGCAGGTGCCCGGATCGCCTGCGCCGCGTTGACCACCGTATGCGTCGAAAGCGTCCCTAGCGACAGCGTTCCCTGAAGCGGCGCCCCGGTTCGCGCGATGCGGATCCGTGACGGCTGCGTCCAGTCGTGCGCGCACCTGCGCGCCGCGCCTCGACGGCACGCCGGGCACGTCCCGCAGGGGACACCCCAAGCAAGCAGAACCCGATCACCCGGCGCGAGTCCTTCCACATCGTCTCCGACGGCCTCCACGACTCCGGCGCCTTCGTGTCCGAGCAGCATGGGGAACGGCGCCCCCCAGTTGCCGTTCGCGATCGCCCAATGGTCGCTGTGGCAGACGCCGCTCGCCGCGAGCCGCACCAGCACCTCGCCACGACCCGGCGGATCCACCAAGATCGGCTCCACGCGAACGTGACCGCCGACCTCTTCGACCACAGCCCCGAGCGCCTGGATCTCCCGCATCGGCAAACCCTACCTTCCCCCGCAGCTCTGAACGACGAGAGGGAGTCCGTTGCTCGCCTAAGTCGTGAAGCTGGTTACGTTCGGACGTTGCCGAGCCAGCTCCGGAACAGACCCGCGTAGACGCCGCCCGCCTCGACCAGCTCCGCGTGGGTTCCGCGTTCGACGACCCGGCCGCCGTCGAAGACGAAGACGGAGTCAGCGACCTCGGCCGTCGAAAGGCGGTGGGCGATCGTGATCGACGTTCGTCCGGTCGATAGCCTCCGGAGCGCCTCGGAGATCCTTCTCTCCGTCGCTGGGTCGACCGCGCTCGTGGCTTCGTCGAGGATCAACACGCCCGGGTTGCCGATCTGCGCCCGAGCGAGCGAGACGAGCTGGCGTTCGCCCACCGACAAGGACTCGCCGCGCTCGCCGACGCGGGTATCGAGACCCTGCGGGAGTGAACCGACCCAGGTTCCGAGGCCGAGTTCCTCGAAAGCGGTCTCGATCTCGCGGTCGGTGGCGCCCTCTCGGCCGGCCCGGACGTTCTCGCGAACCGTCATATCGAACAGGAACCCGTCCTGCGGAACCATGCGAACCGCCGACTGGCGCGACTCGCGCGCGATCTCACGCAGAGGGACGCCCTCGATCTTGATCCCGCCTTCGACGGGGTCGGCGAGTCGCGTGAGCAGCTTGGAGAACGTGGTCTTGCCCGAGCCGGTCTCGCCGACGATCGCGACATGCCCGCCCGCCGGCACCTCGATCGACACCTCGCGCAGGACCGATGGCCCATCGCCGTAGCGATAGCCGACGTTCTCGGCGCGGACGGAGAGCGGGCCCGCCGGCAGCACGACTCCGGGCGAGGGCTCGACGATCTCGACCGGTAGCTCGAGCAGCGCGAGGATCTTCCGCCATCCGGCGATCGCCGTCTGCGTGTCGGCGTAGATCTCGGGCAGGTCGGTGAACGTGTGCACGAATAGGTCGGCCAGGAACAGGAACGCGGACACGCGACCGAACGTGAGGCCCCATCTCGGCCCGAACGTCGCGCCAACGAAGATCACGACCGAAAGCGACAGTCCCCAGAACACCGTCGCCATCGGGAACAGCGTCGCCGTGCGGAAGTGCGCGAGGACCTGCGCGTTGTAGCGGTCGCGGATCGAGCGCTTCACGCGGTTGTCGACCCGCTCCTCGAGCCCGTACGCACGCACGACCGCGGCGCCCATGACGCTCTCGGATACCTCCGACAGCATCTGTCCGACCCGCGCGCGAACGAGGTCGAACGCGGCTGAAAGCGACGCTTGCAGCTTCGAGACCACGAACAGGAGCGGGCCGACCAGCAGGACGACCGGGATCGCGAGCTGCCATGAGTAGAGGAGCATCAGCAGGAACGCGCCGAGGATCTGCGCGAACGACACGATCCACGCGATGCCGCCCCACTCGGTGAACTGTGACAGCGTGTCGACGTCGGCGGTCACGCGAGCGACGAACACCCCGCGCCGCTCCTGCGACTGCGACGCGATGGAGAGCCGGTGGATGTGCTCGAACCCCCGCACGCGGAGCGTCATCAAGGCCTCCTCGGACGCGCGCACGAGCCTTCGAGCGGCCGCCCGGCCGGCGACGTAGGTTCCGGCGACCAGCGCGAACGACAGGCCGCAGATCCCGAATACGAAGCCCGGGTGGAACCGGCCGGTGAAGCCGTGGTCGAAGATCTGCTGGATGAGCACGGGCGCGACCAGGTTGGCCACCGCTGCGGCGAGGGAGACGACCACCGTGAAGCCGAGGCCCGTGCGCAGCGCGGGACTCTCGCGAAGGCCGCGGACCAGCACACTCCAGGACTTCTGAAGGTGCATCGGGATCGGGAGGTCGTGCTCGGGCTCCGCGACGGAGGGCGTCTCGTCCACGACCGCGGCGCTCATCGTTCACCTCGCTCGTAGGCGCGGACCATCGCCGCATAGCCGGGTTCGCCGGCCAGGAGTTCCTCGTGCGAGCCGGACGCGCGCAGCCGGCCGCGCTCGAGGTAGAGGACGCGGTCGGCCAGGCGGATCGTGGACAGGCGGTAAGCGATGACGATGAGCGTCGTCTGCAGTTCCGCTCGGAGGCCGGCAAGGATCTCGGCCTCGATGGTCGGGTCAACGGAGCTCGTCGCATCGTCCAGGATCAGCACGTGTGGCTTGCGAACCAGCGCCCGGGCGAGCGCCACCCGTTGGCGCTCGCCGCCACTCAGCGTGTGGCCGCGCTCGCCGAGCACCGTTTCGAAGCCTCTCGGAAGCTCGCGGATGAAACGGTCAGCCTGGGCGATCGTGGCGGCCCGCTCGATCTCATCTCGCGAAGCGTCGGAGTCGAGCGCGATGTTCTCGGCGACCGTGTTCGCGAACAGGAAGCTCTCCTGGAACACCATCGAAGCGGCGTGCCTCAGCGATCTCGCCTCGATGTGGCGCAGGTTCACTCCGCCGAGCAGGATCTCGCCCGACGTCGGATCGTCCAGCCGCACGAGCAATTGCGCGAGCGTCGACTTGCCGACGCCCGTCGGCCCGACCAGCGCAACCGACTCGTTCGCGCGGACGTTGAAGGTGACCTCGTCGAGGACCCGCACGCCGGCGAACTCGTAGGAGAGTGCCTCGGCTCGAACGTCGAGCGGCTCGTCCGGCAGGACGACCGGCTCGGCGTCGCGTTCGATCGTGATCGGTTGCTCGAGGACGCCGGCTATCCGGCCGTGGCCGACCACGGCGCGGGGGAGCTCGGAGAGGATCCAGCCGATGAATCGCATCGGCCACGCGAGCATGCCGAACAGCGTGACCATCTGCACCAGCGTTCCGATGGTGACCGCGCCGGTCGACACGCGCCACGCCCCAACGGCGAGCATCACGGTGATCGCGAGCGAGGGGAGTGCCTCGAGCGCGGGCTCGAACCCGGCGCGTACGAAGCCAGCGTCGGTGCGCTCCTTGCGAAGCTGTTGTGCCTTGTCGCGCAGGCGTTCGACCTCGGCTCGCTCGCGCCCCAGGGCTTTCACGACGAGCGCCCCGTCGATGGACTCGTGAGCGACGGAAGACACGTCCCCGATCCGCTCCTGCGCGCGCTGCGCCGGTCCTTGCATCCGCTTCGCGAACGAGCGGTTCAAGATCGCGAGCGCTGGCACCATCACCAACCCGATGAGCGTGAGGTAGGGATCGGTGAGGACTAGCGAGACCATCGCGAAGGAGACGAGGAACATGACTCCGATCGCGAACGGGACCGGATACAAGACGTCGATGGCCGCCTCGACGTCGGCCTCGACATGCGCGAGGAGCTCGCCCGTCGGCGTGGCGCGGTGGTACGCGAGCGACAGATCCCGGTACCGGTCCGAGACGCGTTCGCGAAGCGTGGCCCCCACGGCGGAGCCCAAAACGCCGCTGTAGTACCGGCGGACGCCGATGCCCGCAGCGCGAAGGATCGCGAGCCCCATGACGGCCGCGATCGCGAGCCACACCGTGCCGGCGCTCACTCCCTTGCCGAAGGCCGGCCGCAGGACGCGGTCCGTCACGCGCCCGAGCGCCACCGTCACCCCGACCGAGGCGACCGCGAACGTGAACGCGCCGCAGACCGAGATGACGAATGGCTTGGGATGGGCCTTGATGTAGGAGCCGACAAGGCGCATGCCGCGACCGAACAGCCCGCGTGAGTCGATCAGATCCTGCGCCTCGGTGCTCATCCCCCCATGATGCGCGACGCCGGGCCCAGATGACCGCTAGGCTTCGGGCCGTGAGCGGAACGCCGATCGAGGACGGGTTCTCGATGCCTCCGGAGTTCGGCCGTCATCGCGGGACCTTGATGGCGTGGCCGACCCGCGAGTCGCTGTGGGGCGGCCACTACGAGCTCGCCAAGGACGACTACGCGGCCGTCGCTCGAGCCGTCGCGGCTTTCGAGCCGGTCACGATGGTGTGCGTTCCCCGCGCCGCAGCTGAGGTGCGCGACCATTGCGGCACGGGCGTCGAGCCGCTCGAGCTGCCGATCGACGACTCGTGGATGCGCGACAACGGGCCCGTCTTCGTCACGAACGCTCGCGGTGAGGTCGCGATGGTGCACTTCCGCTTCAACTCCTGGGGCGAGAAGTACCTCCCGTACGATCGCGATGCCCGCGTGCCTATGCTGCTCGCTGAGGTGCTCGGCGTGCGCCGCTACGAGGCGCCCTTAGTCCTGGAAGGTGGGTCGTTCTTCGTCGACGGCGAAGGGACACTCCTAACGACAGAGACCTGCCTGTTGAATCCCAACCGCAACCCCGATCTCACGCGAGATCAGATCGAAGCCCTGCTTCGCACGTTCCTCGGGGTCGACTCGATCGTATGGCTGCCCACTGGCATGGCCGACGACCGCGATACGGACGGGCATATCGACGGTGTCGCGCAGTTCGTGAGGCCGGGAACGATCATGCTGCTCCGTCCGAAGGATCCCGGCGATCCCGACACGCCGCTCGGGAACGCGAACGCAGGGCGCCTCGCGGCCGCCCGCGACGCGCGCGGTCGCTCGTTCGAGGTGATCGATGTCCCCGTGACCGCCTCGGCCCTGGTCGAGGGCTACGGGCCCGTAGCCATCCCGTACTTGAACTTCTACCTGGTGAACGGCGGAGTTATCGTGCCGACCGGCGGTGTGACGCAGGACGAGGAGGCCCTCGGTTTGATCCAGAAGGTGTTCCCGGACCGTGAGGCCGTGCCGGTCCCCGGCGCGATCCTCTCGTTCGGAGGCGGCGGCCCGCACTGCATCACCCAGCAGATCCCCGACGGCCCATTCGTCGTCTGACCAGGCTGGGCGCATGGAGGATCCAACGTGAACGATGCGAAGCCTGCCGACCTGGTCTTCGTGAACGGCGATGTCTACTGCGTGGATGCCGTAGGTCGCTGGGAGCAGGCTGTCGCCGTTCGCGATGGGCATATCCTCGCAGTCGGCACCGACGACCAGGTCCGAGAGCGCATCGGGCCCCGGACTCAGACGATCGACCTGCGCGGGAAGATGGTCCTGCCCGGTTTCCAGGACGCCCACGTCCACCCGACCGGTGGCGGCATGGACCGCCTCCGGTGCGACCTCAGCGAGGTTCATTCGGTCGACGAGTACCTGGGGCTGATCCGCGGCTACGCCGAGGCGAACCGCGACGCGGCCTGGGTCATCGGCGGCGGCTGGGCTATGGATGTCTTCCCCCGCGGCACGCCCAGCCGTGGGGTATTGGACGCCGTCATTCCCGACAGGCCGGTGTTCCTTTCGAACCGGGACAACCATGCCGCCTGGGTCAACACGACGGCCCTCGAGATGGCGGGCGTGGGCGCAGGAACCGCCGACCCGGCCGACGGCCGGATCGAACGCGAGCCCGACGGCGGGCCGCAGGGCACACTCCACGAGGGCGCGATGTCTCTCGTCCGGCGGCTGGTTCCCGAGCCCAGCATTGAAGAGCGAGCCGACGCGATCCTCGGCGCGCAGACGTATCTACACTCGCTCGGCATCACCGCGTGGCAGGACGCGATCGTCGGCGCGTACCCGACGCTGCCCGATAGCCGCGACGTCTATCCCATGCTCGCGGAGCGGGGGAGGCTGACCGCACGCGTGGTCGGTGCGCTCTGGTGGGGGCGCGGGCGTGGCCTCGATCAGGTCGAGGAGCTCGCCGGCTTCCGCGAGGCGGCGCTCGGGATAGACCGGTACCGTCCGACCACCGTGAAGATCATGCAAGACGGCGTGTGTGAGAACTTCACGGCTTCCATGCTCGAGCCCTACCTCGATGCGGAAGGTCACGCGACCGACAACCACGGGCTTTCCTACGTCGACCCCCAGGAGCTGCCTCAGATCGTCACGCGGCTGGACTCGGAGGGGTTCCAGGTCCATTTCCACGTGATCGGCGACAAGGCGGTTCGGGATGCCTTGGACGCGATCGAGGCGGCGCGCGTGGAAAACGGTCCGAACGACAACCGTCACCACCTCGCGCACATCCAGGTCGTCCATCCCGACGACGTGCCGCGCTTCCGTCGGCTGGGCGTAACTGCGACCGGTCAGCCGCTGTGGGCCGCTCACGACCCTCAGATGACCGAGTTGACGCTGCCGTTCATCGGCCCGGAGCGCGCGACGTGGCAGTACCCGTTCGGGAGCCTCACCCGCTCGGGCGCCGTCCTTGCCTTCGGAAGCGACTGGCCGGTCTCCACTCCGGACGTCCTTCAGGAGATCCACGTCGCCGTCAACCGCACGGTTCCGCCCGGCTATCTCTACGGCGGCCACGATGAGCGCGAGGATGAACCCCTCCTGCCGGACGAACGGATCACGCTCGCTCAAGCGATCCGCGCGTTCACGATGGGATCGGCCTACGTGAACCATCTGGACGACGTCACGGGATCGATCGAGGTGGGCAAGTTCGCCGACCTCGTCGTCCTGTCTCAGAACCTGTTCGCGGTCGACCCGGGCGAGATCTCACGGGTGGAAGTGGTCCTCACCCTCATCGATGGCGTTCCGGTATATGAGGGTGCCGAACTCTGAGCCGGCTACGAACACGCGGCCTGATCCCGTATAGGCTTCGGTCGATCGAGAGGGGTGATCGCATGAAGCGACCGGGAACCGCCGCGGTGAAGGTTCTGACCGTTGTCGCGTTGTCGCTGTTGCTGTCGAGCTGTCTGAAGCTGAACATGGATCTGACGGTGTCATCCGATAACAAGGTGAGCGGCACGGTGATCTTCGCGGTTAACAAGCAGATCCTGACTGCGACCGGCCAAACCGCGGACCAGATGCTAAGCGGGAACCCGATCGTGTCCCCGGGCGCGCAGGGCGTGAAGACGGAGCCCTATGACGATGGCACGTTCGTGGGGCAGAAGGTCACGTTCGACTCGGCGCCGCTCGCGGAGTTCGGAAGCGCCGCTTCCGGCTCGGACGCGTTGCAGATCGTCCGCGATGGCGACCAGTTCAAGGTCTCGGGCGCGATGGACCTGTCGAGCGCGACGCAGCAGACTGGCGACCCGCAGATGGACCAGCTCGTGCAGCAGGCGATGCAATCGGCCGACATCCGTATCTCGATCACCTTCCCAGGCGGGATCATCTCCTCCAACGGCAAGGTCGACGGCAACACGGTTACGTGGGAACCGAAGATCGGTGCGCGCACCGATCTCACGGCGGTGGCGAGCGCCAAGAGCTCCTCGTCCTCAAGCTTGGTGTTCATCCTCATCGGCGCGGGAGTCTTGATCCTCCTCGTGGTGGGCGCGTTCGCGATGAGCCGTCGTGGCAAGAAGGGCGGAGAGGCGGCCCCCGTCGCGGCTCTGCTCGCCGCCGAGCCGCCCGTCGGCGGATCGCCCGCCATAGCGACGCCGCCCGCTGAGGCCATGCCGCCCGCTGAGGCCATGCCGCCCGCCGAGCCGCCTGCCGAGCCATCGGCCGGCGAGGCGCTCCCTCCACCGCCGGCTGCAGGATGAGCCGTCGGACGCCAAGCATTTAAGTTGACACTTACGTAAGGCCCGGCTTAACTGGTGCTTTCGCGGCCCTCGATGGAAGGGAGAGCGCCATGGCGTTCCGCTGGAAAGCACAGGTCAACGCGCCGCCCGAGTCGGTGTTCGACGTGCTCGCAGACATGCCGAACCACGGCTCGTGGGCGAACCCGAAGGCCAAGCTCGCCGTGCACGAGGTGAGCGCCGGCCCGCCGGCCGTCGGCTCGAAATACCGCTCCGACCAGATCTTCTTCGGCAAGCCGAACACGGCCGACCTGGAGATCGTCGCGCTCGAGCGGCCGCGCAAGTTCGCCTACTCCGTTTCCCAGCGCGCGGAAGGGAAGAAGGACGTGCATCTGACCCACACGTTCACCCTTGCGCCCGCCGGCAGCGGAACAACGGTGGAGCGCGTGACCGACGGCGACGGCAACCCACTCCTCGGGCTCGTCTTCTACCCGGCGATCAAGTCCGACGGGTCGGCGCAGCTCAAGCGCTTGAAGGCGAAGGTCGAGGGCTCGGCGAGGTAAGCCGCCGGGCCGAGGGGGGTCTAGACTCGCGCGTCGTGGAGGTCTTCGACGCGATCTCGTCGCAACGCGCGGTCCGGCGCTTCGACGGGCGGCCGTTGCCCGGGGAAACGCTGACTCGCATCTTGGAGGCCGGGAGGCTCGCTCCGTCGTCGAAGAACGACCAGCGTTGGACGTTCGTCGTCTGCACCGATCGCGAGCATCTGCGCGGGCTGTCGCAGATCGGGGACTACGCCGAGCATCTCGCCGGCGCCGCAGCCGCTGTCGCTCTCGTGGTTCCCCAGGCCGAAGAGGGCTGGGAGCGGGAGTCGATCGCGTTCGACCTCGGGCAGTGCGCTCAGAACATGATGCTCGCCGCGTGGGAGCAGGGTATCGGCTCGGTGCACGCAGCTGTCTACGACGAACCGCTCACCCGAGAGCTTCTCGGCTACCCCGAAGGCTTCCGGTGCGACGTCCTGCTTTCGTTCGGTTTCCCGGCCGGGCGTCTAGGCGCGCCGAGCGACCGCAAGTCGTTCGGCGAACTGGTCCACCGGGAACGCTGGTAGTCGGGGCCCGCGCCATCATCGCGAGTGAGGAAGGGAATCCTGGACAAGGCGGGAGTCGATCCGACCCCCGACGTAACGGTGACCGAGGGAACGGGAACCGTTTCGTACTGAGGCTCCACGTGTGACGGACCTCAGCGGCTGGCTCGAGTCGTACTTCCATGCGTGGGAGACGAACGACCCCAGCGACGTGCGCGCGCTGTTCGCCGAGGACGCCGTCTACTTCTACGGACCTTTCCGTGAGCCGGCCCGCGGTCGCGACGCGATCGTGGCGAACTGGGTGTCGGGGACG
>JBGPKY010000021.1:0-20050 GCA_041486205.1 Actinomycetota bacterium
GAACGCGAAGAACACCGGCAGGAAGAGCACCAGAGCCACGTCCTGTACCTTCATCGCGATAGAGTGCCGCAGAGCTCGATCTTGGGGAAGGATCAGTCCCCACGCGAATCCGCCCACCAGCGCGTTGATCCCGATCCGGTCCGCGACCAGTCCGTAGAGGACCATCCCGGCGAAGACGATGGCCATCCCGTTCCCTGAAAGCGTGCCGTCCTGAACCATGCCGGGAAGGACGCGGCCGATCAACGGCCGGACGACGAACCACGACGCGAGGGCGAAAGCTGCGACCAGTCCGAGCTTCAGTATCAGGCTCCCGAAACCGTTCGACGCGGCGACCGCCGCCGCGAACGCGATGTAGAGGAACATGACGATCGACATGATCCCGGTCGTGGCGACCCCGAGACCGCCCATCCGCGAGTTCAGCTCGCCCCGCTCCATAAGGATGTGCGCCATCACGGGGAACGCCGTCACCGAGAGCGCGGCCCCGACGAACAGCGCGAAGGGGAAGAACGAGGACCCCTGGGCCCCCGCGTAGGTTCCGGTGTGCATGGCCAGCGCAACAGGGAACCCCAGGACCGCAGGGACGGCGACCGCCAGCAGGGCCAGCGACCCCGCCTGCCCGGCTCGCCCCGAGACGACGGATAGGTCGTACTCCGTTCCTGCGAGAAACATGAACAGAACCAACGCGATCGTTGCGATGATCGACAGCGCCGCCCGCGCTTCGACCGGGGCGACGAACAGTGAGAGGTCCGTCCCGAGCAGCGTCGGTCCGAGCAGGATGCCGGCAAGGATCTCGCCGACCACGCGTGGCTGTCCGATCTTGGTCATAAGCGTTCCGAGCAGCCTTGCGAGAACGACGATCAGGAATACGTCGAGCAGGACGTACGCGGTGAGCTTGGCGCCGATCACGTTCGCGGGAATCGCTGGGTGCAGGATCGAGTGCATCATGCAGGAACCTCCATGTCTTCGGGCGCAGGCACCGCGAGCTGAGCGGCGTGACGCATGGCGTAGCGGCGCAGCATCGGCGCCGCCGTGAACGTAGTGACGACCGCGATCAACACGACTATGGAGTACATGGCCACTGTCAGGACGCCGATCGACAGGCCGATCGCCGCGATCACGAGCTCCATCGCGCCCCGGGCGTTCAGCCCGGCGCCGACCGCGATGGACTCCGACCACGTCAGACCACCGAGACGGGCGCCGACCCCCCCGCCGACGAGCTTGCCGACGGACGCCACCAGGATCGCCGCGATCGCGACCGGCAGCGCGGCTCCCGTCAGCGTCGTCAGGTCGACCTTCAAGCCCGTGTAGCCGAAGAAGAACGGAACGAAGAGCGCGAGCGCCACATGACGGATCGCGTCACGTGTGGCGGGGTCCCTCCCGGGGCTGCGGGAAACGAGCACGCTCGCGATGAAAGCGCCGAGCACCAGGTGCACGTGGATCGCCTGCGTTACCGCGGCGCCGGTCAGCACGAGGGCCAGGACCACCGTCGTTTGGGCGAACGGCATACGCAGTCTCCTGCTTCCGAGCATCGCGAGATGCACGAGCCGCGTTCCGACCGTGAAAGCGAACACGAGGAAGACCACGATCCCTCCGAGCGCGATGGCGACGGTGCGGCCCGCGAACCCACCGGTCGTGGCGATGCCAGTGACGATGGCGAGCACGATCCACCCTGCGGTGTCGTCGGCCATCGCTGTCGACATGATGACCATGCCTACCCGCGTTCGGAACAGATCGAGATCCAACAGCATCCGGGCGATCACCGGGATGGCTGATATCGACATGGCCGTCCCGATGAAGAGCGCGAACACCCCTCGTGAGACGCTCGTCCCGATGAGGTCCGCTGGAACGAGCCATCCGAGCCCGAACCCCATCACGAAGGGCAGGAAGAAGCCTCCTATCCACCCCGTCACAACCGCTTTGCGGGCGTGACGGAGCAGCGCTAGGTTCACCTCCCAGCCGGACAACAGCACCAGGAACACGACTCCGATCCAACCCATCAGCTCGAGCAGATGGAACTGCTCCGGGTCTGGCGGGAACACGGCGTGGAACCCGCTGGGCCAAAGAGCCCCCAGGAGCGAGGGACCCAGGCAGACGCCGGCCACGATCTCACCCACCACCTCGGGAACGTTGAGGCGAACCGCGATCTCGCCGCCCGTGCGAGCTCCCACGACGAGGATCACGACCTCGATCAGCAACAGGAAGAGCTTGTGTTCGTCCATATCAGATCTCCACCGACTCGAGCAGGAGCTCCTTACGCCCCAACGACTTTCAACGTTGTAGCTGGCGCCTTGGAGCCGCAACGCCGGCAGACGAACATGTCCTCGTCCGGCACGTAGTCGGCGACGCCAACGCAGGTCGGGCACGTCATCGTGTGATCCGTCGCCGGGTCCATCACCCATGGTCGAAGGAGGCTGCCCGGGGTCTTCAGGACGATCTCATAGGACGCCTGCATCTCCGCGAGCAGCTTCTTCGCCCGTTCCTGCGTCTCGGGGATGTAAGGATTGCCCTGAAGCGCGCGGACGATCTGTTCCCGTCGGAAGGGGCTCGTCGCCCACCGCGTCAGCAGGTTCTGGAGCTTGTAGAACATCGAGATCAGCTCGTACCAGATGTCGACGCCGACGGTCACCCGCTCCTCGTACTCGGCGAACGCGGTTCCGTCTTCCCCAGAGTCGAGCACCTTCGTGATGGTCTCGTGGGCGTACTGCGCCGAGAACAACGCTACGTCGACGCCGGACGAGAAGATGGGGTCGACGAAACGTCCCGCATCGCCGATCAGGAGCCACCCGGGGCCAGCAAGCCGGTCGACTTTGAAGGTGTAGTCGCCCTCTATCCACCAGGGCCGGATCCGAGTCGCGTCCTTCATCGCTTCCTTGAAGGTCCTGTTACGTTCCACCAACGAGTAGAAGAAGTCCTCCGGCTCCTTCCCGGACTTCTGGAAATCCTCCTTGTCGAGGACGACACCCATCGACGTCTTCCCGTCTCGGAGCGGGATCTGCCATGCCCACCCTTGGTTCAAACCTAAGAAATAGAAGAGGGTGAATCCCTTGTACTTCTCCGGCGGAACGGTCACCCCCTCGAACCAGGAGTAGATGCAGAACTGATTGAAGTTGGGGTCCTTCTTCTTGATCTTCAGCTGACTTGCGAGTAGGCATCGCCGGCCGGAGGCATCCACGACGACCTTCGCGTAGAGATCGCGCTCCCAGCCGTCGGTGACCTGCGCGCGAACGCCGACCGCGCGGTCGCCTTCGAAGATCACGTTCTGGACCTTCACGCCCTCGAGGACCTTCGCTCCGTTCTCGTGGGCGTGGCGGATCAGCATGTTGTCGAGCACGTCACGCTCGAGGTTGTAGGTGAACGGCTGTGGTCCATCCGGGATGGGGTATTCGAAGAGCCAGACCTCGACGAACCTCCAGAGCGGCGAGCGGGGGGCGTTCCACCCGGTCCCCGGCTTCCGCACGAATCCGGCTTCGTTCATCTTGTCGAGGAAATTCAGCTTCTTGAAGACGAGGTTCGTCGACGGAGTGAGCGACTCACCAACGTGATCGCGCGGGTGGATGTCCTTCTCGATGATGATCACCTTGCGGCCGTCCATAGCAAGGAAGGTCCCCAGCGCGGATCCAGCCGGCCCTCCACCGACGATGATCACGTCGGCGTCGTACGTACGCTCCTCGGTCACGGTTCCCCCTATCTCCAGCTACGCCGTTATGAAGCCGCTCTGTCCGCACCTTCCTTCAAGTGTTTGCGGGGTGAACCCACTCGGCCGGCGCCCCGTTGGGTCAGGTACCAGATCTCAGGTTCGACGCCGAACGCCCGCTCGACGAGATCGACGGTCCGGCGTCTCCTCGGATTCACGTTTCGCACATGCTCGAGCGCGTCGCGTCCGGAGCCCTCGAAGGCGCCGCGTGCGTGGCAGTCCTCGTGGGCCACCAGGACCACTCGGGCAGGCGGTTCGGCCCCCATCGCAAGCGACATCACCTCGAGCAGCAGGCTCCCCTCCGGTCCCGTCAGAGACGCCCCGCCCCCCGGCCAAAGGACAACCTCGGCCGCAGCTAACAACCCCTCGACGGCCATAAGGCCCCGAAGGGACTCCTGATAGCGATGGTCACTGCAGGCCAGGACGAGAGCGCGACGTCGCAGCGAGCTGGGTGGCGCAGCTCTAGGGCCGCCGACGAGAGCCGAAACCAATCCAGCGACGTCGCGATCGGTTCCCGCGGGCACCTCGAAAGGACGGTCCCCGCGCACCTCGTAGATGCTGCGTCGACCCTCTCGGCGCCGGTCCAGGTACCCGGTCGCAACGAGATCGTTCACGATCGACTGCGCCGAGCGTGGTGTCATGCCTACGATTTCGGCGATCTCTCGTAGCCGTAAGAACGGCTGCCTCGCGAGCGTCACCAGGATCTTGCCGTGGTTGGACAGGAACGACCAGCCAGCGGTCGATCGGCTGTCGTTCGTCGATACCACGCTGCCTCCCTCCCTGATGGCCTGGCCGTAAGCCGGTCATTGTATGAATTCCACTTCATAGGTGCAATATTGAGGAACCTTCTTCACGTTCAGCGAAAGACTCAGGAAATCCAGATGTATTTGGGGACTGCCCCGTCAACCTCGACGCCCGGCGTACCAAACTGGCGCGCCCCCTTGCCGGGGCGTCGCGGCCGAAAACGAAGTGTCACAGTAGAATCAGCGCCCATGGATTCCCCCGCGTCGGTCCGCCGACGCGTCCGCACGCTCGGCTCACTGACCATCGCGTTCGCGCTGCTTCTGCCGATCGGTCTACCCGGTTTGGCTCCACGCGCGTGGGCGAGCGGGGTGAGGGTCTACCACGATGTCCAGTACGGGACCGCGGGGGGAACCTCTCTCCTGTTGGACGTGTACCTACCCACCGACGGCGCGAATCATCCCGCTATCGTCGTGGTTCACTCGGGTGGTTGGAGCAAGGGTGACAAGAGCGATTGGGCCGAACAGGCGACCTATCTCGCCGAGCAGGGCTACGTCGCATTCGTTCCCAACTACCGGCTCGCGCCCCGATCCCTGTTCCCCGCCGCGTACCAGGATCTGCAGACCGCCGTGCTGTGGATCCGTCAGAACGCCACGCGCTACTCGGTGATCCCAACCGAGATAGCAGCGTTCGGAGGCTCTGCAGGCGGGAACCTCGCGGCGCTGCTGGGAACCGATGGAACCGGCCCGCTCGATCAAGGCTCCAGGGTGGACGCCGTCGTGTCGTGGTCGGGCCCGATGGACATGAGCGCCATCGGTCACCTGTCCCGTTACCTAGGTCGCAACTATACGCAAGCGGTGGTTCAGCAGGCCTCGCCGATCACCTTCGTCGACGGCTGCGACCCGCCCATGTTCATCGCGAACAGCACGCATGAGTTCGTGCCGCTCCAACAAGCAGTGGACATGTCGAACGCGCTCAAGGCCGTGGGCGTCCCCGAGGTCTTCACCGCCGTGGACGGCAGCAAGCACGACCTCGGCTACCAGAAGCTGGTCTGGCCGGCGACGCTCGATTTCCTCACCAAGTACGTGGGTTACATGCCGAGCGCCAACTGTTCGCAGGCGAGGGCTGGGGGTGGGGGCGGAGGGTCGAAGGTGATCTGGATCTTCGCGGGCGCCCTCGTGCTGCTCGCCTTCGGGGCGGTGTTCGTACTCCAGAAGAACCGGGCGAGGAAGGTTCTAGGCTCGTAGGGAAGCCGCAGGTTCGGGGTCGAAGCAGCGAGGTAGCCACCCCGCAAGGGCTTCGATCAGCAGGTCCTGGATCAGGAGCGACTCCAGACCTTTCAGCGCGCCGCCGGGGAGAACCTGAAGCTCGTACGAGCGCCGCGGATCCGAGGGCATCCGCGCGACGATCTGCTCGAGATCGCGCTTGATGGCCGCGTCGTAGGTGCCATCCTCCTGGCTGTAGAGGAAGAGCAGCGGCGCGCGGCGAACCGCGCGAACGAACGCCTCCCGCACCTCCGGGCGGATCGTCCGCTCGCGAGTGGCAGCGGCGACAGGATGGAGGGCCCCCCGCAGCAGGCGGCTCGATCGGACGACCGAAGCCACCTTCCAGCGGCGGGCGCGACGCCTGAGCTTGGCACCCCCGCGGTCAAGCATCGGCATCCGGATACAGGCGGCACCCAGACAAGCCTCGTCGGTGCCGGCTAGCGTGAGCCCGATGTGGCTGCCTATGCAGTTGCCCGCGACCGCGAACCGGTCCACGCCCGCGGCTTCCATAGCGAACCGCGTCACCGTTCGCACCTCCTCGAGCGGCAGGTCCTCGTACCTCCACGTCGTCGTTGCGCCCGTGCTGTCGCCGATGCCCAGATAGTCCATCCGCACGACCGCGAGCCCCTCGGAGGCCAACCGTCGAGCCAGCCTGGGCCACAGCTGGAACCTGTGGCTCCGCGGAGCGCCGATCCCGCAAAGGAGCACGACGAGGCCCCGGGGACTCCTCTCGGGGATCGTCACGACCGCGGCGATATGCTCTTTCCCGTACGGCACGAAGACGGCGTGTTCGCTCATGCTTCCTCCCGGAGTGACTCGTGTTCGTTGCCGCCCCAGGTCACCGTTCGGCCTGCGATCTTGTCCGTGAGCTCCACCTGTGTGTCGGCCTTCTCCTGGGCCCCGTCGTGCCCGATCCTGGCGTGGTAGTGGTAGTGGCCGAACTCGGCCGCCCAGGGGTCGGCGACTGACTCCTCGACGACCCGCGCACCGATCCCGCGGAGATGAGCGGAGAGGCTCTTCGCAGCCGGGGTCGGACGGCCTTGCTTGGTAACGCTTCCGACGAGCGCCGCCCCTTTGAAGTTGACGAGGTCCTTCGAGAGGTCCGTCTCCCCGATCTCCTCGTATGCCTGCCGCGAAAGGCGGAAGCCCTTCACGTCCGCCCAACCCTGCGCCTCGAGATCCTGGAGGAGCTGCTCGACACCGCTAACCTCGCCCTCGCCCTTGGATTCAGACATCTCGAAGAACACGTGTGCCCTCAGGAATCCGCGCATGAAGCTCGCACCGTTCACGATGGGGTCCCAAACAGCGAGCCGGGCCAGCCCCTCGCGCTCAGCGGTGAGCGCAGCGACCAACGCGCCGAAGCGAGCTCCGTACGCGGCTATCTCCTCCACGCCGTCCTGGGCCGCGAGGAGGGCGACCGCGTCGCGGGCCTCGGCGAGGTGCGACGCGAGTCCCACATCCCGCATATCGCCCTCCGAGTCTCCGTAACCGGCGCCCTGGTAGCGGAGCACCGGGAATCCCGCCGCGGTGAGCGCGCGCGCGACCGTCACCTCGTGACGGCCGAGGTGGATCTGCTCGATCCCGAAGGAGTGGCAGATGACGAAGCCGAGGGGGTTCGCCTGGGCGAGCGGGCGCGAAAGGACGGCCACCGAGCGCACGCCACCGAGCACCGGCTGGAGGAACTCCTCCGCTATGCCCGCGGCCTTGTCTTCCCGTCGGGCGTACCCTGCGAGCACCTTGTCGTCGAGGAACATGGCGACTCCCCACCGAGGTTGCTACCGAACGCCACCGCGGCGGTCGAGCACTTCATCCGCGACGCGGCGGCGATCGACTTTACCATTGGAGGTCCGAGGCAAGGCATCGACCACAAGGACGTCGGAGGGCACCATGTATCTGGGCAAACGTTCGGCCGCGTGTCGCTTCACGTCGAGCTCGCTCACCAGTTCGCCGGCCTTCGGGGCGACGACGGCGACGATCTCGGCACCCCAATCCTCGTGCGGGAGGGCGACCGCTACAACCTCCTCCAAGGTTGGGAGCGAGGACAGCGCCGCTTCGACGTCACCCAGCTCTATCCGGTAGCCGCGGCTCTTGATCTGATGGTCTCGCCTCCCCAGGAACTCGAGGTCGCCGTCGGGGCGAAGCCTCACCAGGTCGCCGGTCCTGTAGGCGAGGCGCGAGGGATCGAGCGGGTGTGGCCCAAGAACCTCGGCGGTCTTGTCCGGCCGGCCCCAGTATCCGCGCATGACCGTAGGGCCGCACACGTACAGCTCGCCTTCCTCGCCCGTCGAGGCCTGCGTCCCACGGTCGGTGAGAACGACGGTCTCCGTTCCCTCGCAAGCCCGCCCGATCGGGATCGTGCCGTCGTCGTCCGGCAGCTCGTCGACGCGGTAGTAGGTGCAAACGTTCGTTTCGGTGGGGCCGTAGAGGTTCCAAAGCGGCGGGTCGGGAAGGAGATCCCGCAGCTCTCGCAGGCGTCGGGTCGGGTAGACCTCTCCGGCGAAGACGACCGCGCGCAGCGAGGGCAACTCCCGGGGCTCGTTCAGCGACCTAACGAGGAGCGCGAGCGCCGAAGGCACCGAGTACCAGACGGTTATCGCCTCGTCTTTCACGAGCGCGGCCAGAGACGACCCGAAGTAGGCCTGATCGTCGGGTACCAGCACGACAGTCGCCCCCCCGTGGGCCGCGACGTACAGGTCGAACACCGAGAGGTCGAAATGCAGCGGGGCGTGATTCGAGAATCGATCATCCGGCGACGATCCGATGACGTCCGCGCTCCACTCGACGAACGCCATCGCGTTGCTGTGGCTGAGCATCACACCCTTGGGGACGCCGGTCGAGCCGGACGTGTAGAGGATGTACGCGAGATCGTCGTCGGCGATGGTGACGTCGGGTTCGCCGCTCTCGCGGGCCGTGATCTCCTCGAGATCCACGCTCGGGCAGGGGAGAGCCGGCCACTCACCTTCGCCGACCAGGACGACCAGCTTGGGTAGCCGATCGCCGAGCTCACCGAAGAGCGAGGCCGCCAGCGTGGGCGTGGAGACCAGAGCGGCGATCTCACAATCGGCCGCCACGAGCGCAGCGCGTGCCGCCGGGGCCTTAGGGTCCAGAGGGACGTAGGCGGCACCGGCTCTCATCGCGCCGTACACGGCGGTGAGCAGCTCGACCCGTTTCGGCAGCTGGATCCCCACGCGGTCCCCCGGCCGGACGCCGGCCTCGATCAGCGCCTCCGCAACGGCGTTCGCTCGTCGGTCCACTTCGCCGTAGGTGAGTGAGTCACCCGCGCAACGAACGGCCTCGCGAGCGGGGTCGTCGGCCGCTGCTCGGGCGAGCAGTTGAGGGAGGATGAGACCCACGTCGTGGATCCTAGAGACCGAGGCCCCGCGCGATGATGCGGCGCTGGATCTCCGAGGTGCCCGAGTAGATCGTTCCGCCGATCGCATCTCGCAAGCCGCGTTCGATCTCGAAGTCGGCCGTGTAGCCGTACCCGCCGTGGATCTGTATCGCGTCGAGGTGCGCGCGCACCGCCGCCTCGCTGACGAATACCTTCGCGACCGCGGCCTCGATCATCGCGTCGTGACCGTTGTCCATCAGCCACCCAACCCTCAGTACCAGCGCGCGCGAAGCGTCGATGGAAACCTTCATGTTCGCGAGCTTGTCCGCGACCGATCCGAACTTCGCGATCGGCTTGCCGAACTGCCGGCGCTGCCGAGCGTAGGCAACGCACGCTGCCAGGGTCCGCCGCATCGTGCCGACCTGGCTCGCCATTATGCAGGCGCGCTCCCAGCGCATCGCCGTCTCGAATATCTCGGCACCCTGGCCCGGCGAGCCAAGCATGTCCTCCTCCGCTACGAGGCATCCGTTCAACGCGACCTCGGACATCGGCGACGTCCGCAGTCCCATCTTCCTGATAGGCGGGCCCACGATGCAGCCCTTCGAGCCCTTGGCGACCAGGAAAGCGGACATCCCGAAGGGACCGATGCTGTCGGGCTCCGTGCGCGCGAATACGATCAGCAGGTCCGCCACGGGAGCGTTCGTGATGAAGGTCTTCGACCCATCGAGCACGTACCCGTCGTCGACCTTCCTTGCGGTGGTCGACATCGCAAAGGCGTCGGAGCCAGCGTCGGGTTCGGTGATCGCGTGGCAACCGATGAGCTCGCCCGAACAAAGACCGGAAAGCCATCGTCGCTTCTGCTCGTCGGTGCCGAACTCCGATATCGGGACGACGCTCGTCCACATGTGCGCGTTGATCGAGAAGACGAGACCGGCGTCGCGGCAGCCCTCGCCGAGCCCCTCGAGGGCGAGCATCGTCGTCACTACGCTGGCGGAACCGCCTCCCGATTCCTGCGGTGCCGGCAATCCCTGGATCCCGAACTCGGCGCAACGCTTCCAAAGCTCGCGCGGGAAGGTCTCGGAGGCGTCGCGCGCCAGGGTATCGTCGGGAAGGGTTGCAGCGAAACGACGAACGTCTTCGTATAGCTCTTGCTGCTCGGGCGTGACCCACTCGACAGGAGCGGAGTCGCGGTTCGTCAACTTCGCGCGGCCTTCTCGCCTATCAACGCTTCGATGTCGGCGATCGTCCGGAAACGCTCGCTGGTGATGTCCGCGTCGTCGAGCTCGACGGAGAACTCCTCCTCGATGAACGCGACGAGCTGCGTCAGTCCCAGCGAGTCGATCAACGGCAGCAGCGGGGTGTCATCGGCGATCGTCGCGGAGCCCTTCTCGTAGAGGAGCTCCTCGGCAACGAACTTCCGGACCCGGTCCCCAGGATCAGCCACGGCGCTCCCCTTTCCTGTTCCTCGATCGAAGCGGGCAGACAGGTTAGCATGCACTTCGGAGGCCTTCGGGCGCGCCACCTCGATCAGCCGCGTCCGAGATCAGAAACGCGGCGTTTCGACGTAGTCGCCGAACACGCTTCGGAGAGCGCCGACTATCTCCCCCTCGGTGCAGTAGGCGCGGGCGCAATCGACGAGGAGCGGGACCAGGTTGTCGTCCGTGCCCGCAGCCGCCGACAGCCGCCGGAGGCCCTCGGCGACGGCCGCCTCCCCGCGTCGCGCGCGAAGGTCGGTGAGGGCGCGCACCTGGCCGGGTTCGATCTCCGGACCGATGACGAGCGTGTCGATGAGCTCCCCCACTTCCTCCACGAAACGGTTCACGCCAACCTTGACGCGGCGGCCCTTCTCGTAGCGCACCTGCTCGCGGTAGGCGCTTTCCGCGATCGCCTGCTGGAACTCCCCTCGCTCGATCCCCGAGAGCACTCCCTCCAGCATCGAGCCGTTCCCCCAGCGATCGATCTTCGCGAACTCCTCCTCGGCGAGTTCCTCCATCCGGTCGGTGAGCGTCTCGACGTAGTACGAACCGCCGAGCGGGTCGATCACATTCGCGACCCCCGTTTCGTGGGCCAGGATCTGCTGCGTTCGGAGCGCAAGCTTGGCCGCCTCCTCGGTCGGCAGGGAGAGCACTTCGTCGAGCGCGTTCGTGTGCAGGGACTGCGTACCGCCGAGCACCGCCGCCATCGCCTCGATCGCGGTCCGCACGACGTTGTTCATCGGCTGCTGCGCTGAGAGGGAGACGCCCGCCGTCCGGGTGTGGAACCGCAGGCGCAGCGCTTCTTCTTGCTTCGCGCCGTAGCGATCGCGCAGCCACCTCGCCCATATCCTTCGAGCGGCTCGGTACTTCGCTATCTCCTCGAAGAAATCGATGTGGGCGTTGAAGAAGAACGAAAGCCCCTGCGAGAACCGATCCACATCCATCCCGCGCCGCTGTCCGAGCTCCACGTAGGCGAACCCGTCGGCGAGCGTGAAGGCCAACTCCTGCGCCGCGGTCGAGCCAGCTTCTCGGATGTGGTAGCCGGACACGCTGATCGGGTGGAACTTAGGCACGTGGTCGGCACAGAACTCGATGAGATCGCCGATCAGCCGCAGGTGCGGCCTGGGCGGGAACACCCACTCCTTCTGAGCGATGTACTCCTTCAGGATATCGGTCTGAAGGGTGCCCTCGAGCGAACCCCACGAGACTCCCTGCTTCTCCGCGGCCGCGAGGAAGAAGGCGAACAGGATCACGGCCGGCCCGCTGATCGTCATCGAAGTCGAGATGTCACCGAGCGGGATGCCGTCGAACAGCGTCTCGAAGTCGGCCAGCGAGTCCGTCGCGACGCCGCAGCGGCCGACCTCTCCCTCCGAGAGCGGGTCGTCCGAGTCGCGTCCCATCAGCGTCGGCATGACGAACGCAACGTACAGCCCGCCCTGACCGTGATCGAGCAGGAACTTGTATCGCGCGTTCGTGTCCGTCGCCGTGCCGAAGCCGGCGAACTGCCGCATCGTCCAGAGGCGTCCGCGATACATCGAGGGATAGACGCCACGCGTGAACGGATACCGGCCCGGTTCGCCCAGCTTGGTCGCCGGGTCGAAGCCTTCGAGGTCCGCGGCCGTGTAGAGCGGCTCCAACGGTTCACCTGAGATCGTCTCGAAGTCGGCGTCGCGTTCGCCCGCGTGGACGTATCCCTGATCCCAGCGCTCGCGTTCGTCTGACACGGACATCGCCCTCCGGGCCGAAGCCCGCCTGCGTTCAGGCCAAGCTCACGACCTTCGCCATCAGGATAGCGGCGGCTGCGTAGGGGTCCTTCCGCCGCTCGACGAGATCACTGTTCAGCTCGGTGTCCTCGAGCAGGAGCCCTTCGACCCTGCCGCGCAGGCGTTCCGTGGCCAGGCTCTCGACCTCGCGGATGAGGCGGCTTCGGCGCTTCTCTTCGAGGCGCCCGCTCGACTCCAGGAACCCCCGATGCGACTCGACCGCGGACCACAGGTCCTCGATCCCGTGCGACGTGGCAGCCGAGACCTGTACGACCGGGGGTGGCCAGTCGAGCGGCGGCCCCATCCGGATCATCAGTTCGAGGTCGCGGGCTGCCGAGTCCGCGCCGTCGAGATCCGCCTTGTTGACCACGAACGCGTCGGCGATCTCGAGGATGCCGGCCTTCGCGACCTGCACGGCGTCGCCCCACCCGGGTGAGACGACGACCAGCGTCGTGTCGCTCGCCGCGGCGACGTCCACTTCGGCCTGGCCGACCCCGACCGTCTCGACGATGACGAGTTCCTTCCCGGACGCATCGAGGATCCGAACCGCCTCAGGCGCGGCGAGCGCCATCCCTCCGAGATGCCCACGCGTCGCCATCGAGCGGATGAACACGCCGGGGTCGGTCGCGTGGTCCTGCATCCTGAGGCGGTCACCGAGCAATGCTCCGCCCGTGAACGGCGAGGTTGGGTCGATCGCGAGCACCGCGACCGAGAGTCCCCGATCTCGTGCCGCGCGGACAAGCTCCCCCGCGAGCGTCGACTTTCCCACGCCCGGCGATCCGGTCAGGCCTACCGTGTAAGCCCGGCCGGTATGCGGATACAGGACCGCCGAGAGCTGCTCGAGCCCCTCGGCGCCGTCTTCCACCATCGAGATGGCGCGCGCCACGGACCGCCGGTCGCCTGAAAGGACGCCCTGCACCGTATCCACGGGGCAAGCGTATCCGAGCCGAGCCTCGAGGAACGGCTCGACGCCTTCCCGCGGATCGGGCGAGCCGGGCGGCGGTATCAGTCGACTCCGGTGTGACCGCCGGCCGGCGCGGCGGCCGGGATCGCCATCAGCGCGTCGCGAAGCGACTTGCAGTACTCGCGCTGCCGCGCGATGTCCGGGTCGTCGGCCGACTGCACGCGCGTTCGCACCATCGCGAGGTTCACTTGTTCTCGCTGGAGTCGCCTGAGCAGGCGAGCAGCGCGCTTGCCCGCCCGTTCGCGCATGGCTCGACGCGAACGGCGGCGCGCGCGAGGGTCGAGCAAGATGCCGAGCTCGCCCTCGGTGACTCCCACGAGACCCACCTCCGATCCCAGCGCCGCGCCCAACCATCGTCGCTCACGACGGCGCGCGAGAACGACGGCGACCACCACGAAAGCGAGCAGAGGGGCTCCCTTGACGGCGGCCGCGAGCGGGATCTGCAGCCAGTCGGTCGCGGTGTGCAGATGGCTGGGGAACAGATCCAGCCACGGCGAGTCCCAGAAGAAGTGACCGGCGACCGCCGCGAGGAAGAGCCCCCCGGCCACCAACAGCCGGCGCGATCGAGGCACCTCGTCCTTGTGGGATACGAAGTACGCGATCCCGATCCCCGCGAGCCCCGTGTACAGCACATGGCCGTAGAGGCCGCTCGAAACCACTCGGATGTAGAAACCGGCGACCACCGCAGACGGGCTGCCGCCGAACACCCCGATGAAGTAGAAGACATCCTCGACCACGGCGAAGCCGAGCCCGCAGACCGCGCCGTATACGAACCCGTCCATCTCGTCGTCGACCTCGCTGCGCGCGATGAGGTAGATGAGGACGACACCGGCCGCTTTCAGGATCTCTTCGACCCAAGGCGCAGTGAGAGCAGCCGTCCACTGGGATGCGAACGCGGGGCCGCTCACGCGCGCGACGACCCTACCCCAGCCCTGGTTAGCGATGCCCGCCATCGACGTCGCGGCGATGGCGCCCCAGAGCAACGCTCCTACCACCAGCGAAAGCGGTTCGCGTTCGTACAGATCCAGGAAGTAGACGGCCAGGAAGACGGGCATCGCATACACCGCGAGCAGGATCCAGGACAGGAGCCACCCGGACGGGGAGATGTTCCGGAACACGGTCTGCTCACCCACCGTGTACCAACCCGTCGCGACCAGGACGGCCGCGTACAGCCAGAAGGCGGGCTGGTCGTACTGGAAGAGCGTCGTCTTCCGGCCCCATCCGCGGCGCATGGGGAGCGGCGCCCGTCCGGCGGTCGACACCATCTCAGCGGACCTCCGCAGACTCGATCATCTTGTGCACGTCGTCGCTCACGTACTGGAGCAGCCCGTTGGGCGCCCAACCATCGAAGACCACACCGGCCCCACTCGGAGACACGACGGCGGTCACCTCTCCCTCGATCGACGCGTGCGCCCGGCCGAAAAGTCCGACATACGCGATCCGCACGCCGGTGAGGCCAGAGTTCAGTACGACGGGTTCGAACTGCCGCGACACCGAAAGTTGCTGCGAATCGGGTGTGAGGATCTGGTTCACGTACTCCCGCGTGAGGTCCTCCGCCGTTCCGCGGAACGGGATCCAGAGGAAGGTCAGGTTGCCGTCGCCACGCGTGAGCTGCGCGCCAGGAGGGTCGCCGAACCTCCTGGCGAGCTGCCATCCGGATAGCGGCGACAGGCGCAGCACGCCGCCGACGGTTACGGGCGCGCCCAAGCGTTCCGAAAGCGCGCCGGCAACCACGTGGCCGCCGAGTACCACGACCACCAGGACCGTGAGCACCGCTGCGGCTGGCCCCCATCGCCGCTCGCGAGGCGAGATCGGAGCGATCGCTACCTGTTCCATCACGAGACCGAGAGCAGGGAAGTCAGGCGTGCGAGCTTCCGCGGGTGGCGAAGCAGCCCTTCTACCTTCACCTCTCCGGACAGCAGCCTGCGGACGACGCGCCTTCCGGCCGGGGTGAAGACGTCGGGAAGGCCGAACCGAAGCGGCGCCCCAGAGAGTTGGAGAAGATCGTGAGAACCGGCGAGAACCCTCAGGTCTGCCCGGCCGTTCGCCGATCCGTTCGCGATCGTGATCCGACCGGCCGAGAACTGCAGCTTCACCGACACGGCGGCGTCGGTCGCGGTGATCTCGACGACGGAAGGCCTGATCAGGCTTCGCCGCGAAGGATGCCGCACCAGGTTCGCCTCGAGCAGGCCACCAAGCATCTCCGCGAGACCGTTGGGCTCCGGATCGAGGAACTCGACGCTCACGGTGTGAGCAGCACCTTCGTCGCTCGGTGCGAATCGAACAGTTGGTAGCCGCGCGGCGCCTCGGCGAGGGTAAGCCTGTGCGAGATTATCGGCAGTGGATCCATCCGGCCGGCGACGACCTCGGCCATGGCTCGTTCCCACCACGCGTGGACCGGACAGATACCGGCGAAACGCACGGTGAGCGCTCGCGTCCACCAAACGCCGATCTGGGCCTGCACCGTCTCACTCGTGTACATGCCGAGCACGACGACGCAGCCGCCTCGGCGGACGAGGTCGATAGCGCTCTCGAACGCCGCGGGGTGACCGACGGCCTCGATGACGACGTCGGCTCCGCGGCCGCCGGTGCGCTCGGCCACAGCCATCTGCGCGTGGCGCTCGTCGATGTTCACAGGCACCGCGCCGGACTTCGCGGCTAGACCGAGCCGGTCGGCCTCGCGATCGAGCGCGATGACTTCTCGGGCACCGCGGGCGAGCGCGGCCTGCACGCAGAAGAACCCGACCGGCCCGGCGCCGACCACCGCGACGGTGTCGCCCGCGCGGATCCCGGCGACCGCCGCCCCGTAGAACCCGGTCGTCAAGATGTCACCGACGAAGATCGCGCGCTCGTCCTGCATGCCGTCGGGAACGCGGAGCAGGTTCGTGTCGGCGAACGGGATCCGAACCCGCTCGGCCTGCGCACCGCCGAGCCCCCCGCCGAAGATACCGGCGCCGAGGTTGCGGAAATCCTCGCAGAGCTGCGTCTGGCCGCTCTTGCAGAACCAACAGTGGCCGCAGGCGATGTCGAACGCGACCACCACCCGATCGCCTGCGCGGAACCGCTCGACACCAGGCCCAATGGCCTCGACCATCCCGACGGCCTCGTGTCCGATGGTCTCACCGGGTTCCATCGGGGCCTTCCCGTGCAGGAAATGAAGGTCCGAGCCGCAGATCGCGGACGTCGTAACGCGAACGATGGCATCGTGCGGGTCCTCGACGTGGGGCTCCGGGACTTCGGCGACGACCACTTTGCCCACGCCTTCGAACGCGACCGCCTTCACGTTTCCCCTCCCACGGCAGGACGCCGGCTAGGTTCCGCCGGCCTCGTCCAGGAATTCGGTCGGCACCGTCATGGTGATGTGGACCAGTTCGTTCGCGGCGCGAACGTACTTGACGATCGTCGGAAGGTCGCCCTTCAGCTTCAGCTTGCCCTGCATCATGCCTTTGACCGGATCGAGGTCGCCGCGAAGCACTTCCTTCCACCGGCTGTACGGAGCGCGGATGATGAACCGAGCCCTCTCGCCCTCCTCCGGCGGGACCATCCGCCCGGCCCGGCAATCGCCGTGCCACAGGTCGAGCCAAGCCCAAGCGTCCCGTGCGAGACCCTTGTCGGGCTCCGCCTCGAACACGAATGAGATGTCGCCCTCCCAAGTAGCCGCAGCCTCGCGGTACTCGCCGGACGCGTTGATGCGCTCGACGTAGGTGGCGATCCACTCTTCGCTCGGGAACACCGACACGACAACCCCCCTTACCGCCCTCGCTCAGCGAAATGCGAGGATCAGAGCTAGTCCGATCACGTTGAAGGTGGCGTGCGCTACCACGTTCGCCAGGAGGTTACCCCTCCGCTCGTACAGATAGGCGAGTCCGAAGCCCGTGAACACCATCACGGTCATCAACAACACGGTGTCCTGCCACGGGCCGGGAAGGTAGTGCGCGAGCCCGAACGCCGCCCCTGAACCGAGAGCGCCGGCTGCGAATCCGTGCCGGTCCCGGATCGACCGGAAGAGGCACCCTCGGAAGAAGAACTCCTCCGCGGGAGGAGCGATCAGAACGCCGAAGACGATGACGAGCACGACACGGACCCCGGAGAGGTTCGTCGGGAGTTGCTCGGGGGCGCGCACCATCTTGCCCGAGATGGCGGTGAGCACGACGTTCACGGCCAGACCCACGGCGAAAACGACGACCGGGTACAGCAAGGCGCCGAAGCCGACCCCCGCGCGGATCTCCGGCCATGCGTTCTTGGGGAAGCCCATGATCGCCTTCCATCGAGGATGTCGCCGGCGGAGCCAGAACAGGAGGAAGCCGACAAGCAGGAAGTCGTCCACGATCGAAGTGATCAGCTCCGCGAGGCTCTTAGAGCTGATCGCGGTGAGGAGCGGGAGCGTGACGATCCCAACCACGATCGTGCCGAGAAGGTAGACGCCGAGCGCCTCGTACCACCGCCACGTCGCGACCGGGCGGCCGCCATCCTCAGCGGAAGTCGATCCGGTCGGCACCGCCGGGGTCGGGTGCATGCCGTCGGGGCGGGGTGGGACGTACTCAGAGTTCATGTCGCATCCATCTTCCACGTTTGCCCGGCGCACGACACGTAGAGCAGCCCGCCGAGGCCAAGACCGAACCCCAGCCCGCAGGCCGCCGCACCGCTATCGTTCGCGAGGTAGGCGACGGCACTCGCGAGCAGGATCACGAGTATCGCGTCCCGCCATTCGGGATGGCGCTCGAGTGCCTCCCGCACCGGCGTCGCCGGACGAAGCACGGCGAAGAGCGACGCGGGAACCCCGAGCACCGGCACCAGCGCGAAGGGGTTCCGGACGATGAGTCGCCACCCGACGAGGAGCCGGTCGCCGATCGTCCGCAGCACGTGACCCAGGCCTCCCCCGGCTTCCTCGAACCGCGTGATGTGCGTCGGTGTCGACGCGAGGAACCGGTTCGCGAGCAGGACCGCACCGGTGCCGACAACCACGACGGCACCGGCCAGCGCGAGCCCTCTCCAACCGAGCCGGCCCCGCGACCGGAGTGCGAGCCACAACCCGCCGGCCGCGAAGAGTGAGACCGCGCCGCCGAGGTTCGCACCGATCCCCGGCAGGCCGGCGAACATGGCGACGGAGACGATCACCACGAAACCGCTCCACGGCTTCCACCCCGCGACGAGATAGAGCGACGCGCCGATCAAGAGGCCGATGAACTCGTTCGGCAGACCGTAGAAGCGGCCGCCGTCGAGCTCGGAGCCGCCGAGGAAGGGCGTGAGCGCGGCCGTCCAACCGAGCGCCGCCTCGACCGCGAAGAAGACCAGCACGCCCGCCCCGATCGCGGCCGGCGGAGTCAGCGTCCCGAACCGTCGAAGTGGAACCACGGCGAGCGTCCCAGCCACGGTCACCCCGATCACGAACGGAAGGACCGTCGCATAGGAAAGCGTCGGAAGGTGTCCGGCCGCGAGCAGCGCGACCGCTAGAATCGGCACGGTGAGGGACAGCCATCCGGCGAGACTCATCAGCCGCGGAGGGACACGGTCCCGCCGCGCGAGGATCGCGACGGCGAAAAGCCCGGCCAGCGTGACGTAGACACCTGCCGCGGCCGGCAGCGGCACCGCCATTCGGCGCATCGCGAGGTATCGCTCATGCAGATCGACGGGCGCCGGCGCGTTGACGATGCGGATACGCGACCCCTCCGCGGCCGGCGGAGCGCCGAGGAAAGCGTCCACGGTCGCAGCGAGATCGAGGTCGCTCACGACACCCGCCCGCCGAGTGGAATCCCACGTCAGGGCGCGGATCGGTCGCCAAACGTGGAAGAGTCGCTCCGCCCCCGCCTCCGCCAGGACGACCGGATGCAGGTCGTCCTTCGCGGCTGCCATCGCTGGCGACGAGCCCATCGAGGCGACGATCACCAGCACCTCGCTGCCCGGGGTCGACGGGACGATCGAACGGACCCGGTCGCCGATCCGGACGAGGCCGTGCGCCCGATCCAGGCCCTCCCCCGGCGCCGGTAACCGGAAGACGCTCACCTGGGTTCCCGGACCCGTCGGGAAGGGGAACGGTGCCGCGCCGGGCGCGCGCTGGAGACTCATGAGCCCGGCCCCACCCGTCCGAGCCACCGCGCGGATGTTCGGAACCGACAGCATCTCCTCGAAGGAGACGCCGGGCGCCAGGAAGACATACACCTGTCGCTCGCCGGAGAGGACCACCTGAGCCTGGGATCCCGAGACTGGCTGCGTCGCCGCGATGAGGACGAACGTGAGGAGAAGGAGGCCGCGGAGGGCTCGCCTCACGAGAGGACCGGCGTGAGCTCCCGTTCCCGGCGGACCTCGGCGCCGAGCGCGGTGAGCTTCGCCTCGAAGTCCTGGTAGCCGCGGTCCACGTGGTACATATCCTCGACGGTCGTTTCGCCTTCGGCCGCAAGCGCGGCGATCACCATAGCCGCCCCGGCGCGGATGTCGAGCGCGCGCACCGGCGCGGAGGACAGCCGCTCGACGCCGCGGATCACCGCGTGATGGCCCTCGGTGCGGATGTCGGCCCCCATGCGGTTCAACTCGTCGACGAACATGAACCGGCTCTCGAACACGTTCTCGGTCGCGATGCTCGTGCCCTCCGCCGAGGCAAGCAGAGCCATCATCTGAGGCTGCAGGTCGGTCGGGAACCCGGGGTACGGCAACGTCACGAAGTCCGCCGCGCGCGGGCGGTCGCTCAAGCCGACGGCGACACCCTCGTCGGTCGCCAGGATGTCCGCGCCTATCTCCGAGAGCTTCGCGAGGACGAGGTCCATGTGATCGCCGCGCGCGCCCTGGAGCACGACTCTCCCCTGCGTCGCGCACGCCGCGA
>JBGPKY010000022.1:0-20035 GCA_041486205.1 Actinomycetota bacterium
CGAGCGCGCCCAGCGCCTCCAGGCGGAGACTGAAGCTCGGTACCGCTCCCTCGTCGAGACGATCCCGGCGGCCGTCTACACGGAACCCGCAGACGACTCCATCTCGACCCTCTACATGAGCCCGCAGGTAGAGGCCATCACGGGTTACTCCGCCGAGCAGTGGGTGGATGACCCGGACATGTGGCCAGAGATCATCCATCCCGACGACCGGGAACGGGTGCTAGCGGAGGACCGACGCATCGCGAACGACGGGCAGCCGTTCAACATGGAGTTCCGGATCGTGAGATCCGACGGCGGGATCGTGTGGGTGCACGACGAAGCCGTTCTGCTCAAGGACTCGGCGGGTCGCCCGCAGTTCTGGCAGGGCTTCATGGCCGACATCACGCCGCAGAAGCTCGCCGAAGAACAGCTCCGGGAGGCTGAGACCCGCTACCGGTCCTTGGTCGAGAACCTTCCGGCCGTCACCTACATCGACATCGTCGATGAGAAGTCCACGACCGTCTACGTGAGTCCCCAGGTCGAGGAGATCCTGGGCTACACCACTCAGGAGTGGGTGGCCGACGATGAGCTGTGGGTCCGGAACCTCCACCCGGACGACCGAGACCAGATCGTCGAGGCGGCCCGTCACCACAACATGACCGGCGATCCTTTCGACGTCGAATACCGCTTCCGCGCCAAGGGCGGACGGTGGCTGTGGATCCACGACGAAGCCAGTATCGAGCGCGACGACGCCGGCCGACCTCGCTTCTCGCAAGGGGTCATGTTCGACATCACCGAGCGGCGGGAAGCCGAGGATCAGCTGCGCGAAACCGAGGCCAAGTATCGCGCGCTCGTTGAGCACATCCCGGCAGTGCTTTACGTCGACCCGGCCGACCCCCTCGAACCGACCATGTACGTCAGCCCGCAAGCCGAGGAGGTGCTAGGCATCGACCGCGAGCGCTACCTCGCCGACTCCGGTTACTGGCTGGAGCTGGTCGACGCGGAAGATCGCGAGCGGGTCCTGGAGGCGTATCACGACTCGCTTGAGCGGCGCGAGGGTTGGGCGATCGAGTACCGGATCACCCGGCCGAGCGACGGGCACGTGATCTGGCTCCGCGACGAGTCCGCTTATCTGCCGGGCGGCGAAGGGCGTCCAGACCTCGTGCAGGGCGTCATGGCGGATATCACCGAGCGGAAGCTGGCGGAGGAGGCGCTCCAGCAGAGCGAGCGGCGCGAACGTGAAGCAGCCGAACGCCTCCGCACGCTGGATGAGATGAAGAACGCATTCCTCGCGGCCGTCTCACATGAGCTGCGGAGTCCCCTGACATCGATCCTCGGGCTATCGCTCACCCTGGAGCAGCAGGATCTGACCGCCGAGGACCGCGGGGACCTCCTCGGGCGCTTGGCATCCAACGCGCGCAAGCTCGACCGACTCCTCAAGGACCTCCTGGACATCGACCGGCTGAACCGCGGCATCGTGACGCCGCAGTACAGGGCGACGGACGTCGGCGCGCTCGTGCGCCGCACCGTGGACAGCCTCGACATCCTCGCCGACCGATCGGTCCTCGTCGAGGCTGAGGCGGTGGTCGTTCCGGTGGACCCCGCGAAGGTGGAGCGGATCGTCGAGAACCTCCTCGCGAACGCCGTGCGCCACACCTCCGCCGACTCAGGCATCTGGGTTCGCGTCGCACCGCAGGACGGGGGCGTCCAGATCGCGGTGGAGGACGATGGCTCCGGCGTACCGAAGGAGCTCAAGCAGGCGATCTTCGAGCCGTTCCTGCAGGGCCCGACCGCGTCGCCCCATTCGCCGGGAACCGGCATCGGCCTGTCGCTCGTTGCGCTCTTCGCCGAGCTGCACGGTGGCCGCGCGTGGGTCGAGGACCGCGAGGGCGGCGGCGCATCCTTCCGTGTGTTCCTGCCCGGCACGCCCTCGAACGGCGAACGCCGCGCCCAGCACGAAGAGCCGGCCGTCGGATCGGGCGGCCGCGGCTAGACTGACTCGGATGCCGGAGAACGACCACAATCCACGGAAGCGACGACTCTTCCTTCCCATCGTCCCGATCGCGAACGGTTCGTACGCCGGCGTGAACGTCCCCGGGGAGCGGAAGCCCTCCTGGCTCAAGGTCAGGATGCCGTCCGGTCCGAACTACTCCGAGCTCAAGAACCTGATGCGCGGGCTCTCGCTCCACACCGTGTGCGAGGAAGCCTCATGCCCGAACATCGGTGAGTGCTGGGAGGATCGCGAGGCGACGTTCCTCATCCTCGGCGATCGATGCACCCGCCGCTGTGGTTTCTGCGACGTCATGACGGCGCGACCGAACCCAGTGGACGAGGAGGAGCCGGCACGGATCGCTGAGGCCGTGAAGACGATGGGCCTTCGGTACGTCGTGCTCACCGGCGTGGCTCGCGACGACTTGGAAGACGGTGGCGCGCGGATCTGGGCGGCGGTCATCCGCGAGATCCGCGAGGCAGTTCCCGGCTGCGGCGTCGAGGTGCTACCGACAGACTTCTCGGGCGGCGAGCGTGACATCGGGACCGTGATCGACGCTGAGCCCGATGTCTTCGCCCACAACCTCGAGACCGTGCGGCGGCTGCACGATCGGATCCGGCCGGCGTTCGGCTACGACCGTTCGCTCGAGGTGCTTCGGATCGCGAAACGTCTACGCGCCGGCCAGGTCACCAAGTCCAACGTGATCCTCGGCATGGGCGAGGAACCCTCGGAGGTGACCGACGCCCTGCGAGACCTCGCCGGGGCAGGCTGCGACCTCGTGACGATCGGTCAATACCTTCAGCCGACGAAACTTCACCTGCCCGTCGACCGCTGGGTCACGCCCGAGGAGTTCGCACGGCACGCGGCCGACGGAGGGTCGTTCGGGATCGCGCACGTGGAAGCGGGACCGCTCGTTCGCTCGAGCTACCACGCGGGCAGACAACACCGCCGCGCCCTCGCGGCGATCCCTGCGCGTTAGCCCGGCCGGGACCCGTTCTGGCTCGACGCGCCCACCCCTTCGATCAGGCCGACCGTGTTGCCTTGCGGGTCCTCGAACCTCGCGAGCGTCACGACGGGTGACGGCGTGCGAGGGGTGACGACCTTGCCGCCGTGAAGCTCGATCTCGCGGAGCGCAGCGTCGATGTCAGGGACCTCGATGTAGAGCATCACGCCTGGGCCCTCGCCGTCAGAGCGGCCGATGCCGCCGCCGATCCCCATCGCCGACTGCGTGCTGGCGAGCGCGCACCCGCCTTGCGGGTCGGGATGGACGATCCAGCCGAAGACTTCGCCGTAGAACGACCACAGCTCCTCCGGGTGCTCCGAACGGATGTCGAAGTGCACCACCGGGTTGCCCACGGAACGCCTCCTCGCATCGTCTCGTCGCCACGTTAGCCCGCGGGTTCATCCGAGGAGGGTGCCGTTGGTCCCCCCGTGCGGGAGCAAGGAGGTGGAGGAGTCGGCCTGTAAGCCGGATCTCGTGCGCCCGCTTCAGGGCGGGCCGGCGACCATCTCTCTCAGCGTCTTTCGACGCCGCGTCGCTGTTCGCCAGCGCCGTGCGGCCTACCCGGGAGCTCGGACGGGCCGTCCTCGAGCGCTCCCTGCTTGGCCTTGCTCCGGGTGGGGCTTGCCGAGCCGGACCGGTCACCCGGCCCGCTGGTGAGCTCTTACCTCACCGTTTCACCCTTACCCCTTTCGGGGCGGTCTGCTTTCTGTTGCGCGGTCCGCGAGGTCGCCCCCGCCTGGGCTTTCCCCAGCACCCTGCCCTTCGGAGTCCGGACTTTCCTCGAGCGCTTCCGAAGATGCGCCCGCGGCCGCCCGGCCGGCTCCTCCTCGACGGAGTATAGAGATACCTTCTCCCCTAGAATCGGGCCCTGCTGATGCGACGCCTCCTCGTCCCTATCGCGATCCTCCTCGCCCTCGCGGCCTGCGGCCCAACGTTGAAGGGTCCTGCGCAGACCGATGCGCTCGAACAGGTCTCCGGCGGAACCGGCCTCGACATCGTCTCCGCGCGGCAAGCGGCCCTCGACTTCGTAGAGGCGTACGCACACGCGAGCGAGGACGGCGGCAAGGTGCTCCTAAGCTTGGTCGACGGCTCGAAACTCCGGTCGTGGGTCCACTGGTTGGCAGTGCAGAACGGCGCCTTCCCCGGGACGATCGCAGCCACCGCCGATGTCGGTTCGCTGCGGTTCGTGAGCACGGGGAGCATCGGCGGCGTGCCTGGCGCGGAGGTCGACCTCGGTGCGAGTCTGACGCTCGACTACCGGCCGCAGGGAGCGGCCGCGTTTTCGGTCACGCGGAGCCTCGACGGCCCGATGACGCTGATCCGTGTCGGGACCGGCGACTGGCGGGTGATCGACGCGACGCGGGACGGGCAGCCGATGGACAGCGCGATACAGGTCCTCAAGAAGGTCGAACAGGCCCAGCAGGGCGTAACGGTCACCGTCGACTCGGTGTTCATGTTCGCTCCCAGGTGGCAGTTCAACGTGATCGTGCACAACGCGAGTTCGAGTCCCCTCGCGCTGGATACGGCCGCGACAGCCGTCTACGTGAAACAGCCCGGCGGCTCCTACGAACCGACGAAGAAGACCGCGATCACGCCCTCGCTCGTTACGATCGCGCCAGGAGCGACAATCCAAGGGCTCGTCAGCGTTCCGACTCAGCCTTCCGCGAGGAACCGGATCCTCGAGATCCCGTTAGCGCTGCGAGGCAAGCTGCTCCAGTTCCAGTTCGCCCTTCAGGGCGTGGTCAACCCAGTCCAGTCCCCGGTTCCGGGTCCCACAGCGGTGGCGGCTGCCCCGGCGGGGTCCGGCTAGCGCCCTCACCCGCCAACCACTCGTCGACACCGACGTTCGCGAGACGGTCCGCCTGCACGTTCCGTTCGCGAGGCACGTGCTCGTATCGGATGCGCGCGAAACTTCCAGCGATCTCCCGAACCTCGGCGTGCAGACGCTGCAAGGTTGGGTTCTTCACCTTGAACCGTCCGGAAAGTTGTTCGACCATGAGACGGCTGTCGGATCGCAGCAGCACGTCGGCCGCGCCGAGCTCAGCTGCGCGCCTGAGCCCGTCGATCGCGGCGGTGTATTCCGCGACGTTGTTGGTCGCGACGCCGATGCCGCGCGCGATCTCGGCGATGGTCTTGCCGTCTGCGTCGGTTATGTGAACGCCGACCCCAGCCGGCCCAGGATTGCCGCGCGCCGCGCCGTCGCAGGCGACGATCAGACGAAGATCACGATGCGGCGGCAGTACTCACACCTCTTCACACCCTCGGTCTTCTTCAGCTTGTCGAGCTCCATGGCGGAGAGCTTCTGGTGGCAGCCCTCGCAGACGCCGTTCACCAGCGCAGCGACGCCGACTCCCTTCTTCGATTGGCGCAGCTCTTCGTACAGCTCGAGCAGCTCCTCGTCGATCTTGGGAACGAGCCCCATCCTTTCCGCCGCTTTCTCCTGCAACCCAGCCGCGATCTCGTCCAGCTCCCGGGAAGCGTCGCCGCCGACGGCTTCTACCCGTGCTCTTGCCCCTGTCGACTCCGTCTCGGCAGCCGAAGCGCGAGGCTCGAGCTCCTCGCGGCGCACCATCTGCTCCAGCAGGTCGTCCTCCACGCGCGAGCGGCGGTCCTTCAGGTTCACGATCTCGTGCTGCAGGGCTTCCAGCTCCTTGGCGTTCGCGATGCTGCCGTCGTAGAGCCGCTTCTCCTCGGCCTCGGCCTTGCTCGCGAGCGACGCGATCTCGTGCTCCAGGCGCAGCTGCTCGCGGTCGATGGAATCGACCGCCAACCGGATCTCGCCCAGGCGGCTCTCCGCCTCTTCCATCTCTGTCCGGGCGGCCCTCAGCTCCCCACCGGCCTCCAGCTCTTGCTTCCGCGACGACATACGGTCGACCGCGGAGTCGACATCCTGGAGCTCCAGCAGGCGGTCCATCCCCTTCATCGCTGCGAAGGGTATCGGAATCCGAGAACGGCCCAGGGACCGCGCGGTTCCCGAGGGATCCGGACAAGAACGGTCGGGATTGACCAAAGGTGGGTACCCGGTGCACAGTGGTCCACTGTTCGTGTCCGAAGGTCCGGCGGCAGGCGAGCGCCGCCTAAGAGGAAGGGGGAACCATGGCCTGGTCTATGGAGGGCGACTACGTCGCGAGCTGTTCCTGTGACGTGGTATGTCCGTGCCCGAACGATGGGAGGCCTAACGACCCCGCCGGGAACGGTGAGTGCCGCGGCGTGGCTCTCTTCAGGATCGACGCCGGCAGCATGGAGGACGTCGAACTTTCCGGAGTGAGCTTCGCCTTCGTCAACCTCTTCCCGGCCAACATCACCGCCGGGAACTGGAAGGTGGGCGTCGTCGTCGACGACGCGGCCAGCGACGCGCAGGCCGACGCGATCGGTCAGATCCTGTCCGGGACGGCTGGCGGTCCGTTCGCCGACTTCGCACCACTCGTCGGCGAGAACCTCGGGATGGCGCGCGCGAAGGTGGTCACCTCTGCAGGCGGCGGATCGGTATCCGGGATGAGCGAGTTCACGTGGGAGGGGTTCCACGGGCTCGACGGGAATCCGACGACGGTGAAAAACGCCGCGTTCGGCTTCGCTGCCGAGTTCCAGATCGGCCGGACCAAGGGCAAGACCAAAGCGTTCGGGATCGAGTTCGACGGGAACTACGGGGAAGCGGCGCACTTCCAGTTCTCGAGCGAAGCTCACGATCACGTCAGGGCCTGAGACCGGGAGCCCTCTGAAGGTGGAGGCCGCCCACACCGATCCAGCGCGTCCGAGCGCCGCGCTACCCCTGCGGCAGCTCGCGCCCGCGTGGATCGCGCTGACGGCGCTCGCGGCTCTTGCATGGGCGGTGACGATCGCGCAGGCGAGAGGGATGGGCGTGGGCCCCGGCACGATGGGGATGGCGCTCCCTCTCTTCCTCGCGATGTGGGTAGCGATGATGGCGGCGATGATGTTCCCCTCGGTCGCGCCGGTCGCGATCTTGTGGACGAAGGTGATCCGCGGGAAGGCCGACGGCGCACAGCGTGTCGCGCGCCTCGTTCAGTTCGTCGGCGGTTACATGATCGCGTGGACCGCTTACGGTTTGCTTGCCTTCGCCGCACTGATCGGGACGCAGAAGCTCGTCGACTTCTCCGCCGAGGGGGCGAAGTGGC
Organism: Actinomycetota bacterium; assembly: GCA_041486205.1. Taxonomy (GTDB): domain Bacteria; phylum Actinomycetota; class UBA4738; order UBA4738; family HRBIN12; genus JBGPKY01. The sequence continues at coordinate 7,106 of JBGPKY010000022.1, forward strand.
TCGGCGTCGGCATCTTCGCGGTCGGCGGGCTCTACCAGCTCACGCCGCTGAAGGACGCATGCCTGCGCCACTGCCGCTCGCCGATGATGGCCATGTTCCACTACGCGAACTTCAAGGGCGCGTGGCGGGACTTGCGGGTCGGCGTCCACCACGGTCTGTACTGCGTGGGCTGCTGCTGGGGGCTGATGCTCGTGCTCGTCGCCGTAGGTGTGATGAACGTCGCAGCGATGGCGGGACTGGCCGCGGTCATATTCCTGGAGAAGCTCTGGCGGCGCGGGCCGATCCTCTCGCGCGCGGTCGGCGTGGTGTTCCTCGCTGTCGCGGCGCTGGCTCCCTTCTACCCTTGGCTGCTCCCCGGCCTGCGGGCGGCGTCGGGCGGCGGCATGGGGGGCATGTGACGACCACCCCGAGTTGGCACATCGAAGGCGAGCTGGTCGGCTCCTGCAACTGCGACTGGGGCTGTCCCTGCAACTTCCAAGCGGAGCCGACCCAGGGATCCTGCGATGGCTTCTACGTGATCGCCGTGCACGAAGGCATGTTCGGAGACGTGGACCTGTCCGGAGCGAGGTTCATGATGGGCGGACACACGCCGGGCGCGATCCATGAACGCGAAGGCACGGGCATCCTGGTGCTCGACGAAGCGACGAATGCTAAGCAGCGTGAGGCGATCCAAACCCTGTGGCGAGGCGGCGGCGTCGGCTCGCCGTTCGACGAGTTCGCTTGGGCGACGACGGTCTGGCATGAACCGATCGTCGCTCCGATCGACATGAAGCTCGATGGCATCCGCTCGGAAGTGAAGGTCGGGGACGGCGCCATCTACGAACTCGCGCTCGACCGAGTGAAGAACCCGGTGACCGGGGAGGATGAGATCACCCTATTCGATCATCCGACCGGATTCAGCTCCAAGTACGCGGAGCTCGGGATGTCGACAGCCGCCCGCTTCAACTCCGACGTCGCAACCTACGACCACACCGGCAAGTACGCGGAGTACGCGAAGATCTCCTACGCGGGGCCGTAAGGGCGTCCTCGACCGCGTTTGCTACGGTCGCGTACTTGAGACAGCCCATACCGGCGGTTCCGAGCGGGCACGAGGTCGGCTCGCTCCGCGTCCTGCTCCGGGGCCTCACGAAGCGATGTCCGCGCTGCGGCGAGCGGAAGCTGTTCGTCCACTGGCTGAAGGTGAAGGAGCGCTGCCCGCGCTGCCGGCTGCGATTGGAGAGGACCGAGGGCGCCTTCCTCGGATCCATGACGATCAACTACGTGTTCACCATGGGAGTGTGGATCCTGCTGCTGATCGTGTGGCTGGCGCTCACGCTGCCCGACGTGCAGACGGTGCCTCTGTTCGTCACGAGCCTTGTCGTCGTCGGACTGCTGCCGGTGGTCCTCTACCCGTTCGCGAAAACCATGTGGTCGGCGATCGACCTACTCGCGTGGCGCGCGCAGCCCGACTACCTCGAGCCCAACCGCGAGCCGGAGGACTAGGCGCGCGCGGGACACGGTTCCACGCACCATGATCGAGAGGACAAGCGCATGCCTGCGGTAACCCCAGCCAACCTCGTCGCGCTCCCTCGGATCGAGGTTCCCGCCGAGGCCACGGACCGGCCTGTTTCCGGCGTGATGGACGCGCCGTCGTTCCTTGAAGGGGCGGGCTTCAAGGTTCGCCGGGCTACGGCGGCGATCGACCTCAAGCTCGCCGATCCATTCCTGTTGCTCGACCACATGGGAGCCGTCGAATACGCCCCGGGGGAAGCCAAAGGTGCACCCGACCATCCGCACCGGGGATTCGAGACCGTTACCTACATGATCGACGGGAAGATCCGTCACAAGGACTCTAACGGCGGCGGCGGCGTGATCACCGACGGCGCGACGCAGTGGATGACGGCAGGCGCCGGCATCGTGCACTCGGAGATGCCGACTGAGGATCTCGTGGCGGGCGGCGGGCTCTTCCATGGGGTGCAGTTGTGGGTGAACCTGCCGAAGACCCAGAAATGGTCCCCGCCTAGGTATCAGGACATCGGCGCCGAGAAGGTCTCGCTGCTCACCTCCGAAGACGCCGGTGCGGTCGTTCGAGTGATCGCCGGCGACCTCGCCGGCAACGAGGGTCCAGGCGTGACGCGTACACCGATCACCTACGCGCACGCGACGCTCGCAGCCGGGGCGCGCCTTCGCGTTCCGTGGCGGAAGGACTTCAACGCGTTGGTTTACGTCTTGGCCGGACACGGCAGCGTCGGCGCGGAAGGAACCCTGATAGCGGAGGGTCAGCTGGCGGTCTTCGGCGACGGCGACGCGGTGCAGGTTCGCGCCGACGTGCGACAGGACTCACACACGCCCACCCTCGAACTCCTGCTGCTCGGTGGCCTCCCGATCCGGGAACAGGTCGCCTGGTACGGCCCATTCGTGATGAACACGAGGGAGGAGATCCTGGAGGCGATCGAGGACTACCAAGCCGGCCGCATGGGCGCGATCCCAGCCGAACCCTCGGGCGCGTAACGACGCTTCACTCGCCCCGGCGGTTCGCGCGTCGCCCACGGGCGAAACCGCGGACCTTCTGACTGCAAGTACGTCACGAAGCCTGGTACCTCGTTCAACCCGAGAGGCACTTCCCGCCGACCGCAGGGAACGATCGAGCGCAGGGAGGCAACGCCTCGCTGTTGCGAACGGCGTCGACGACTTCCTTGACGGCCTCGAGGACGATCGACGGGCGTTCGTCGTGTATGAAGTGGCCGACGCCCACCGCCAGGACGTGAACGCTGTCCGTCGAGAGGGTTGCGAGTTCGTCTTGGATCCTAGCCTCCGCTACGGGGTCGAGGACGTCTTCGTAGATGCCGGCGGTGACCACGACGAGCGGCTTGGCTCCCAACGTACCTGCGGCGCGGAGCTGCGCCACCGTTCGCGTTATGTCGATCTTCGCACCCCCGTCGATCCACGGGCCCGCGTGCGCCTCCTTGTAGAGAGCGACCTCATCCTCTTGCGAGGAGTCCTCGAGCACCATCCCGGCCGTCTCGTCGGGGTAGCGCGCCGCGAACAAGCGGACGATCATCCCGCCGTAGGAGTGACCGAGCAGCACGTAGGGCGGCGGGATACCCGCATCCCCGAGCAACGTGTGGAGCTCGTCCGCTTGGAGGCCGCTGGTAACGGGCCCGACCGACACGGGTCTAGGGTCGCTCATCCCGAGGCCGGCGCGGTCGTAGCTGCACACGCGCGTGGTCTCCGAGACGAGGCTCTGGAATCCGAACCACCCGTCGATGCCCGACGAGTCGTAGCCCACCTCGAGGATCACCGTCGGGCTGCCACTCCCCTGACAGCTGATCCACATGCGGTATCCGCCGACGTCGAAGCGCTTCAGGAGGGCGGCCGGGGTCTGTGATCCCCCAAGCTCGCCTCCTGCCGCACCACCGCACGCGAGAGCAAGCAGCACCCAACAGGCGATCACGGCGGACCCGACCTTACGTCTCAAGCCATCCGTTCCCCCTCGGGCGCAAGCCTAGCTTGACCGGGAGGTGGACCCGAGAGTCAAGACGGCTCGGGCAGGCCGTCGGAAGTCTCAGATGGTGGAGCGGTTCGCGGAGCGTTTGTACGAGGGCTCGGAGTGTAGCCAGCACCTACGTGTCGAGTTGAACGTAGACAGGATGGTCGAGCACCCGATCCCCTCGCACACGCGCCCTCGCATGGGCCGAGCCGAAGCCTCTTTGCCGCGATCCGGCACACCGAGCAGAACGCCTTTGCCTCGTGACCCCGCCATCGTCAGCGCCCCTTCGCGTTCGTCGGAGATCGAGTTGATCCGTTGCGAATCGAGAGGCGAGACAGAGCCTGGCGGCTCCGCCGGTCGGTCGCTCGAAGCGAACCCTCGGGCCTCGCCCGAGAACTTGACGATAACACTTCTCTGACGCGACCCCCCCTATCCGGTCGAGCCGATACGGTCGTGCCGAGCATCCGCACTGGTATGGTCATGGTGAGGGCACCTATTCGCGGTTCGCTTCGAGCAGTTCCCTCCCCGGTATCGCACCGGGCGCCGACGAGCAGCATGAAGGCTCCGAAGGCGACGAAAGGAGGGGATTGCATCATGACGACAGGCACCGTGAAGTGGTTCAGCGCCGAGAAGGGCTTCGGCTTCATCACTCCGGAAGACGGCACCGCAGACGTATTCGTGCACTTCAGCGCGATCGCCGGCGACGGCTACAAGAACCTCGACGAAGGATCGAAGGTCGAGTTCGAGGTCACCCAGGGCCAGAAGGGCCCGCAGGCCACGAGTGTGAAACCCACCCTCTAGGGTGGCGCCGGTGCGCTGGGAGGCGCTCCCGCGTCTCTCCAGCGTTCGGCCATCCCCCGTCTACTTCCCCTTGAAATCCGGGCGGCGTGAGGCGAGGAACGCACCCATCCCTTCTTCCTGGTCTTCGGTCGCGAACAGCGCGCAAACCAGATCCCGCTCGAGGTCCAACCCGTCGACCGGCGACCGGCCGACCCCCGCGTCGATGGCTAGCTTCGCGGCGCCGATCGCCGCGATCGGCCCTTGCGCGTAGCGGGCGGCCGCCTCGACCGCCGCAGGATAAACGTCCCCGGCCGCAAGTACGCGGTCGACTAGCCCGAGCGCGAGCGCCTCTCGCGCCTTCACCCGGCGACCCGAGAAGATCAGGTCCTTCGCGGCCGAAACTCCGATGATCCGCTGGAGACGTTGGGTCGCACCGGCGCCCGGCATGATCCCGAAGCGGATCTCGGGCTGCCCGAGCAGCGCGGTTTCCGCGGCGTAGCGGAAGTCGGCGGCGAGGGCGATCTCACACCCGCCGCCGAAGCACATGCCGTTGATCGCGGCGATCACGACCTTCGGAACGGCTCCGAGTGTGACGAGTGCGTCGCCGAGCGCCGAGATGACGGGCCGGATGCTCTCGACCGAGCGCCCCGACATCATCTCGATGTCTCCCCCGGCGGAGAATATGCGCTCGCCGCCCCAGACGACGAGGGCTCTGATGTCGTCGCGACGCGAGGCGTCGAGCGCAGCCTGGTGCAGCTCCTTCGCGAACCGAACGTCGATCGAGTTTCGGGGTGGGTTGTCGAGGCGGATGGTGCCGACGCCGTCGGTCACCTCCAGACGAACGAGCTGGCTCACCCAGACTCCTCGGATCGGAGGGCAGGGCCGCATTGCCGGTCGACGGCCCCCCAAACGGTACTAGATGTCGCGGCGAACGCCGTCCGTAGACTGGTCGTCCATGACGTCCGATCTGACACGCCTGCCGCTGGTACCGAAGGAGCACGGCGCGAGTTTCATGGCGGTGCACGCCCTGTTGCTCGGGATCGTAGCGGGCCTCACGGCAGGAGGCCGCGATCTTGCGGGTGCCCTACTCGCGCTGGCGTTCGGGGCGCTCGCACTGCCGCTGTCGGCAGCGGTGTCGGTGATGACCCGGGCCGCGTTGGCCTCGAGGGCGAAACGGCGCGCCGCCGAACTCGTTGGAACGATGGGCATCGCGGGCGCCCTGGCGCTGCTGCACGGTCCGGCTCGACAACTCCTCGTACTTGGCGCAGTCGCTGCGGCGCTCACTGTCGCGTACGCCGCGGGTCGAGCGATGACCGGACCGCGTTCGATCCCGACGCAACTCTCCGCCATCGCTTGCATATCGCTGCTCGCCCCGCTCGCGTGGCTGCTCGTCGCCGGCACCACGGCTCGCTGGCCGCTCTCGGCTCCAGCGGCTTTCCTAGCCTTCGGCGGGACCGTGCCCTACGTGCGCGAGAGGGTCCGCCGCCGACGTTTCCAGACGCTCAGCCTCGGCGATCGCATCCGGGGAGGTTCATCCGCGCTCGCGTGGCAGACGATCACGTTGCTTCTCGCTGCGCTCGCGGCCGGGGCTGGGATCGTCCACTGGCTCGTGCTCCTCGCATTCGTTCCTGGAGCGGCGAAGACGTTCCTGGCTCTATCGCGACCGGAGTCACGGCCCCCGATCCGAAGGATCGGCTACCTGGAAACCGCCGTCTCCACCTCCTTCGCGGTGCTCGTGGCGATCGGCCTTGGACTCGCCCCGTCTGCCTGAGGAACCGGCGACATCTGCGGCGTAGACTTCGCGCGAGCAGGAGGAACAGGGTTGCACCTGACACCCACCGAGGAAGACAGACTGCGTGTCTTCGTCGCGGCGGAGCTCGCCCGCCGGACGCTGAGCCGCGGCCTGAAGCTCAACGCCCCCGAGGCCGTCGCGCTCGCCTGCGACGAGATGCACTTGGCGGCCAGGAGCGGGCGTTCGTACGAGGATGTGATAGCTGCAGGACTCGCTGCCGCGAGTCCGGATCAGGTGCTCGACGGCGTCGCCGACATCGCGCCGGAGATCCGCGTCGAAGTGCTGCTGGAGGAAGGCTCCCGCCTCCTCGTGCTCCGCGAACCCTTCGGTCCTCCTTCCCCCGACGGACCGGGCGCCCTGCGTTTCGGGGACGGAGACGTCCCACTCGTCCCCGGACGAGCACGCATCTCCCTCACCGTCGCGAACACCTCCGAGCGACCTGTGCGCATCTCGTCACACTTCCCGTTCGCCGAGGCCAACGCAAAGCTCTCCTTCGACCGCGAGGCCGCTAGGGGGTTCCGGCTCGACCTGCCCGCGGGGGATTCACTCCGCTGGGCACCCGGCGAGACCAAGCACGTCGGCCTCGTGGCGTTCGGCGGAAGCGCGGGCAAGGATGCCTGATCGCATCTCTCGTCCCGAACACGCGCTTCGCCATGGACCGACCGTCGGCGACCGGGTGCGCCTTGGCGACACCGACCTCTGGATCCGGATCGAGGAGGACCTGAGCGAACCCGCGGACCAGGTGCTCTGGGGCTACGCGAAGAACTTCCGCTCGAGGATGGGTCAGCACGACCAAGCGACCTCGGAGAGCGAGCTCGACGCGGTGATCGCCGGCGCGATCGTCCTCGACCCTCTGATCGGGGTCCTCAAGGCTGACATCGGGATCAAGGGTGGGCGGGTCGTCGGGATCGGCCGCGCAGGCAACCCCGACATCACCGACGGCGTAGACCTGACTATCGGACCCGGAACGTGGCCGATCCCCTCTCACGGTCTCATCGTCACGCCCGGCGCGATCGACTCGCACGTTCATCTCCTCAGCCCGCGACTCGTTCCGGTCGCGCTTTCCGCTGGCGTCACCACGCTGATCACGGCCGGCTTCGAGGAACCAGCGTGGCGGATGCTCAAGACGCTGGAGGCGTTCGAGCGCCTGCCGGTGAACGTCGGTCTGCAGGCCTCCGCTCGTACCGACTTCCCCGGACACTCCGAGCGTATGATCGAAGCGGGCGCGGTCGGCCTGAAGATCCACGAAGACTGGGGCGCCTACCCTCGGATCGTCGATGCGACATTGACCATCGCGGACGCATTCGACGTCGCGGTCTGCATGCATACCGACGGCCTGAACGAATCCTGCGAGCTGGAGGAGACGGTCGCAGCGATCGCCGGACGCGCGATACACGCGTATCACGTCGAGGGCGTCGGCGGCGGTCACATCCCCGACCTGATCGGGATCGTTCGCGAACCGAACGTGATCTGCTCCTCGACGACCCCTGGCCTCCCCTATGGCCGGGCCACCGCGGCGGAGCACCTCGACATGATCCTCGTCGTCCACGAGGGGAACCCGGCGCTTCCGGGGGACGTCGAGGCCGCCCGCGAGCGGATCCACCCGGCCACGATGGCGGCCGAGGGGCCGCTCCATGAGCTCGGCGCCATCTCCATCGTCAACAGCGACTCGCAGGGCATGGGCCGGATCGGCGAGACCGTTCGCCGCACCTGGCAGCTCGCCCACGTGATGAAGGTGTGGCGGGCGACCGACGCGGGTGCAGGCTGGCCGGAGGCGCCGCCGGTCCGACGCCTCCGGCCGCGCCCGAAGGTCGCGGACACCTCCCCCGACGACAACGAACGCGTTCTGAGGTACCTGGCGAAGTACACCGTCGAGCCGGCCCGTACCCACGGAATCGCGGGCGAGGTCGGCTCTCTCGCCCCGGGTCATCTCGCCGATCTTGTTCTATGGGATCCCGCGTCGTTCGGCGTGAAGCCGGCCGCCGTCATCAAGGGTGGCGTCGTGACCTGGGGACCGATCGGCGAGGGCAACGCCTCAGTCCACGGGGCCGAACCGACGCGTTTCGGCCCAGATTGGGGCGGCGTCGGAGATGCGCCGAGCGCGCTCTCGACCACGTTCGTCTCGGCGGCCGCTTTGGATGCGGGCATCGCCAACAGGCTGGAAACCCGCCGACGCATCGTCGCCGTCGAGGGCACCCGAGGTGTCCGCCGAGCCGACCTGGTGGCGAACACCGCGGTCACCCCGATCGGCGTTTCGCGCGGCGACGGAACCGTCACCCTTGACGGCCGCGTGCTGTCCGCCGACGCCGTTCCCGAGGTTCCCCTCAGCCGGCGCTACTTGTTGTCGTAGGCTTCCGGCATCTGCGACGGCCCTCAGCCGGTGATGCGCTCGCGGTTCGGGTCGTAGAGCGGGCGCAGGGACGCACGAGCCTTGTAGCTGGTTCCTGCGACTTCGATCTCGAACGCTCCGTTCTCGATGTCCGTCGTGGGGATCCCTGTTTCGCCTTCGACCATACCGAGGCCGACCGCGCCGCCGAGCGTGTGGCCGTACGCCGCCGCCCGGATGTAGCCCGCCCATTTCCCTGCGAGCAGGATCGGCTCGTCGCCGAACAACAGTGGCTCCGGGTCCTCCAGCAAGAACTGGGCGAGCCGCCTCGTCGGCAGGCCGGCGTCCCGCTGCTTTGCCAAGGCCTCGCGTCCGAGGAACCCACCGGGCTTGTCCCACGCGACCGCGAAACTGAGCCCGACCTCCAACGGCGTGTCGGTGTTGTCGACGTCGAGACCGTAGTCGCGGTAGGCCTTCTCCATCCGAAGGCTGTTCATGGCCCCGAGGCCGACGTTGCGGTAGCCGAGATCTCGACCGGCCTCCATCAGCGCGTCGTATACGGTGAGGGCGAACTCGGCCGGCGCGTGGAGCTCCCATCCGAGCTCGCCTACGTAGGTGACGCGCATCGCGAACACGCGGGCGTAGTGGACGTCGATCTCCTTGGCGCTCATGTACGGGAAGGCCTCGTTCGAAAGTTCGGCGCTCGTGAGACGCGAAAGCAGCTCGCGGGACTTCGGACCCTGCACCGTGAACAGCGTCGTCCCCGAGGTCACGTCGGTCACGGTCACGTGTTCGCCGTCACGTGTGTGTCGTGCGATCCAGGCTGGGATCCGCCGGTGAACGAGGTCCGTCACGACGACGAGGAACTTCTCCTCTGCCAGTCGCGTTACGGTGAGGTCGGCCTCGATGCCGCCTCGTTCGTTCAGCCACTGCGTGTAGACGATCCGTCCGACCGGCACCGAGACGTCGTTCGCGCTGACGCGGTTCAGCACCGTCTCCGCGTCGCGGCCCTGCACGATGAAGTTCGCCATGAGCGACATATCGATCATGCCGACCGCTTCTCGAACGGCTCGATGCTCGGCGGCTTGGAACGGGAATGACTCATCGCGATGCCAGCCGAGTGTGAGCTCTGGCGGCGAGCCGTCCTCGGCGAACCACTCCGGGTACTCCCACCCGGTCGAGACCGAGAAGTACGCGCCGGCCGCGGCGAGCCGGTCGTGGATCACAGACCTGCGAGCGTTGCGGGCGCTCTTGGGATGCCAGTTCGGCCACACAGCGTCGCCGAACAGCGCCCCGAGCTGCTCGACGGTGCGGTCGGCGAGGAAACGCCGGTTGGTCTCGAACGGCTGCGTCCGGTCGACGGCGAAACCGATCACGTCGACGGACGGCAGCCCCTCGACGATCCACTCGGCGATCACACTTCCCACGCCGCCGCCGAGCAAGATACCGAGCGAGTTCATCCCGGCCGCGACGAAGTAGCCACGGAGCTCCGGCGCCTCCCCCATCATCGGGCCGAGGTCCGGCGTGAAGCTCTCCGGGCCGCAGAACATCGTCCTGATGCCCGCGTCGTGCAGCGCGGGGAAACGATCCATCGCCCGGTCCAGGTAGGGCCCGACGCGCTCCCAATCCGGCGGGAGGCTCGCGAATGCGACGTCGTCGGGGACGTGGTCCACCGACCACGGTCCTCCGACGGGTTCGAACAGGCCGACGAGGATGCCGCCGCCCTCCTCGCGGTAATAGCCGTACCGGTCCGGATCCTCGACCACCGGGAGGTCCGGATGCGCCCAGTCGACGGACTCGGTGATCATGTAGTAGTGCTCGGAGGCTTGCAGAGGGATCGACACGCCGGCCATCGCACCCAGCTGCCGCGCCCATATACCGGCGCAGTTCACGACGTACTCGGTTTCGATGATTCCTTGGTCGGTGATGACACCGGTCACGCGTCCGTTCGCCTTCGTGGATCCGGTGACGCGAACGCCCTCGATGATCGTCGCGCCGCCCATACGGGCGCCCTTCGCCAGTGCCATGGTCACGTCGGCCGGGTTCACTCGTCCTTCGTCGGGAACGTAGAAGGCGGCCAGCACGTCGTCGGTCCTCGCCTCGGGCCAGAGCTTGCCGAACTCCGCAGCCGAGATCTCCTGGTTGTCGACGCCGTAGCCGCGGACGAACGCCGCCTCGCGCCGGAGGGTCTCGAGTCGCTGCGGCGTGGTCGCGAGGTGCAGGTGCCCGATGGGACGGAACCCGGTCGCCTGACCCGTCTCCGCCTCCAGGCCTTCGTACAGGTCGCGCGTGTACCGGCTCATCCACAGCAGGGTCTCGTGCGCCATACCCGCCGACGTGATCAGCCCAGCCGCATGCCAGGTGGTTCCGGCCGTCAACTGCTTGCGCTCCAGCAGCACGACGTCCTTCCATCCGAGCTTCGTGAGGTGATAGGCGACGTTGCAGCCGATCACCCCTCCCCCGACGATGACGACCTGGGCGCGGCTGGGGAGTTGCGTGGTGTGCGGTGGCTGTTCACCTGCGGTCACGGTGCACCTCTTTCCGCGTTGCTCCCCCGCCGTGTTCCCTTACCCGCCGAAGCCTCATGCTATCTGGAGGAGGTCGGCGTGGTCGGACTCGGGGTCGACCACGTGGAAGAGAAGCCGGCCGCTCCTAGGACCACTCCCAGCCGAGCCACTCAGACCCGATAGCGGGCGGCGACGGAGTCCGCGAACGTTGCGAAGCGCTCCGCGAGCGGTTCGGCCGTGATGTGAAGGACGTTCTCGGCGTTGCTCTCGCCGTGGCGGGAGCAGTTGAAGCTGCCGGTGACGACCTCGTCGTCGGCGACGACTGCCTTCGCATGCATGTAGTCGTGGACCGCGCCCTCCCTGTACGGCGTCGAGTGCTTGCCCGACAGTCGCGGGGCGATCGCCTTCCAGGCCTCGATCTTCCAGTGGTTCGCGGCCACGGATTGCCACTCGCCGACCACCTCCCGCATCTGGGTGGCGTCGTAAGCGCCGGCGAGATCGAACGACGGCCTGCCCGCGAACTCGGCGAGCGTACCGAGGATCGTGCCGGAGGTGATCACCGGTGAGAGGATCCGGATCCGCCTCCGCGCGGTCCCGAGCCGCTCGGCGACGAGGTGCGCGAGCGACGGCCCGTGCGGCGAGAAGTACGGCCGAACGACCACGCCGTCGTCAAGCGCCACGGCGTCGCCCACCCCGCCGCTCGCTTCGAGCCGTGCGTGCGTCCAGAGCTGCTCGAAGTTCCGACCGAAAGCCGCGGCGACGGCCGGGGCGACGAGACGGATCACGGCGTTCTCCTCGCGTGAGAAGGCATCATCGGTCCAGTTCGTCGATCCGGTCCAGACCGTGTCTCCGTCGCGAACCACGTACTTGTGGTGCATGAGCGAACCTTCGTCGTGCACGCCGTGCGTGGGAACCTCCAAGCCGTCGATCGCGGCGGGGTCGGCCTGCATCGGCCGCGGCGACGCGGGATGCGGAGAGCGCTCCATGTTGAACGCCACGCGAACCGTGACGCCCCGCTTCGCGGCGGCTTCCAATGCGTCGGCGATGCTTGCGCTCGCACCGGCGCGCGCGTGGAAGTCGTATATCGCGACGTCGATGGTTCGCTTCGAGGCATCGATGAACGCGACAAGTTGCGCGGCAAGTGACTCGGCGGTCTGCCCACCGTCGGTCAGGAACTCCATCTCGAGCGCGCTCACGCTTCGTGCTCACACTCGCGTCGGTAACAGGCGACGACGGCCCGAACCGCTTCGGCCGGGTCATCGGTCACCGACAACAGCTGGAGGTCCTCCGGCGAGACGAGACCCTCCGCGAGGAGCTTCCCGTCCACCCACGAAAGCATCTCATCCCAGTGAGCGCGTCCGAACAGCACGACCGGGAAGTGCCGCACCTTGCCGGTCTGGATGAGCGTCAGCGACTCGTACAACTCGTCGAGCGTCCCGAACCCCCCAGGGAAGACGACGAACCCCTCGGCCGCCTTGACGAACATCGTTTTCCGCGCGTAGAAATGGCGGAAGGTACGTGAGATGTCCAGGTACGCGTTCGGTGCTTGCTCGTGGGGAAGCTCGATGTCGAAGCCGACGGAGAGCCCGCCGGCTTCCTTCGCGCCGCGGTTCGCCGCCTCCATGATGCCGGGTCCTCCCCCGGTGACCACGGCGAAACCCTCTCGCGCGAACCCTGCGGCAGTCTCGCGGGCCATCGCGCACCAGCGATCCGACCCAGGAAGGCGCGCGGAGCCGAATATCGTGACGGCAGGCCGGCCGATCCTCTCGACGGCCTCGAATCCCATCCGGAACTCGTCGGTGATCATGGCTACCTGGCGGTCCACATCGCCGGTCTGACGCTGTAGGGATGTCTGTTCGTCCACGAGGACGCCAGTCTCCGGTTCGCGCGCGCGATCGGCAACCCGCTTGGCGAGAAGCTTGCCCGCTCGAACGAACCGCTCCTCCCGGTACGGAAGGCTGCGCCCAGGCATGATCAGCGGCGGTGGCGACGCGCCCAAGCGACTCCTGCGAACGCGACGAGCAGGACGAGCCCCCCGATGAGGTCGCGGACCACA
>JBGPKY010000023.1:0-19894 GCA_041486205.1 Actinomycetota bacterium
CATGCTAGCTGCAACTACACGCTTTTGTAAAGGCCCGCGTATGTAAAGACGTTGTGAAAACCGCTGGTATTCCCCTGTTTTCGCGTTTTCGGGATCTTCCCTAAGGAACGTTCGCCACCGAACGACATCCGGCTTGGACGGCGTGCGGCCACCACCGCAAGCGCCCGGGGAGCAGGGGGAGGCCGGCCCTCACCGATGCCTCGAACGCGCCCAGTGCCCGCTCCCGGACTGGGCTCCAGGCCAGGGCGAACCCTTCCCGGACGCCGGCTGGGAGCAAGCCGACCGTGACGAACCGCATAAGCGCCGAAGCCGGGGCGAGAGCCCAGGGACACGAGGGACGCAGGAGGCCCGGCGCGAGACGCCGAGCATCCATGGAGATGTCGAACCCGGCCAGGGCGACCTTCAAGTACGCGTCGAAGGCCCAAAGATCCGGGGGAAGGTCGGCCTCCGCCAGACCGAACTCTGCCGCGAAACGCTTCATCTCCTCGTAATAGCGCTCGCGCTCGGCTTGCCGGAGCGGCCCCACGAACCGTTCATAGGTGAGAAGGGCGGTGTCTACGAGCGTCGCATGGACCCAAAGGAGCAGCTCGGGATCGAGCGCGCTGTAGGTGGCGCCGCTTCTCTCGCCCTGGACCGAGGCGTGGACACCCGCAACCCGCTCGGCGGCAGCGGCGGCCTGTCCAGAATCGCCGAACGCCACCGATAGCACGGTGTCGAGAGTTCGCCAGAGCCTCGCGAATGCGTCCACGCCGAAGTCGCTGTGGTCGATCACACCTGCCGCCACCGACGGGTTCGCGACCTGCATCAGCAGCGCGCGGCCGCCGCCGAGGACCGTCACGGCCTCGCGGTTGATCTTCCAAACCATGGACCCAGGCCCGAAGAGGCCAAGGTCGCCCGGCCGACCCGGCGCGGGCCTTGGGAAGCCCCGGAAGACGTCTCGCACGCGAGACGGAGCCACGGGGTCGTTCATCGCTCGAGAGTAGCCGAACGCACGCTTGACCCCGCCCGACCGCCCGGGTAGCGTCCACCGCGTCACCGACCGGACGCGGCCCTTCCCCCCGCGGCGACCGAAGGGAAGGAACCATGCGTCGTCGCCTGTTCGTCGTAACCGTGCTGCTCGGCATGGTCGCCGCGCTCGCTCCGGGGGCGCTCGCGCGGGCTGCTTCCTCCGGTTGGGATCCCGAGAAGGTCTGGAACGCGAGCACCGACGACTGGGAGCCCGCGATCGCCGCGGCCCCGGGATCCTCGTGGGTTTACGAGGAGACCACGCGCTATCACTACGCGAAAGCGTGCCAGCAGTGCCCCTCGCCGGCGATCATCTTCCGAGCCTCGAGCGACGGGGGCGTGACTTGGGGTGCGGACAAGTACATCTGCGTGTGCAAGAACGTGAAGGCGCAGAACGACCCCCAGCTGGAGATCGCGACGGACGGCACGGTCTACTCGGTGTGGATGAACGACTACAACCCGGGGGTCGTCTTCTCGAAGTCGAGCGACCACGGACAGACGTGGACGACTCCGATCCCGTTGAAGGGCTCTAGCGGATTCTCCTTCACGGACAAGCCGATCCTCACGATCTCTCCTTCCGGCCGGGACGTGTACGTGGCCTACAACAAGAGCGACAGCTACGTCGCGGCCTCCCACAACTACGGGGCCAGCTTCAGCCAGCCGGTGAAGACGAACAGCGACTCGCGGTACTGGTTCGCGGAGGGCGGGCAGGTCGCGCCGAACGGGAACGTCTTCTTCTCTGAGAGCGCCGAGAACCAGAACGAAACGGGGACCGTGCAGCTGTGGGTTCTGAGGTCGACGAACGGCGGAGCGTCGTGGACCTCCACTCTGGTCGACACCAGCCAACAGCAGCCGGCGTGCGCCGTCGCGAGTTGCCCGGGTGACTTCTTCGGCTCGCAGGCTGCCCTGTCGGTCGACGAAGCCGGGACCCTGATGGTCGTCTACTCGGCCAACTCCACCGCCGGGGCGAACAAGCAGCTCTACGTTCGCACTTCGACCGACGGAGTAACGTGGAGCGCGCGGACCGAGATCGGCCTGAATTCCGGCGACAGCGGCTTCCCGGTCGTCGCCTCGGGACCGACCGCGGGCGATTTCCGTGTCGCCTGGCAGGACAACCGCAACGGCGCGAGCGCATACAACACCTGGTTCCGGAGGACGACGAACGGGGGCGGGACATGGGGCGCCACGATCCGCCTGTCCAACGCCACGAGCGGTGCGCCGTACCAGACCTCCGCAGGGTACGCCTTCCCCTACGGCGACTACTTCGATCTCTCGGTCGACTCGTCGGGACGGAACTACGTGATCTGGAGCGAGGGGTTGAGCTACGTCGGTCCAGGGGGTACCTGGTTCACGAAGGGCTCCTAGCAGGGTTCTCCGCTTCGACGTAGGCTCGGCGGATGCTGGAGAGCCGGGCGAGTTGGTCGACTTGGCGCGAGGCCCTTGCGATCGTCGTCGTGCCGTCGAACCTGAAGAGTACGATCCGCATAGCGCTGATCGTGGGAACGATCCTGTTCGCCATCAACCAGCTCGACGTCGTACTTAACGGGAACGCGAGCGCGTTCGTCTGGTTCAAGATCGGGCTGACGTACGTGGTGCCGTTCTGCGTGTCGAACTTCGGGATCCTCGTCGCGACCAAGCGTCAGTCCTCGTGAGGCGTGGCCGCACGGGTCCGGCGCGGCTTCATCGGTCGCGGGTACCCTGGAGTCGTGGTCGCGCAGCTCGAAGTTCCCCGCAGTAAGTACACCGACATCGAAGGCCCGGTTCATTTCCTGGAATGGGACGGCCCGCGCGATCGGACGTTCATCTTGGTCCATGGACTCGGCGGTATGCACGTGAACTGGCTCGCGGTTGCGCCTGAGCTGGCAGCACAAGGGCGCGTGATCGTTCCCGATCTGCCCGGGTTCGGGTTGTCGCCGCTCGCCGGACGGAGCGCCTCGCTCTCCACGATGCGGCGGTGGCTCGGGGCGTTCGTCCGCTCGGTCGCGGATGGCCCCGTGATCGTCGCCGGGAACTCGATGGGCGGCGGTCTTGCGATGCTGCTGGCGGCTTACGAGCCCGACATGGTCGAGGGTCTCGTCCTGACGGGGTCCGTCTTCCCCTTCGCGCGCGGAGGGATACCTTCACCTGCGGTGCTGGGCGGGTTCGCGCTCTATCGCGTGCCGGGGATCGGCGGGTGGGCGGTCGAGCAGCGGATCCGGAAGCTCGACCCGGAGCGGGTCGTACGCCTCGGCCTTCGCTTCGTCACCGTCCATCCGGAGCGGATAGCCCCGGAGATCGTCGACGAGCACATCCGCGTCGTGTGCGCTCGTCGCAAAGACCCGGACGCGGCCGTCGCTTTCCTCGAAGCGACGCGGTCGCTGCTCCGGCTGGGCGCACGGCCGGACGTAGCGCGACGGATCATGGACGCGGTGGTGTGTCCCGTGCTCGTCGTTCACGGGCGGCGGGACCGGTTCGTGCCGCCCGCGTTCGCCGAGAGAGCGCTCCGCGAACACCCGGCCTGGCGCTATAGGTTCCTGCCTGACGTGGGGCACGTTCCGCAGCTCGAGGCTCCGGCGCGCTGGCTCGCAGCCGTCGGCGAGTGGCTCGGAACCGACGTGCCGATACCCGGCCTCGGTCAGGCCTGATACGCGATCGTCGCGAAGTCGGTTCCGGTGTTGGTTCCCACGTTTCGGCCGGTGACGTAGACGCGGGCACCCTTCGGGTCGACGACCAGCGCGAGCGGAACGTCGGCCGCCCCGGCCGGCCCGTCGTAGGTCGAAACCCACCGCTGCGTCCCGGCCACCGCGTCGTAGGACAGCGTCGCGAAATCGACGTTCGCCGCCGCCGTCTCGCTTCGCCCTGTGACATAAACCTGAGACCCGTCCGGGCTCACGCCGATCGCGTACGCGATGTCGGACAGCGAAGCGCCGTCGTAGCGCGCCTCCCACGCCTGCGCGCCATCGGCGGTGGCGTAGGAGATCGTCGCGAAGTCGGAGGTACCGCCTTCGCTCGAGCCGGTGACGAACACCTGCGAGCCGTCGGGCGCCAACGCGACGCCCAGCGCCACGTCGGCGCCGTTCGAAGGCCCGTCGTACCGCGCGACCCACTGGCGTGTCCCACTCCCCGCCGCGTACGCAACGGTCGCGTAGTCAGGAGCAACACCGCCGCCGGTCGTCGGCCCATCGCTCCCCCCCGTCACGAACACGCGGGTCCCCGCCGCGTTCACCGCTACGGCGTGCGCGCTGTCATCCTTGCTCCTATCGTCGTCGTAGCGGGCCGACCACTTCTGAGCACCGCCGGCCGTCGCGTACGCGACGGTGAAGTAGTCGAGCCCGTGACCCTTCCGCGTGCTGGCTCCCGTCACGAACGCGCGGGTGCCCTTCGGGTTCACCACGATGGCCTTCGCGAAGTCCGCCCCGCCGGCGGGTCCGTCGTATCGCTTCACCCACTGCTGGTGACCCGTAGCGGCCTCGTAGGAGACGGTCGCGAAATCCTCTCCGCTTCCCAGGCCCGTGCTGCTACCGGTCACCAGCACGCGAGTTCCGCCGGAAGCCACCGCGATGCCGAACGCTTGGTCGTCGCCCTTGCCCGGTCCGTCGTAACGCGAGACCCAGAGCTGCTTGCCGTCTGAGGCTCGGTAGGCGATGGTCGCGTAGTCCAGCGATGTTGCGCCGTAGCTTCCGCCGGTGACGAACACACGCGAGCCGTTAGGCGAGACGGCGATCGCGTTCGCGTAGTCACCGTGCCGGGACGGGTCGTCGTAGCGAGCGACCCACACCTGCACCCCGGTGGACGCCCTGTAGGCGATCGTGGCGTAGTCGAAGCCGCTGCCGTTGCCATGGCTCGGTCCCGTCACGTACACGCGGGTGCCGTCGGGGCTCGCGACGACCGAGTAGCCGGAGTCGTCCGACGCCCCCGGGCCGCTGTACTGCGCGAGCCATTCGCGTCCTCCCGGCGCCGCCTGTGCGGGGCTCGCCTGCCCGAAGAGGCCGGCGACCAGGAACGTGACGGAGGCGATCAGACGGGCAGGTCGTTGGATACGCATAGGAAAGACTCCTCGGATCGATCGACGGCGGTCGTGGTAACGGCCATGCTATTCGGCGTCGCCGGAAGCGGCCACCATCAGACTCCGGCGGCCTTGCAAAGTTCGCCGAGCGACTCCTCGATCGACCTCGCGAGTTGGTCGAGATCGGGCATGGTGTCCCAGTCTCCCGTCAGGCCGAACGCCATCGTTCCGGACAGGCTCGCGCAAGCGATCGAGAGCGCCGAGTTCTCACCGAGCGGCATCGAGGGGTAGCTCGCAACCAACCGTGCTCCGCAAAGGTAGAGAGGCTGTTGCGGCCCGGGGATGTTCGAGACCACGAGGTTGAACCATGGTCCTCGCGAGGTGGCGCGCGCGGCGGCTTGCAGCAGCCCGCCGGGCGCATAGGTACCGAGCGAGATGATCGCGTCGGCGCCCATGGCCTGCATCGTGTCCTTCAGATGGCGGGTTCCGGTACGTATCTCGGCGAGCCGTCGCTTCGGGCCGATCGGGCCGACGGGCACGTCCACGAACGCCGGCGCGACGCGGTTGCCCTCGACACCGTGCTCGACCGTCCGCACCGACACGGGCACCATCACGCGGAGCGTCCGCCCGCGCGTCGGCTCCTTGCGAGCGCGGAGCAGCTTGTTGATCGCGCCGGCGACGACCGCGAGTACGACGTCGTTAACCGTGCCGCCGAGAGCGTTCTTGACGTCCTTGAAGCGTTGCAGGGGCGCTTCGGCCATGGCGAAACGGCGGTTGGGCCCGACTTGCACGTCGAACGGGCTCGACGGCCGCGTGCCCATGTCCAGGATGCTGCGGACACCTGAGTAAACCGCGCCGAGCCCGAGGGCGGCCAAGGCCGGCGCGTTCATCGCCGCCTGCACGGCATCGATGAGGGCCGTGATCGGATGGGTGAGTTGCCGCTCGATCGCTCCGCGCGCGAGCTCGGCGGGCGTCGGAACAGACTCGGGGGTCCAGGGCTCGGGCTGGAGCGAGGCAGGGTTCGCGACCTTCGGTTCGACGTCGTAGAGCGCCGCCGCCAGGTGCATGCCGGCGATGCCGTCTATCAGCGCGTGGTGGACCTTCATCATCGTCGCCACGTGCCCATCTTCGAGCCCTTCGATCAGATGAAGCTCCCAGAGCGGCTTCGAGCGGTCCAGAGGCAGGGAGAGCGCCCGCTGGACGAAGTCGGTCAGCTCTCGCCGCCCGCCCGGCTTGGGCAGCGCCGCCCGCCGCAGGTGGAACCCAAGGTCGAAACGCTCGTCGTCGGTCCACACGGGAAGCGCCAGCCCGCCGGGGACCTCTCGTACGACCTTGCGGAACCGCGGGGCGAGGTGGATCCGAGATGCCACAGCAGCCGCTAGATCCTCGAAAGGAAGCCTGCCGTCGGGACGCGTCGAAGGATCGAGCACCGAAAGCGCCGCGACGTGCATGTGCATCGCCGGCCGCTCGAGGTACAGGAAGGAGGCGTCGAGGGCACTGAGTCGTTCGGGTGGCATCGGGCCGTGAGGCCTCCTCGGAGAAGGTTCAGTGGGAACCGTACCGCTCCGCACCGCGAACGGCGACCGGTGCTATCGTCCGCGCCGTCGATGAAGCGAACCCGCGTTCGCGCGCTGCTCGTGCTGGCGCTCCTCGTACCGCTCACGACCGTGCCCGGATGGGCGCACGCGGCGGGGGCGACCGAGCACGTGAGCATCATCGACAACCTGTTCGATCCCGACGTGATCCGCATCCCGGTCGGCGGGACCGTCGAGTGGACCAACGACGGCAAGAGCCCCCACGATGTGACGGCGAACGACGGCTCGTTCGCCTCCGGGACATTGGACCCGAGCGCGTCTTACACGCAAGTCTTCGCCGCTGCGGGCGCATACCCCTACTACTGCTCGTTCCACGGCTCGCCCGGCGTGGGCATGACCGGCTGGGTGCTGGTCGGCGACACGTCGCTCCCAGGGGCGGCCCCCGGTGTGGGTCCGGGTCGCGAGACCCCGCCGGCGGCGCCGGCGCCGACGCTTCGCGTGCCGCAGGACTTCGCGACGATCCAAGGGGCGGTCGATGATGCGAAACCCGGCGGTCTCGTGCTGATCTCGCCGGGCGTCTACCACGAGGCCGTCATAGTCACGACGCCGTTCATCACGATCCGCGGAACCGACCGCAACGCCGTGATCCTCGACGGAGGTTTCACGCTGGCGAACGCCATCCACGTGATCGAGGCCGATGGCGTCTCCATCGAGAACATGACGGCTCGCCACTACCTGTTGAACGGATTCCTATGGTCGGGGGTATTCGGGTTCCGCGGTTCGTACTTAACCGCTTACGACGACGGCGACTATGGGCTGTTCGCCTACGACTCGCAGTACGGTCAGTTCGACGACTCATACGCCAGCGGGCATCCCGATTCGGGCTTCTACATCGGACAGTGCAACCCGTGCCACGCGGTCATCAGCGACGTGCTGGCCGAGAACAACGCCATCGGCTTCAGCGGCACGAACGCAGGCGGGGATCTCCGCATCATCAACAGCGAATGGCGGGACAACTTCGCTGGGATCGTCCCGAACACGCTCGACTCCGAGGCGAACCCACCACAGCGAGGAGCCCTGATCGCCGGGAACTGGGTCCACGACAACAACAACCCCAACGCTCCCGCCAAGCCGCTCCAGTACCCCTCCTTCGGCATGGGCATCGTCGTCGCCGGCGGTCTCGACAACGTGATAGAGGAGAACCTGGTCGAAGCGCACGAAGCGTTCGGCATCGTCGTCATCCTCAACATCGACGCGAACGTCTGGTTGCCGAGCGGTAACCGAGTGATCGACAACGTCGTTCGCGATTCCGGACGCGCAGACCTCGCGCTCGGCGGGCCGTCGGGCGGCGGGAACTGCTTCAGCGGAAACGACTTCGGGACGAGCGCGCCGCCGGCGATCGAGCTATTCCACGGCTGCGGATTCGCCCTGGACCCCGCGGGCGGCGGCGAGCCGGGCGTTACGCTTGGGCCCCTCGTTCGATTCATCCAAGCCAACGCCGGCGACGCACCGAGTGCCGACTGGAGGAGTGCTCCCCCTCCGCCGCCGCAGCCGCAGATGCCCGCCGCGGCGGGCGCGCCCCCGGATCCTGCGATCGCACGGACGGCGGTACCGCAGACATTCACCATCCGCGACGCCCGCACGCTCGCCGGCGACGCGTCGACCGACGTGAACCAGGAGGTGACCTTGCTCGGCTTCCCGCTCGCAACCACGTGGTGGGGTACCCTGATCGGCCTCTACGGCTACGTGCTGCCGCTCGTCCTTTACTCGGCCTGGGTCTCGATCGCGCTGTGGGATCTGGTGCGGCAGGAGGCCGTTCCCAATCGCAAGCGCGCCGGATGGATGGCGGTCGTGTTGCTCGTTCCGCTGCTCGGACCGGTCGCGTACTACGCGTTCGGTCGCTCGCCGATCCAGCGGTCCTTGCGGTGGATGCTCGTGGCCGGTGGGCTTGCGATCTACGCGATGCTCGCCGTCTTGGGGATCCTCATCGGCTCGAGCTGAGCCCTCGCGGCAAGCGACGAGCCACGGGGAACAGAAGCAACGTAGCGACCAGGCCCACGCCGAACGCGCCGGAGAGTCCGACCCGTAGACTCGCGCCCGAGGCTGCTGCGAGGGCGACGCTCGCGCCGCCCAACCCGGCGCCGATCGCGACGCCCAAGGTGTCCATGAGGAGCGTCGAGGAGAGCTCGCTCGATTCGCTTCCCTCACCGGCCTCGGCCATGACCGCGAGCGGGATCGTGGGGAAGGCGACGCCCATCCCGATCCCGGCGAGACCCCACCCGATGTAGGACACCAGGATCGGAACCCCCCACAACCCGGCGGCGACTGCGACTGTTCCCACGCCGATGAGCGCGGCCCCGGTCGCGACCAGCTCACGCGGCGTCCACGAGCCGACCCGCCGAGATTGCCACCAGCTCCCGAGCGACCAAGCCACCGTCGACGCTGTCACGACGATGCTCGCCTCCCCGACGGACAAACCCCGCCACGCGGTAAGCATGAGCGGCACGAATCCGTCGATCGCGAAGAACGCCGCCGACAGCAGGAACGCGGCCGCGGCGGCAGCGGGCAACCCGGGAGCCGCGCGGAACGTGCCGGCCGGAACGATCTGCGACAACGCCGGCAGCGCGATGACAAGCCCGAGCACCGCGAGAGGCGCCGTCCAGACCCTCGCGTCGGTCAGCGCCCCCAGGAACAGCGCGGCGCCTGACATCAGCTGCACCGGCCCGCGGATGGGGAGCCGAACGCCCTCGACACCGGTCGGCGCCTCCCTCATCGCGGGGAGTACGAGCCAGGCGGCGAGCACGAGGATCGGGATGGGTGCGAGGAAGGCCCACCGCCATCCAACGGTCGTCGCGAGGATCGCGCCCAGCGGTGGACCCAGCAGCCCGGGCAGGATCCACATCGAGGCGAGGAGCGCAAGCACCCGAGGGCGCAACCGCGTCGGATACGTCTTGGCTACGGTCAGGAGCGAGACCGCGTAGAGCGAGCCCGACCCGGCTCCTTGGAGGAACCGCCCAACCGCCACGGCCAACATGCTCGGCGCGGCGGCCGACAGCCCCATCCCCGCGAGGAACACCCCGAGCATCCACGCGAGGAGCTTCCGCGGCCCGAACCGGTCGGCCGCGTGTCCGGCGATCGGGATGGCGGCGAACGCGGCGAACGAGGACGCCGACAGCGCCCACCCGTACAGCCTCAGTCCTCCCAGATCCGCTCGGATCGCCGGCAGGATCGTCGTCACCACGAGCACCTGCACGGCAACGAGCGCCTCGAGCAGCAAGAGCCCAGCGGTGAGCCGCCCTCGTCGTCCATGGAACACCTCCCGCCAGCGAGCGGGACCGAAGTGTCCGCCTTCGGCTCCTTCGGGTCCGGTGTTGGGATCGCTCACGGCAGCGGCGGCTCGGCGGGCGCGGCCGCGCGCGCCAGGCTCGCGGTGATCGCTCCGATCAAGATGAGAACCCCGCCGACGGCCGTCCCTGCTCGCACCGATTCGCCGAGGAACACGAACGCGAAGAGCGACGCCGCGAGCGGCTCGCCGGCCGACACGATCGACGTGCGAACCGGCCCCAGCCTCCGGAGCCCCGCCATCAGACAGACGAAAGCCGCCGCGGTCGAGGTCCCCATCCCAAGGATCGGACCCCACGCCCGCCAGCCCTCCGGTACGGTCGCCTGCCCGCTGGCCGCCGCGAACAGGACCAGCCCGGCCGAAGCCGCAGCGGCGACCCACATCGAGGTCGTCAGAGGTCCGGTCTTGCGGATCACGTGGTCGGCGCCGATGAGGTACGCCGTATAGAGCAGTGCCGAAGAGAACGCGAGGACCGCCCCGAGGACCTGGACCGAGATACCGCTGCCCGTTCCGACGACGACGGCAGCACCTCCGACGGCGCAGGCGAGTGCCGTGAGCGTCAATCGGTTCGGCGCGCCTCGACCGAGAGCCCATGAGGCGACCGTCACGAACACCGGATACGTGAAGAACAACAAGGTGACGGCAGCGGCCGTCCCATGCGGTAGTGCCGCGAAGAAGCACGCGGACTCGGCCGCGTAACCCACCGATCCCAACAGCAGCAGCCACGCCCGTTCGCCTGGGGCGGCCGCGAGAGGTTGCCGTCGAGCGAGCAAGACGGCGGCGAGGATCGCAGCCGCCGCCCCGAACCGCAGCGCCAGCATCGAGGGAACCGCGACGCCGGCGTTCTCGGCCTTCTTGCCGAAGATGACAACCATGCCGAACAGGAGCGCCGCGGACCCTACCAGCACCCCGCCGAGCGTCTCGCCCCGGCCCGTAGCCGGGGCGCGCGCTTCAGTCGACAAGCTCGATCCGCATCCGCTTGAACCCCTTCCCTCTGCTCGGCACAACGGTCACGCGAGGAAGTCCGAAACACGGCGCACGAGTTCCGGGATACCGGCGAAGAGCGCGTTCTGATCCTGGAACTCGATCGATGCGGCGTTGGGCAGAAGATCGACCAGAACCCGACCCAGCTCGAGCGGGTGGATGGGGTCGCCACCGATGCAGACGAGGAGGACCGGAGTCGTCACCGAGCGGAGCAGTTCGCGGTCCGGAACCGGGAAGTCGGCTGTGACGCCTCGGATCGCTCGTGCGAGGCCGTCGGGGTCCTCGTGTTGCCACATCACCTTGTCGAGCTCGAGTCGCCACGGCGCCTGAAGGTACTCGGCCGCGCGCTCGGGGTCCGAAACGATCGCCTCGAAGGCTTCCTCGGGAGACTTCCCGTCGACCTGCTCAGCCATCCGCAAGTAGCGTTCCCGGAAGGCGAACGGCTTGTCGAGCCCTGCCGGAAGCAGCCAGACCATCTTCTCGAACCGGTCCGGCTCACGGCAGACGAGGTTCGCGAGCGCGCCGGCGCCGAGCGACGTCCCTACGGCGCGTGTCGCGCTGTAGGCGCGTGCAACCCCGTCGAGGTCGCGCCCGAAATCGGTGAACCGGTAGCCGGTCTCAGGCGCGCTCGACTTCCCGTGCGCCCGGAAATCGAAGCGAACCTTCGTCCCGGCGACGAGCGGCGTGAAGGCGGCCAGCTCCTTGCAGTTGTTCGTAAGGCCGTGCGCGAGCACGGTGACGGGCTCGCCTTCACCGTCGATCTCGGCGTGCAGGACGGCGTCTTCGGTCTGGACCTGTGGCATACGCAAGATCAGTCGCGGATGGCGTCGAGGGTGCGCCGGGCCTGGTCGAGATGGAACCGATCGTGACCCGCGATGATCCGGAAGGACAGGTCGAAGCTCTCCGGTCCCCGCTCGGCGTGCATCCCGACCCTCGCGCGCTCGTTCGGGTCCGCGCGCGCCCATAGCGCCAGGTTCGCAGCGCGAAGCGCGTCGAACACCGCCAGCAGTTCGTCGGCGTCAGCAACCCCGTGCCGGAGCCGCTCGACCCAAAGATCCTGGTCGTAACCGATCAGCGGCGGATCGTCGTGGGCCAGGATCCAGCGGTAACGGCCCGCGTAGACGATCTCGGCGTCGTGGATGTGCCCGAGGCACTCGAGCACCGACCACTCCGATGGTTCCGGCCGGGTTCGGATCGCGTCGGCCGCGTCCTTCACGAGAGAACGGAGAGCCGCCGGCGTCGAGGCTTGGACATCGGCCGGATCGTCGTCGCCAACCAGCGAGAGGAGGAGGGCTTGGTAGGCCTGCGGTTCGGCGACCGGGTCAGGGCTCTCCATGGTTACCAGCCAGTGTAGAAGAGGGCTTCGATCACGACCGCCTGCGCCATGGCCCCGCCTGCAGCGCTGCGAAGATCCCCGACCGAGGTGGCGGCCGGAGCCGCCGCCGCGGCGAGGAACGGCACCCAGAAGAGCCAGTTGTGATCGGTCTCACCTTTGAATGCCATCGTCAACGTGCTGGCGACGAGGGCCGCCCAGAGAACCGTCTCGAAGCCCGGCCGGCGTTCGCGCCACCGCCGTTTCGTCTCGGAAACCAACAGTGAGGTCTGCGCGATCCCAGCCGAGATCAGGAAGGCTGCGACGTTTCCCGCGAGCCAGTACACGGCCGAGCGGTGGTAGGTGAGGTAGTGGGTCTGCCGGTAGTAGGTCGGCCCATAGGATGCGACCAGGTCGATCCCGGTCAGCGATCGGATCGCGAGCCCAGTGACGGCCAGGCCGACGACTGCCAGGAGTCCCCTGGTGGCGACGACGCGCAAAGCCATCCCGTGGCGGACCGCGATCAGCCCGACCCCAACCCCGACCACGCCGAGCCCGAGCGCTCCCCAAGTGAAGCAGAGCGCGACGGCCGTCCCCGCCCCAGCTGCGAGAGCCCAGCCAGCCGACCGCGGCGCACGAACGACAGCAGCTCCAGCGGCGGCAACCACCGTCATGAACACGACGTCCATCGAGGTCGCCGAGAAGATGATCACGCCGGGACTGCATGCGAACAACAAGGCCGCGGTTCGCGCTACGTCCCTGCCGTAGATCTCTCTCGCGATCGCGTACGTCGGCAGCGCGCCCAGCGCTCCGATCAGCGTGACGAGCAGGCTCACAGCAAGAACGTTCCCTCGGGTCATCTTGGACAGCACCCACAGGAAGAGCGGTCCTGCGGGAGGGTGCGTAGTCACGTGCGTTGGGAGCGTCGCCGAGTGCGGCGCGTCGAGCTCGGCGAACGTGTCGGCGAAAGCCCGCGGTCCTATCCGTTCGATGAGTGGAACGGCCGCGTAGTACTCGGAATGCCGTTCGAAGGGCGCCGAGAGTATCGCCGCGTATCCGGAGGGCAACCGGCTGCCGTCGAAGGTTCGGATCTGACCCGACTGGGTCGCGAGCGCGACCGCGAACAGCCACGAGAACGCGACTAGCGTCACGAGGAAGATGTGTAGCCGCAGCCGCACGATCCACGGGATGAGGAGAAGGAACGCGCTTGCGAGCGCGAGCGGGATCACCATCTCGGGCCCGAGGAGCGGGTTCCAATTGAGGAACATCGGCGGGAAGTCGGCCGGGAAGTGAACCCTGGACCAGGGGATCAGCTGCGAGACGGCGATGAAGCCGATGAGAACCGCGGCCGTCCGGAGGTAGGGCGGCCGTGTTGCCGGCGCGCTCGCCGGCTCGGGTTTCAGCTCATTCCCCCCGCTTGCCGTTGCCGGCCGCCGCGCGCGCGGCCTCGGCAGCGCGGAGCTCCGGTGCGAGCCGCTTCGCCCACGCTGCCACGAGCGCCGTGACTGCGAGGAACACGACGCCGGACGCGATCAGGATCAGACGCACGCGAGACTCCGAATACACGGCGAAGAGTATGAACGCCGGCACGATCCACCCGAGGTTGTACGCGATGTCGAAGAGACTGAACCCGCGCCCGCGGAAGTTGTCTGGAAGCGCCCGTTGCATGATGGTGTCCGCGGAGATCTTCCCAACGAAGAACCCCATCGCGGCGACGAACGCGAGCGCAGCGAACCCGAGGATCGTCGTGATCCCGCCGAACGCCATCACGCCCAGACCCGATCCGGCCATCGCGACGACCAGCAGTCGCTCCGGTGGAACCCGATCCTTCAATCGCTGCGCGATCATGAACCCGAGCGCGGCACCGACCGCTGCGGTGCCGCCGGCGATGTAGACCGCCGTCTTGTCCGCCGAACCACCGAGGATGTTCCTCGCCTCGAGCGCGAACACCAACCCGACGAACGACACCAGCTCCATCCGGATAGCCTGGAAGCCGGTGAGGCCCAGGGCAGCAGCCGGCCGGCGCCGCACCTCGCGGAACCCTTCGAAGACATCGCGGTTCACGCGCTTGATCTCGTCGAACACGCGGGGCTTCCGGACCTCGGACGCGAGGTGATCGATCTTCGAGGCGGCCAGCGAGCCACCCGCGTACACCCCAGCGCCGAGGATGACCGGCACGTAGACGGGCATGCTCTTCGTGAACACGACCGCGACGGCGGCGCCGAGCAGCTGGAAGATCGCGCTTCCTGCTTGCGACAACGCGTTGCCCTGCAACAGATCTTTGCCTTCGAGCACCGTCGGCATGCCGGCCGACTTGATCGCCAGCAGCATCCGCGTGCACGCGAGGGTCAGCACCAGGGCCACGATGAGCATGGCGTCCGGGATGGCATCGAACCCGACCGCGATCCCCCACAGCCCGAGCAACGCGATCACTCCAGCGCGGAGCGCGTTCGACCATACGAGGAGCTTGCGGCGGTCGAAGCGGTCGATCAGCACGCCCACGAGCGGCGAGACGAACGTGTATGGCAGATACAGCAGTACGACGAGACCCAGGACGTACTTCGCCGATGGCGCATCTTCGAGGGAGAAGCCCTCCTTCCCACCGAAGGCGATCGCCTTGGCGAGCGAGCCCTGAACGACGCCGTCGCCGGCCACCGCGAGGAACTGTGCGGAGAGCAGGAACGCGAAGCTCCGATGCTGGAAGAGCGAGAACGCCTTGGTGACCGCTTCGTTGATCGCCTTCGCGGCTCTAGCTTTTCCGCTCTCGCGACGGCGTGCCAGACCGTGCAATCCGCCGGCGACGGCCGTCGCGATGCCGACCGTGACCCAGCCGTCCGTTGTGCTGAACGGGTTCCGGCTCACCGCCACCACGAGGATGCCGGATAACACGACCAGAGCGAAAGAGAGGCCCGGGATCAGAGCGAACTTCACCCAGAAGTCCTCCAGCTCGAACCACCTAGATGCGATGAGACCCGGCAGCACGAGCAGCACCGCGAGCCCGAGCAGCACCCTCGCGGTGTGACCGAGGTTCGAAAGCACGCCGGGGTGATTCGCGATCGCGGTGGCCGTCTGCTGCTGTGCTGTCTGCGCCGCCAGCACTACGTCCTGGGAGGGCGCGAGGAGGCCGGGGCCGGTCACGACGGCCACGTCGTCGCTGATCTTCAAGAGGTACCCGGGCGCCGGATCCTGGTCGAGCAAAGCGCTGTTGTCGGTGGTCCCGTTGAAACCGCGAACCAGGAACACCACCGGCTCCAACGGGTACTGCTTGAGGCCCTCCTCCATCCAGTGGTTGAACCCGCGAGACATCTTGTTGTACGTCGGGTCTTCGAGCACCGTCGGCTGCCCCGCGAGGAAGTCCTCCACACTCCCGAAGTAGTTGAAGTCGCGGGGCACAGCCTCGCCGGGGAGAGCTCCGCGCGAGACGTTCGTGTATGTCTTGGCCCAGCCGTAGGCCGAGTACTGATCGCCGAAGTTCTCGATGAACACCACCGGGTGACCGGGCTCGGCCTCGACGACCGAGCTGACGGCCGACATCGCCACGCGGGTCGACTGGCTGATCCACTGGTTGTCGGGCGACGCCCACAGCGTCGCGCTCCGGCCCGCGAAGAACACGAAGACGAGCGAGCCGACGACGGCGACCGAGCCGGCGATGCCGAGCGCCCGTCTCGAGCCCTCGAAGCGGAGCAGCCAGCGGATCACGACCCATGCACCGAGACCGAGCAACGGCATGACCGCCGCGGTCGCGTTCATGAAGCGGTAGTACGGATACGCCTTGCCGAAGACCCACCCGAAGGTCCCGAGGAGCGGAAGGAGCCACATCGCCGAGATCGTCCCGAACGCGCCGACCGGCTCCCGATCCTTACGGGAACGCCTGATCAGCCAGACGAGGGCGAGGACGATCAACGGGATCGTGACGAGTGGCTGTGAAGAGGATACCCACTGGCCCAGCCGATGGGTGAAGACCTCCTGGGTATAGGGAGGGGGAAGCGCCGCGTCGGCGAGGGAGCCCTTGACGCCCCACGGGCCGAGCGGCCAGAGCGACAGTCCGAGGACCATGCCGAGGCCTGTGGCTATCAGACCCGGCCCGTCGCGATCGAGCGCCTTCGTGACGGAGAAGCGACTCGTCACCAAGTGGAGGAAGAAGACGAACATCAGCACGATGCCGAATATCGCGCTGGACGTCGGGTGCGTGAACGCCGCGGTAACCCCGAACAAGAACACGGCCGACCGCGCCCCCCACGACGTTCGCGCGGGTCCGATGAATGCGAGCAGGAGGGACAGGATGCACAGCACCGTGATGTCGTCGAGGTAGCCCATGTAGGGCGTCGTCATGAACAGCGCCGCGGTTGCCAGCATGACCAGCAGGAACAGGACCGGATCGCGGTACCGTCGGTACGCGAAAGCACCGAGGGCCAGCCCGGCCGCGACCGGAACGCCGATCATCATGATGGTGCTGAACGAGAAGAGGTCGATCCCGGCGACCCGTACGAGGATCGCTCCGAACAACGGAACCGACACCCGGTAGCCGCCGGAGAACATGCTGAAGGGCCCCCACTCCTTCGCGATCAAGCCGGGGTTGGCGTGCAGGAGCAGGTTCGATCGCCACGTGTACCAGGCGGGGTCGCGTGTCGGGGCGCTGATCGTCGGGTCCTTAAGGAACGTCCAGCCGAAAGCCAGGAGGAGCAAGAGCACGGCGCCGACCAGCACGAACGCTTTGCCGAGCGCGCGTTCCCCGGCCTCCGGGACCTGGACCGTGCTCTCGGCCGGGGCGTCCTTCGTCACCGCCATCCCCTCGTTCCCCCCTCTACGGCTGACTCGCGCGCGCCTCGGGCAGGCACGGGAGCTTGGACAGGATAGACGAAGGGAAGGCACCGGAGAACACCGTGGCGTTCGCGGTCGCGGGGTCGGGCGCGCGTCCCACCTTGATCGTGTCGGCCTGCGTCAGGTTCATCAAGTACTGCGAGACCTGGGTGAGCGTATAGCCGTTGTCCTTCAGCTCGGCGTCGTTGAGCCAGATCTCGGTGGGTCGCACACGCTGGATCAGCGGTATGCCGTCACCGTCCGAATCGAAGGTCTTCTGGATGTCTTGGGTCAGGGTGTCGATGTCGATCAGGAACGCGTGCGACACGGCTGGGTCGTATTGAGTGCCGTGGTCCGCCGTGAGCACCATCGCCCACTTGCCCTTTCCGACCTGCTGATCCAAGAAAGCGACGAGCTGGCGGAGCGCTTCGTCCTGGTACTTCACGGCGTCGGACATCTCGGGGCTGTTCAGGCTGAAGAGGTGGCCGATCGTGTCGATAGCCTTGTAGTTCAAGTACAGCAGGTCCGGGGTCGCGTCGGCGCCGAATCCCTCGTGCTGGATCACGGTCTCGATGAGCTTCGTTTGGAACGGCGTGCGGGCGGGCGTATCGAACCCGTTCGACAGCTGGGCGATCGAGTCGGTACGCCACAGGCCATCGATCTTGCCGTCGGCTTGGTCGAGCGCTCGCGTGTAAGCGTCGATCGGGGGAAGCGAGTTGACGTATGCCGGCAGCGTGTAGAAAGGCGCCATGTCGGTGGTGAGGTTCCACGAAGTGCTCTCGGCGCCCGCGGTCGCGGCGAACTGCTTCTCGCGCGTGATCGCTATGTCCTTATCGCCACCGCCCCATTGAGAGCCGTGCCCGAGCATCATGATGTGCGCCGCAAGGGTCGCGATCGCCCCGGCGAGTGGCGCGTTCCCCATCGCGCGGTCGTAGAGATCGGCGAGCGTCGGCTCCACCATGAACCCCGGGCCGTTCTCGTTCGGCTTCTGGATGCGGCCGTTCATCCGGATGTACTCGTCGGCCATCCCGGTGCGCATCGGGAAGGCGCCGGTGCCGATGATGGAATGGCCGGTCGGGGTGTTCGACGGAGAGGAGCCGACGCTGACGTGCGTGAACCAGGCGCCGTGCGGGATCAGCGATCGCAGGTACGGCCAGTCGTTCTTCCAAGTGTTCAGGACGTCGAGGCCACCCGAGTCCCAGACCAGCGTCACGACCAGTCGAGGCAGCGGGCGGGCGGCGGCGGGCAGGAAGGCCTGAGTCTGCGCTGTGCCGTCGGGTGCCTGGAAGTCGTACTTCAAGAACTGGGCGGTCGTGGGTGCCACGTCGGCGAGGGTGATCGGCTGCGGGTAGACGCCTGGCTTCACGTAGCCGGGCGCGTACAGGAGCAGCGGCACGTCCTGCGTGTAGTCGTAGGGCGTGGAGTGCGTGAGCCCGCCGCTCACGAAGTTCGGGAACGTCGGGATGATCTGGATGTCGCCGCTGCGTCCGGGGAACACGCCTCGCCACGTCCGCAGGAGGATCTCGTGCGGGACCTGCGAGCAGACCTCGCTCGCGAGGGCCTTCGACGTCGTGCCTGTCGGTACGGCCGTCGGCGAGCTGCCGGCACCGAGGGATCCTTTCGGAGATCCACCCCCGGTGCACGCCACGGCTACCAGGACGAGCGCGAGCACCGCGGAAACGAGAGCAGGTTTCCTCACGACGCGCGGGCCTCGGGCAGACACTTCAGGTGCGGCAGCAGCGCGGCCGGGAAGGCCGCCGAGAAAACCGTCTGGTCGCGCTCGGACTCGGGAAGCGCCGTCGGGTTGGGAACGGCCTGACCTTTCGTGTAGTCGAGGATGAACTGCGACACCTGCGCGGCCGTGTAGCCGCTCGCCTTCATCGCGGCCTCGTTGAGGTAGGTCATGCTGGTGCGCGCGGCCAGGATGACCGGCTGGTTGGTCTTCGACGGGAACGCGGCGTTCAGGTCGCTTTCGATCCCGCCCGGCGTGATCTGGAACGCGCCGGAGACGCGCGGGTCTAGCTGCGCCCCATGATCCGCGGTCAGGACGAGGACCCAGCGGTCCTTCCCGACCTCACGGTTCAGCGCGCCGATCAACTCCTTGAGCCCGGCGTCTTGCCACTTCAGCGTGTCGCGCATCTCGGGGCTGTTCGCGCTGTAGATGTGGCTGATGTGATCGATGATCTTGTAATTGACGAACAGCAAGTCTGGTGTGTCGTCCTGCCCGAAACCCTCCCGCTTGATGACCTCTTCGACCATCCGCGTCTGGTAGGGCACGCGGGCCGGGGTGGCCCATCCGTCCTCGAGCTGCTGGATCGAGTCCTGCCCCCATTTCCCGTCGATCTTGCCGTCGGCTCGGTCGAGGGCCGGCGTGTACGTGGACAGCGGCGGGAGCGAGTTCACGTAGGAAGGGAAGGTGTAGAAGGGCGCGTTCTTGCCCTGTAGGTTCCAAGTCGTACCCTCGCTGCCCTCGTTGCCGCTGGGATCGGTCGGTGTCCGAAGGACCGCGATGTCTTTGTCGCCGCCGCCCCACATCGAACCGTGGCCCATCATGTTGAGGTGCCAGGTGACGCTCGAGAGGTCACCGACGATCGGCGCGTTGCCCAGGGCGCGGTCGTAGAGATCGGCGAGCGTCGGCTCCATCATGAGCGCCGGACCGAGAGCGCCGCTGCGGATGAGATCCGGCCCGAGGCGGAACTCCGCGTCGACCTGGCCCGTGTGCATGGGGAAGTCGCCCGTCCCGATCGTGGCGTGGGTGGCAGGCGTTATCGACGGGGAGGACCCGACGGTCGCGTTCTCGAACCAGATCCCCTTCGGGATCAGCGAATGCAGCACCGGCCACTCGTTCGGCCACGCGTCGAGGACGTCGCGGCCGCCGGCGTCCCACACCAGCGTGACGATCAGCTTCGGCGGCTGGGGCGGGCTCGGCA
>JBGPKY010000024.1:0-19828 GCA_041486205.1 Actinomycetota bacterium
GAAGGTCCTGGGGAACGACGACGGGAAGAGGCGCGTTGAGGACATCCTCGATCGGCAGAAGGCCAAGGTAACGGCGCTGCTGGACGAGAACCGCGACGTCGTTCTGGCGCTTCGCGACGCGTTGATCGAGCGCGATGAGCTCGTCGGCGCCGAGATCCTCCAGGTGATCGAGGCAGCTCTCACGGCTCGCAACTAGGACCAGCCGCCGGACCTAGCTCCGGTCCGCGTCCTGCGGGCGCAGGCGCTCGTAGGCTGCGAGCGCCAGCGAGCCGAGCATCGCCGCGAACGAAGCTATGGCGACCAGCCCGGCAGCCAGGTAGAGCTTCCCGAGGAGGATCCCGAGGTTGAGCCTCCCGCTACCGATCCTGTCGAACAACGTCGGCGAGCGGTCGAGGTCGTAGTAGAGAGCGATGAGGATCCAAGTCGACAGGGATAGGAAGAAGACCTGTCCGAAGCGTCGCATCCATCGCGGTCGGTCCATCCGGCCCTCCCAACGCTCGACTGCGTCGGAGCCTAAGTCCGTACACTGCCGCCGTGCAAGCTTCCGACGAGCCGGTAGACATCGTCGATGACGACGACCGCGTCGTCCGAACCGTGACCCGGCGCGAGATGCGCGAGCGCGGCCTATTGCACCGCTGCAGTTACGTCTTGGTGCTGGATCCCCGCGGGGCGATCTACGTTCATAGGCGTACGGACACGAAGGACGTCTACCCGGGCTTGTACGACGTGACCGCGGGCGGCGTTTGCGCGAGCGGCGAGTCATACGACGAGTGCGCGGCACGAGAGGTGGGGGAGGAGCTCGGCGTCGCCGGCGTCCCGCTTCGCTTCTGCTTCAAACACCGCTACGCGGGCCCCGGAGGGCAGGTTTGGGGCGGTGTGTACGAGGTCGAATGGGATGGGCCGATCCAGCACCAGGCGTCGGAGGTCGGATGGGGCGCGTTCGTTCCGCTACAGGAAGCGCGGAGCATGATGGACGAGCAGGAGTTCTGCCCCGACGGTCGCGAGGTCTTCGAACGTTGGCTCGAGGGTAGACTTCGAACATGACGTCGTCTGTCATCGTCGCGGGGGCTCGGACGCCGTTCGGTAGGTTCCAGGGGGGACTGGCAGGGTTCTCCGCCGTCGACCTCGGAGGGTTCGCGATAGGAGAGGCGCTCGCGCGGAGTCGGGTCGAGCCGGGTCGCGTCGACTACGTCATCTTCGGGCACGTGATCCAGGCGGGAACGGGCCAGATCACTGCGCGGCAAGCCGCGATCGCAGGCGGCATCCCGAAGGAAGTTCCCGCGATCACGATCAACAAGGTATGCCTGTCGGGGATGAACGCGATCGCGCTCGCCGATCAACTCATCCGGGCGGGCGAGATGGACCTCGTTGTCGCCGGCGGGATGGAGTCGATGTCGCAGGCGCCGTTCCTCCTTCCGAAAGCACGGGAGGGCTCGCGACTCGGTCACACGGAGATCGTCGACTCCATGATCCGCGACGGGCTCTGGTCCACCTTCACGCAGCAGGTGATGGGGGAGTCCACGGACGAAGTGAACACGGAGCTCGGCATCTCGCGCGTCGAGCAGGACGAGTGGTCCGCGCGTTCGCATCAGCGGGCGCACGCCGCGTGGCAGTCGGGTGCGCTCGCCGAAGAGGTGGTCGCCGTGGAGGTTCCGCAGCGGAAGGGCGATCCGGTCGTCGTCTCACGCGACGAGGGCATCCGACCGGACTCGACACTCGAGGCGCTCACCGCCCTGAAGCCGGCGTTCAAGGAAGACGGCTCCATCACCGCCGGCAACGCCTCGCAGGTCTCCGACGGCGCATGCGCGGTGGTCGTGACCTCGCGCGAGAGATCGGACGAGCTGGGCCTCTCTCCGATCGCCGAGATCGTCGCGCACGGGATGTCGGCTGAGCGGTACCAGTACCTCCACATGGTTCCGGCCCTCGCGATGCAGGAAGCGTTGAAGAAGGCAGAGCTCGACGTCCACGATCTCGGCCTGGTCGAGATCAACGAAGCCTTCGCGGCCGTCGCTCTGAACGCTTCCAGGATGCTCGGCGTCGACGAGGAGGTCGTGAACGTCAACGGAGGCGCGGTCGCGATCGGTCACCCGATCGGTGCGAGCGGGGCGCGGATCGTACTGACCCTCGCGAACGAGATGCGCCGACGCGGCGTGGATCTCGGCGGGGCGGCGATCTGCGGTGGCGGCGGCCAGGGCGACGCGCTGATCATCCGTCGGGTTTCGAGCTAGCGCCGCGATGGCGGGCGCCCGCTTCGAGCTGCCGGAAGAGCTGGAGGAGTTTCGCCGCCTCGTCCGCGAGATCGCCGAAGCGAAGATCGCACCCCGCGCCACCGAGATCGACGAGACCGACGAGTGGCCCGAGGACGTGTTCCGCGTGATGGTCGAGAACGAGCTGACCGGCGTCGGCTATCCGGAGGAGTACGGCGGCTCGGGTGGCGGCTCCCTCGCCTTCGGCCTGCTGATCGAGGAGCTCTCCAGGGTCTCCGCCGGCTTCGCCATCACTCCGGCCGTGACGAGGCTTGGAGTGATACCGCTGAACATCGCGGGGACCGAGGAGCAGCGGCGGAGCATGAGCGAAAGGATCGTTCGCGGGGAGCTCCTGATGTCGTACGCGCTCACCGAGCCGAGCGCCGGCTCCGACCCGGCGGCGATGATCACTCGCTACCGGCGCGACGGAGACGACTTCGTTCTGGACGGGACCAAACGGTTCATCACCGGTGCAGGTGTCTCGCACGCATACGTCGTGTTCGCTACTAGAGACCCCTCGCTTCGTTCGAAGGGAGTCGCGGCCTTCCTGGTGATGCGCGACGATCCAGGTGTCTCTTTCGGTCCGCATGAGAAGAAGATGGGCATCCGAGGTTCGCCCACGCGCGAGGTGATCCTTCAGGGCACCCGGATCCCGGCCGACCGGCTGATCGGCGAAGAAGGACAGGGGTTCTCGATCGCCATGAAGACCCTCGATCACTCGCGGCCGATCATCGGCGCGCAGGCTCTCGGGATCGCTCAGGGTGCGTTCGACGTCGCGGCGAGCTACGCGACCGAGCGACAGCAATTCGGGAAGAGGATCGCCGACTTCCAGGCGATCCAGTTCATGCTCGCCGACATGCAGATGAAGATCGAAGCGTCGAGGCTGCTCGTCTACAAGGCGCTCACGCTCTGCGACGCGGGCGATCCTCGCACGACCGCCTGGTCGGCGATGGCGAAGTGTTTCGCCTCGGATTCGGCGATGGCCGTTACCACAGACGCCGTGCAGGTCCTGGGCGGCTACGGGTACGTCCGTGAGTATCCGGTCGAGCGCTTCATGCGAGACGCGAAGATCACCCAGATCTACGAAGGTACCAACCAGATCCAGCGCATCGTGATCGCCCGCGAGCTGCTCGGGGTCCTCGACGGAACCTAGGCGGCGTCGTTCGAGGACCCCGCCGATCGAAGTCTCGCCAGGAAGGCCTCGTTCGCCCTCTCTCCCTTCGCGACGGAAGCGCTGCGGATCCGCTCTCTAAGTCGCTCGGCCTGGGTTTGCGTCTCGTCCCCATGAAGCTGCTCGCTCACGAGCCGGAGTCTGTCGCCCAACCGCTCGAGGAGCTCTGCCGCGGAGCCGGTCTCATCCGAGAGGTCCACGTCAGATCGCGATCGTCTCGTCTTCCAGGGTCGAGATCCCGAGTATCGGATCCTCGGGACCCTCTCCCTCTCCCTCGAGGGCCAGGGTGGCGACGCCTCGTTCCTCTTCCGGCGACCCGATGGTCTCTTGCGGGACGTCGGGGAGGAACACGCGGAATGAGGCGCCACCACCCGGGCGCTCCTCGACCCAGGCCCTCCCGCCGTGTATGTCGGCGAGACGCGACAGCAGGGACAGCCCCGTCGAACCCCGGGGGCGCTTCGTCGCTTCGGGGCGCTCTTGGAGCGCCGCGAAGAGCGCCTGACGGAGTCCGCCGGGAACTTCCGGACCTTGGTCGTCGACGGCGACGACGACGCCCGCGCCGTCACCGTCCGTGCCGACGCTGATCCACACGGTGCTCCCAGGAACCGTGCGGCGGCCGGCGTTCGCGAGAAGCGTTTCCACCATCTGCTCCGCCCAGGTCGGGTCGACCGAGGCGACGACGGGCTGGGTCTTCAGGCTGACATCGCGGTGCGCGAGATCGGTGGACTCCTCGACCACGCGTTGCACGAGTGCCTCCATGTCGGTGCGACGCCGGTTCGGAAGCAGCGAGCCGTCGGCGATGTGGTCCAGTTCCAGCAGCTCCTGAACGAGTCGGTCTAGCTTGCGAGCGCTCGACGCAAGCTGGCGAACCATGTCCTTGCTCTCGGCGGAGCTCGGATCGTGGTGTTTCAGGGCGAGAGTCAGACCCATGATCGATGAGAGAGGTCTCCGAACCTCCGCGGCGACGGCCTCGGCCAGCGCCTCGCGATCACCGTCGACCACCGTGGGAACCTCGGGCCGGTTCTGGACTTCCTCGAGCTGCGCTTCCAGGTCGTGGAGCTGCTCCTCGAGGTTGCGGGCGCGCTCTTGCGCTATGTGCAGCCGCTGCTCCGCACGACGCGAACGTTCGTCGGCTGCGGACTGCTGCTCACGCGCCTGCTGCAACATGTCGAGCAACTCGGCGTTCTTCGTGGCGCCCTGCTCGAGCTGATCCTCCGCGATGCGCCCTCGCAGCTCCGCCTCGCGCGCCTTCTCCTCTGCTCCGAGCAGGTGCTCGGCCGCCTGCTGCAGCTCGTCGGCGGCCTGCGATACCGCGAGTCCCACAACCGCGATCCTCCGCGCGAGGCCGGGATCGTCGTTCAACATGTCCATCGTGTCCATCCCCTCACCCGACCTTCCGCGTTGCCGGTGCGATCCCATCGCTCTCGTCAGCCGGTGGACGAAGTGTCAGCCTCGTCGAGGACGCCGAACCGCTTCCACCGCCGTTGCTCCCGCCCCTTGAGTTGCCGTCGAGCTCGAGCAGCGCGTCCTGCAGCTTGCTCGTGTGGAGCTTGCTCTGGAGGCGTTCGAGCTCGGATTCGCGAAGTGCAAGGCGTGCCCTGACGGCGTCTCGATCTACCTCGACCAAATGCAGCCGTTGCGCGGTTTGCTGGAGCTCGTCGCGCACCAGCTCCACCTCCCCCTCGGTTTGCGAGGTGGAGCTCTGCTGAACCAGCACCTGCTGGTCGAGCGCCTTCAGCTGCTCGAGCGCTTGGCGATATTGTGCCTGGAGCCCGTAGTAGTTCTCCTCCAGCGCGGCGGCGCGAGCCTCGGCCTCGCTTCGAGCCTCAGCCTCTTGGCGATAACCGGGCAGCATGTACGCCGGGGAGCTATCGTCGATCGGGACCTCGTGTCTCGGCACCCTCCGCGGCGAGGGCGCCTGCGACTCCGCCGCCTCCGCCGGCGCAAGCGCCGTTGCCGTGGTGATCTCTGCCTTCGCCCGGAAGGTCAGCCCGAATAAGGTCATCGAGGCCAAGGCGAGCACCACGCACGCCTGGGCCGAGACCCTCCATGGCTCGTTCGCTTGCGCGACGATCGGGGCGTACGGTCGGTCGAGCTCTGCCACGATGACGGTCCCGCCCGGCTCGAGCCACAGCGGCACGAAGCTCTGGAACCACCCCTGGTCGACCCTGCTGGTCGTCTGCCCGTTCGCGACGCTGAACAGGAGGTCCTGCATCGAGGCTTGTTTGGTCCCCACCACGGAAGCGTTGGGAGAGAACAGGATCCGGCCGTCCTGCCCCCAGAGCGTGACGGTCTGCGGCGGACCCGACCCGAGGACCGCTGTCTCGATGCCGGAGGAGAGGGACTCGTAACGGCTGCCCTCAGCCGGCGTCTGGAGGTCCCTGCTCTGTAGCAACGGGGCTATGCCGACCTGCGCGGTCAAGCGGGCCTGACGGGTCGCGTCGCGTTCGATGCCGCGTTGTTGCACGTTCGCGAGCAGCATGGCTAGGCCGGCGCCAGCGATCAGCGTGAAAGACAGGGTTCCCCAGAGTGAGCGCCGGGCTCGTCGCGTGATCGATGCGAACATCGTCCCCTCCCGATGTGGTCCGTCCTGCGACACCTATCGGCAAAAGACGGGCCGGGAGCACAGTCCCCCCGATGACGGATAGTTCGGATTGACCAGTCATAGGGGGCCATGCTCAGGTAGGGGGCATGCTGCGGTAGGGGTCAGGGGACCAGTGCTTCCGGCGAGGCTCCAGATACGACGACCGTGTCGCCCGTGATCGGGTCCTTGTCGAGGACGATGAGGTCTTCGACCGCTTCGCGCATCTCCGCGACGTGGCTGACGAGCACCACGAGCCGGTCGTCGCGCCCCGCGACTAGAAGCCCGATGCCGTCCATCGCGCGATCCAGGTGCTCGGGGTCCAGGCTCCCGAACCCTTCGTCGAGGAAGAACGCATCGAGACGGCCCCCGCCACGCGCGACCATCTCGGCGAGCGCCAGCGCGAGCCCGAGCGACGCCAGGAAGGTCTCGCCGCCGGACAGGCTGTCGGCCTTGCGCTCGGTCCCTGCGGAGTTCAGATCGAGGATGTTGAACGCGTCGTCGGCCGTGAAGCGGTAGCCGCCGCCGGTGAGCTGCTCGAAATGCTCGCTGCCGAGCTCGGCGAGCTCGGCGCGTTCCTCTTCGAGGAGGAACGCGAGGAACCTCGACGGCTGGAGGTCCTTGGCGAGGCGCTCGGCGAGCGCGCGACGCGCCTCGGCCTCCTCGATCCGTTCGTCGATCCGGCCGGCAGCCTTGATCGTCCTCTCCAGATCCACGGCGTCGCGCTCGAGGTTGGCATGGTCGACCGCTGCGGACGTCACCTCTTGCGCGAAATCTGCGCCCGGATCTAGGCCTACATCGGTGAGCGCGCGGATGAGCTCTTCGTCGGCGGCGCCCGCGCGTTCCTCGGCCGCCGTCAGCATGGAACCCGCCTCCTCGTGGCGCGTGACGATCGTCGCGGCGGCGGCTTCGAAGGTTCCCCGCACCTCCTCCGGTGCTGCGGTCACCTCTCGTGCCTCGCCGAGGCGACCCCAGACGCCAGCGAGGCGGTTGGCGACCCGCGCGAGCCGCTCCGCGACGGTCGCGGCCTCGGTCTTCGAGCGGTCCAGCTCCCCGCGAGCTTGTTCCGCGGACTGCGCGGCCTCGTCGCGCGCCGCCTCGGCGGCCGCGAGCTCGGCCTCCCTCTCGCTCAGAAGCTCGCGGGGATCGCCTTCACCCAGCCGGTCCACCAGCTCACTCTTGGTGGCGGCGAGCGCGGTGGCGGCGTTGCGGACGTCCTCCTCGGCTTTCACGTGCGTGCGCCCGGCGTCCGCGATGCTCCTGCGAGCGAGCTCGACGGCGGTCGTCGCTGCCGCGACCTTCGCCGCGACCGCGTCCCGCTTGCCGCGCACGCGCGCTTCTGCGGCCTCCGCTTTCTCCAGGTTCCTCTCGGCTGTCTGAACCTTCGGCGCCGTGGCCTTCTTCGGTAGCGTGTGAACAGGCTGCGAGCAAACGGGGCACGCTTCGCCTGCGAGCAGCGCGCCGCGAAGCTCGAA
Source organism: Actinomycetota bacterium (assembly GCA_041486205.1). Lineage (GTDB taxonomy): Bacteria > Actinomycetota > UBA4738 > UBA4738 > HRBIN12 > JBGPKY01. The sequence goes on from JBGPKY010000024.1 coordinate 7,474, forward strand.
GGCCATCTCCGCGTGGCGGGCGTCGAGGAGGTCCTCGCGCCGCTTCTTCACGACCGCCTCGGCTCCATCGGCGGCGACGGCGGCCGCCTCGGCGTCGGCGAGGATCCGTTCGAGTTCGATCGCAAGTCGCTCGGCGGCCTCTGCGGCTTCCTTCGATACAGCGGCTGCCGCTTCCAGGCGTTCGCGCTCCCTAACGACCGCAGCGGCTTGTTGCTCGTGCATCGTCACGAGTGCCGCGAACGTGACGAATCGGCTCCGATCGCCGACACGCGCTTCGATCTCCTTCAACGTGGCTTCCGCTTCCTTGCGGCGAGCCTCGGCGTCATCCGCGCGCTCCCGCGCTCCCTCGACCACCTCGCCTGCCCGGGCCGCCGCGTCGGAGACTTCCGCGACCTCCTCGGTCGACGGCAGCTCCTCGGCGACGGCTTGGAGCTCGGCTATCCGAGAGGTCGCGGATCGCGCTGCAAGATCGGCTTCCGCGCGCTCCCTCGTGCACGCCTCGACCCTCGGCGTAGCCTGCTTGAGGGCCTCGAGCCTCTCACGCGATCCGCGCTCGCGCTCTTTCGCCTCGGGAAGTTTCGCGCGCGCGGTCTGCGCGCCAGAGGCCTCTTTGGCGAGCGCCTCCAGCTCGAGGTCGGCCCGCTCGACGCGGAACCTGGCCACGCGGAGCGCGTCGTCGAGCCGTTCGTAGCCGAACACGCCCTTGAGGACCTTGTCCCGGTCGCCGGGCGTCGCCTTCAGGAACTCGGAGAACTGGTTCTGCGCGAGCAGCACCGAGCGGCAGAACGCCTTGAAGTCCAGGCCCAGGAGCTGTTCCACGCGCTCGTTCACCGCCCGTTCACCGGTGATCGTCTCGAGGATGTCTGCGACCGGTTCGTCCCCAGCGAGCAGCTCGATCGAGTGGCCGGCCTGGCCACGGCGCCGCAGCGCTCTCACGGCCCGCATCACCTGGCCGTCCACTGAGAAGCGCAGTTCGACGTGGCAGGTGTCGCAAAGCTGGTGGATCAGCGACTTCGTGTCGCGCTCGACCAGCGGGGTCTTGCCGTAAAGGGCGAACGAGACCGCGTCGAGGATGCTCGACTTGCCCGCGCCTATCGGACCGACGATGCCCACGAGCCTGCGCTTTCGCCAGTCGAACGTCGCACGGCCCCGGTAGGAGCGGAAGCCCTCTACGGTCAGTTCAAGCGGTCGCATCCGCGGCCTCCTCGAGGATCTCGCGGAAGAGCGCGAGCAGCTCGGCAGGAGCGTCCGCGTCGAACTCTCGCTTGTGGAACTCGGCGTAGAGGGCGTCCCATTCGCGGTGCACCTTCGCCAGGCGATCGCGGGTTTCAGCTTCCGGCCGCTTCGCGCGGATCTTGACGAGGAAGGGGAACGCGTCGCGTGCCCGATCGGCGAGCGTAGTGTCGGGGCCGGTGATGCGAACCGTAAGGTCGAGGTAGGAATCCGCGAGCTCCTGGGTCCTTCCGTCGATCTCGGCCCATGTGCCGGTCACGCGGACGAGAGGGCGTCCACCTTTCACCGCAACGCTCTCAGTGACCGCGAGGGCTCCTGGCGAGGCTTCGACGATGACCAGGCGCTTGGTCTCTCCGGCCTCGCCGAAGTCGAGGGGCAGCAGCGAGCCCGCGTACTCGGCGGGCACGGGGGAGGACGGCACGGGCTGCGGCGCGTGGATGTGGCCCATCGCGACGTATTGCGGTCCGACAGGGATAGCCTGCGGCGTGGCGGCGTAGGCTTCGCCCATGTGCAGTTCACGCTCGCCTCGCGGGGCCGCGCGGTCGATCTTGACGCCGCTCACCATGAAGTGCGCGACGAGCAGCGGCACCACGTCGCCGGCAGCGGCGAGCGCGACGAGCGCCTCGTTGTAGCGCGCGCAGATCGCCTGCACCTTGGCTGCGTAGACGCCGTACCATTCACCGGCCTCGCGCATGAAGTCGACGACGCGACCTTCGCGCAGGAACGGGAAGCACGCGACGACCGCGGGCACGCCGAGCTCCTCGGGCCCGATCACCCCACCCTCGTCGGGGCGTTTGATCTCTCCGACGAGGTGGACGCCGAGCGGGCGAAGCAACGGCGCGAGCGCCTCGAACAGATCGGCGGAGTCGTGATTACCGGCAACGGCGATCACGGGTCTCTTCGACGCCAGGCGCACCAGAGTCTCGAGGCCGAGCGTGAGCGCGTCGACCGGCGGGATCGGCCGGTCCCACACGTCGCCGGAGACGAGCACTAGGTCGACCTCGCGCTCGTCGGCGATCAGCTCCACCTCGGCGAGCACCTGACGGAACTCCTGCATGCGGTCGTAGCGACCGAGCCGTTTGCCGATGTGCCAATCGGAGGTGTGGAGTATCCGCATCTGCCCGGCCGCGAGGCCTAACCCTTGATCCCATCGAAGGGATCGCCGTCGGCGCCCCCTGCGACCTCTTCCTTGCGCGTCGCCCAAGGGGGGAACGGGAAGTTCACCACGAGCGGAACCGGGATCGCCGGCTGCGACAGCACCATCGTCCCGGGTTTCAGCAGCCTCGCACGCGCGCGCGTGGACGGCAGCATCCAGCCGTACTCGGCGCGTTCGGCTTCGGCCGCATCCAATCGGCCGGTCACGCGGATAGCGGCGTTCTCGAGGACCTCCTGCGCGACCCGAGACGCGGTCTGCTGCGCGCCGACCAGCAGCACGCCGAGCGAACGGCCGCGCTGCGCTATGTCGATCAGCATGTCCTTCAGCGGGCTCGTGCCCTCTCGCGGCGCGTACTTGTTCATCTCGTCGAGGACGATGACGGAAAGCGGCAAGCGCTGGCCGGTCGCCTCTTTCTCGCGGAAGGTCTCGTTCAGGAGCGCCCCGACCACGAACCGTTGCGCGAGCTCGTGGAGAGACTGGATCGCGATGACGGTGACGCTCGCCCTCGAGCGGTCGATGCGATGCGACTCGCCTGCGCGCACCAGGTGACCGAGCCGCGCGGAAGCCGCGTGCAGCCGCCGCATGAAGGCGGAAACGGTTCCGGCTTGCACGCGTCCGCTCCACGCGACGTCGGGCTCGTCGCCGTCCTCGGGCTCGAGGAACTCGCCGATCGCATCGACGAGCGAGCGGAGATCCACGATCACGCGCTCGCCCGTTTCGGACCGAGCCTCCGCGCCCGAGTCGTGCGGCGCTCCGCGGGGATCGCGCAGCACCAAGGCGCCGGGCATCCCCGCCACGTCCATGGCGAAGCGCTTGAGCTGTGCCTGCACTCGCTCACGTACGAACGGGATCTGGTTCCGCGCATCGCTCGCATCGGTGAGGAGGAACTGCAGCAGGTCCTCGTCGACGAACTCGCGCGGGGTCCACGTGAAGACGTCGACACCGTCCTGCCGCCCGCCGGTGTCGGGGAGCAGTAGGTCCCCGGCCCGTCGCCGCGGCGGCGCCCAGAATCGCACCGAAGGGAACGGCGCCGGCTCGATGCCGAGCGCTCCCCACTGCTCGCGAGCCTCTTCGTCGAAGTCCCGGTTCGGCTTGTCGAGCCAGAGCAGGTCTTCGCCCTTCACGTTGAAGACGAGAACCCGCAGCGAGGACGCGCCCTCGCCCAGGATCTTCGGGCTCGAAGTGAGCATCCGAAGGAAGAAGAACGCGAACGATGTCTTCGTCGCGACGCCGCTGATGCCGGAGATGGACATGTGGCCGCCCTTGCGCCCGTCGAAGAAGTCGAGATCGACGAAGACGGCCTCGCCGTCGCGGCCGACGCCGATCGGGAGCGGCCGCCCCATCTCGTCGACGTAGAGGGCCTTGTCGCGCTGCTCGCCCCTCGCGCGCACGACGACCTCGCCCGGGTCGGGCGAAACCCAGATCTCCGGGTCGACGCGCGTCACAGCGACCTCGGCCGACCGAACCTTGGCTGCCGGAAGGATCCCCTCTTCCGCGATCCTGTGGGTGTCGGATTCGAACTGCGCGCCCTCGTAGACGGCTGCGACCTCGGTGACGACACCGTACGTTCTCACCTCGCCGGCCTTCGGGACCTGCGTGCGAACGACGACCAGGTCGTCTAGTTGCGCGTAGTTACTGTCATCCAGGACGATGCGGAACGCGCTGGTGCTGGTGTGCTCGGACCCGAGGACGCGCCCGATCCGCTCTTCGCCCGTGTCGTCGGTCATGCGGGCACGCTCTCCTCTCCGTGGACGGCAGCGCGGATCGAGCGGAGAACCAGGGCCCGGTCGCCCATCAGGTGCTTCAGTTGCCGCTCCAGCGCTGCGACCGGAACGAGGTTCTGTGGGGCGCGCGGGTCCATGTGCGCCTCGGACGCGACCTTCGGCAGTATGGCGGCGGTGCGGTCGGCGATCGTCCGCACGTCCTCGCGGGGGAGTTGACCGCTTGCCTCGCAGCGCACGACACCGCTCCACGAGTGACCCCCGGGCATCTCTGCGAGCCGGACGTACCACGAGTACCGCTGGAACGCCGAAATGGTGAACATCGGCGTGCGCTGACCGGCCGCGAGCGCCGCGACGACGGCGTTCCGCTCCGGCGGTAGGTAGGTCACCCGATGGCTCTTGACGTGCCCGACCGTCGACTGCGGCGACAGATCGTTCAGAGGCCCGTCGGCTACCACGAACCACCCCTCGTGAGAGAGTCCCGCGGCGTGTTCGCCCTCCGCCCTCCGCATCCGGGTGTGGAGGTGGCGGACCAGGTCGTCGGGATTGGGGCTGGAGATGGGCTCGGTGACGTATGCGGGGTTGAGGTCGGCCGCCGGGAAACGCTCGCCGCGCCCCGCGCTGAGGATCGCCATCCGGTGCACGCGCGCGGGTCCGAATCCGGATCGACGCTCTTCACGCAGCCACAGCGTCGCTCCCACCGCGTAGGTGCCGCAGATCCCCGGGATGGGCCCGTGTTCTGGATCGTCGAGGGTGAGCCTGGCGTCCACCCGGCGAACGCCGTCGACGAACGCGACCCGCTCGACGTCGTCGTCCACGCCGTCGAGTGGCCGCCAGTCGTCGGTTTCGACCGAGGTGTCGACCGCGCCTTCGGCGGGGGCGAGTTGCTCGTCCGGCTCGAAGGGGGCCCCGAAGTCGGGTGCCCATCCTTCGACGTAGAGCTTCGCCATGGGTCGGATTGTAGTGAGGTGCTCCGACGCGGGTTCGCTTACCGCGCGCGAACTAATGGTTAGGAGTTACCGAGCGGCTCGTGACCTGCCAGGCCGTGCCGTCCCAAGCGAGCGTCGTGTTGCGGGTCTTGCTGGGGCAGCAGTGGGCGTCGCCGGGCTCGAAGACCGCTTCCGTGATCTGGAGGCCGTAGGCGCCGAGCTCGACCTGCGTGTCGCAAGTGTGCTTGTCGTATATCTCGGTGGCGGATCCCACCCCGGACTCGACCACGCGCCAGATGCCACAGGCACCGCTCCCGCCCATGTCCTCGAAGGTCAGCAGGTCCTGGACCCCGTCTCCAGTCAAGTCGCCCGTCTCGAACCGTACTCCAAGTACGCCGGAGTCGGCCGCGTCCGTGAACGCGTAAACGACGCGCCATGCCGGCTTGTCCGGGAACCGCTGCCACACTTCGAGCCCGCGCTCGGAGGCGAACGGGTCTGCTCCGCGCGTCCAGGTGAATGCGATCTGAGGTATGGCGTCCGAGGTCGGTGGCGCCAGCCAGTCGTCCGTGATCTGGGCGTTCGGCGGTGCGAGGTCGGCGAGCGGAACCTGGTCCGACGCCACAGCGCGCCCGAACTCGGTAGGCGCGTCGGCGGGTAGGTGGACCTGGGCTTGCGGCGTCGGCGATGCGGACGCGCTCGGAGTCGGCGAAGTTGCGCTCGCTGAGGGACTAGACGGGGCGGATGTCGGAGTTGGAGACAACGACTTCGAAGGTGGGGGAGGAGGCGTCTTACCGCCGCACGCTGCCGCGAGGATGCCGAGGACGAAGGCCAGTGGGAGGATCCGACGCACGGGGTTCATCCTATCCACGCACCCGACACCGCCCCGGGAGCGTGAGTCAGCTAGAGTCCCGCGCATGCCGGGATGGGATCTGACGCCGAAACCAGTGGCCGACTCGCAGGTGACGCTGGTGCAGCTGATGGAGATCACCGACGCGAACCTGCTCGGCATCGTCCACGGCGGCGTCGTCATGAAGCTCGTCGACACGGCAGCGGGTCTGGCCGCGATCAAACACTCTGGTGGGCTGGCGGTAACCGCGGCGATGGACGAGATGTCGTTCCTCGCGCCCGTGCACGTCGGCGACACCCTGACGGTGCTGGCCTCGGTCAACGACGCCGGGAGGACTTCGCTCGAGGTCGGTGTCAGCGTCGAGTCCGAAGAGGTTGTCACAGGCAAGCGAACCCACACGTCGAGCGCCTACCTGGTGTTCGTCGCGCTCGACGAGAACGGCAAGCCGAGGCCTGTGCCGCCGGTCCTTGCGGAGACCGAGGTGCAGAGACGCCGCCAGCGCGAGGCCAAGATCCGTCGCGAGACGCGGATGTCGCACCGGCAGGCTATCGAGGATCACCGGCGGGACGCGCCGCACGTCTGACCGAGGTCAGGCACGGGTGTACCTGCTTCTAGGACAATGGTTCCCACGCGAACCCGTTCCGAAAGGCTCAGGACATGACGACCGAACTCTCTGGCGCGAAGGCCGAGCTCCCCACGGCGGCTGGGCCCCTCCACTTCTACCGTCTCGGTTGGCTGGCCGAGAGCGGGTTCGGCGACCCGTCGCGCCTGCCCCGCACGGTCAAGATCCTGCTGGAGAACCTGCTTCGCCGCGCCGGTACGCGCGACGTCTCCGACGACGACGTCCGGGCGCTAGCGAACTGGCCGGCTGTGGCGCCGGGTGCCGCCCTAGCCTTCATGCCGGCCCGGGTCTTGATGCAGGACTTCACGGGCGTTCCGGCGGTAGTCGACCTGGCCGCGATGCGTTCGGCGATGGCACGTGCCGGCGGCGACCCGCAGGAGGTGAACCCACACGTCGACGTCGATCTGATCATCGATCACTCGGTGCAGGTGGACCTCTTCCGCTCTGCGGACGCCTATGAGGCGAACATCGAGTGGGAGTACCGTCGCAACGGCGAGCGGTACGCGTTTCTCAGATGGGCTCAACAGGCGTTCGACGGTGTTCGCGTGGTTCCGCCGGGCGCCGGGATTTGCCATCAGGTCAACCTGGAGCATCTCGGCAAGGTCGTGTCGGTGAAGGAGGGCGTCGCTTTCCCTGACACGTTGGTCGGCACCGACTCGCACACGACGATGATCAACGGGCTGGGGATCCTCGGCTGGGGCGTGGGCGGGATCGAAGCGGAAGCCGCGATGCTCGGCCAGCCGATGTTCCTCCCGCCGCCGATCGTGCTCGGGGTTCGAGTGACCGGCTCGTTGCCGGCCGGCACGACCGCGACCGACCTGGTGCTGACGCTCACTCAGATGTTGCGGGCGCGCGGTGTCGTCGGGAAGTTCGTGGAGTTCTTCGGGCCGGGATGCTCGTCACTCGAGCTGGCCGACCGCGCGACGCTCTCGAACATGTGCCCGGAATACGGTGCAACCGCCGCGTACTGGCCTGTCGACGCCGAGACACTGCGTTACCTGCGACTCACCGGCCGGGGCGACGGTGTCGATCTGGTCGAGCGTTACACCAAGGAGCAGGGTTTGTTCCGTACGGATGCCGACCCCGAACCCTTCTTCGGCGAAGCGGTCGACCTCGACCTCGCCGCGGTCGAGCCCTCGCTGGCCGGTCCGAAGCGACCTCAGGACCGCGTTCCCCTGTCCGGCGTGCCGGCCTCTTTCCGGGACATCTTCCACGAGCGTCTCGAGGAGAAGCCGGTCCGCGGCCCCGTCCGGGGCGGATCGGTCGTGATCGCGGCGATCACGAGTTGTACGAACACCTCCAACCCCTCGGTGATGATCGCGGCGGGCCTGCTCGCGAAGAGGGCGGTCGAGGCCGGACTGGAAACGAAACCCTGGGTGAAGACTTCGCTCGCACCGGGCTCGCGCGTCGTGACCGACTACCTCGACGCCGCCGGCCTCACGCCGTACCTCGACAAGCTTGGGTTCTCGCTGGTCGGGTTCGGCTGCACTACATGTATCGGGAACTCGGGACCGCTGCCCGAGGAGGTGGCGGAGACGATCGAGGACCACGACCTCGCCGTGGTTGCGGTGCTGTCGGGCAACCGCAACTTCGAGGGCCGCATCCACCCTCTGGTGCGAGCGAGCTACCTAGCCTCGCCGCCGCTGGTCGTCGCCTACGCATTGGTCGGCCACGTCGAGGTGGATCTGTTGAACGAACCGCTCGGCACTGCGGCGGACGGCACGCCCGTGTTCCTTCGTGACCTCTGGCCGAGTGCAGAAGAGGTGCTCCGAGCGGTCGAAGCGTCGGTCTCCACCGAGCAGTTCGAACGCGAGTACGGGCGCATCTTCGATGGGGATGAGAGATGGAACGCGCTTCCGACGCCGACCGGACCGATCTACTCATGGGATCCGGAGTCAACGTACGTCCGCGAGCCGCCCTTCTTCGAAGAGCCTGGGGCGCAGCTGACGGAGCTCGGCGACATCGTCGGCGCCCGGTGCTTGGTCTTCGTCGGCGACTCCATAACGACCGACCACATCTCGCCCGCGGGTTCGATCAAGCTCGACTCGCCGGCGGGAGAGTATCTGACGGGACATGGCGTCGCGCAGCCCGATTTCAACAGCTACGGCGCGCGCCGCGGGAACCACGAGGTGATGCTTCGCGGTACGTTCGCCAACGTCCGACTCCGGAATGAGCTCGCACCCGGGACCGAGGGCCCGGTCACGGTCCACCTTCCCGACGGTGGGCGGACGACGATCTACGACGCCGCGCTCCGCTACAAGCAGGAAGGCGTCCCGCTCGTTGTGATCGCCGGGAAGGAATACGGCAGCGGTTCCTCGCGCGACTGGGCGGCGAAAGGGCCTTCGCTCCTCGGCGTTCGCGCCGCCATAGCGGAAAGCTTCGAGCGGATCCATCGCAGCAACCTCGTCGGGATGGGTGTGCTCCCGCTCGAGTTCCGCCACGGCGAGTCGGCGTCCTCGCTCGGGCTCACCGGCCGCGAGTCGTTCACGATCCATGGGCTGGACGACGGTGTTTCGCCCGCGCAGTCCGTGACGGTAGTAGCGCGCGACGAAGAGGGCGGCGAGAAGGTGTTCGAGGCAACCGTGCGCATCGACGGTCCCGCCGAGGTGGAGTACCACCGCAACGGCGGCATCCTGCAGATGGTGCTCCGCCAGTTGCTCGCCGGCTAGCGGGGAGCTACGCCTGCACCGACGGCGGGATCTCGCGCCAGTCGTAGGGGCTCGTGAAGTTGACGAGCATCTGCATGTAGTTGGATCGGGCGAATGCGACCGGATCGGCAACGTTGACCTGGCTGACGCTGCCCTTCATCTGCTCGACCGACGTGTACTCGTGCTCGTCGAGCCATCGCTGCACGCCGCTGAGTACGGTGCCGACGTGCTCGGGTCCGTTCTTGAACAGCGCGCTCGCCATCATCGTCACGTCCGCACCGGCCAGGAGCAGCTTGACCGCGTCCTCCCACGTGTGGACGCCCGTCGTTGCGGCGAGCGAGCACTCGATCCGTCCGCTGAGCACCGCGATCCAGCGCAGTGGCAATCGCAGCTCTTCGGAAGTTGACAGATGCAGTGTCGGGTCGACGCTCAGCGTCTCGAGGTCTATATCGGGCTGGAAGAAGCGGTTGAACAGGACGAGACCATCCGCTCCGGCCTCGACCAGTCGGCGGGCCATATGGCCCATCGAGCTGAAGAAAGGCCCGACCTTCACCGCGAGTGGGATCGTGACCGACGACCGCACCTCGGCCACCAGGTCGATGTAGCGGCGTTCGACCGACTCACCTGTCATGGTGGGGTCGGCGGCGACGAAGTAGACGTTCAGCTCGAGCGCGTCGGCGCCCGCCTCCTGGATCAGCCTCGCGTAGCGGACCCACCCGCCGTCGGATGCGCCGTTCAGGGAGCCGATCACGGGGATCTCCAGCTCCTTCTTCGAGGTCTCGAGGTGCCGCAGGTACTCGTCGGGCCCGGTGTTGTAGTCGTCCATCTCAGGAAGGAACGACGTCGCTTCCGAGAAACTGTTGGTGCCGGTCTCGAGGACGTGGTGGAGCTGGAGTTCCTCGTGCTCGATCTGCTCCTCGAACAGCGACTGGAACACGACGGCCGCCGCACCCGCGTCCTGGAGGCGCTTCAGGTTGTCGATCCGCGAGGAGAGGGTGGATGCGGAGGGGACGATCGGATTCCGCAGCTCCAGACCGAGGTACTTGGTTCGGAGGTCGGCGCTCATCCCTCCACCTCCTCCGCGTCCGCGGAACGTTCGGCTTCGGCGACTTCCTCGACCTTACCCGGCGCGTGACGCTCGACGCCAGCGAGTTGCTCGTAGAACCGCCAGCGCTCCTCGGCGTCGGCCTGGGCGAGCTTCTGGAGGTCGTCGGATTCCTGCGGTCGAGAGCGCGCGAGCATCGCGAACCGCGCCTCCTGATCCTGGAACACCTTCACGGGGATCGATGGGGCTTTGCTGTCGAGCTGCCACGGCCGCTCGCCGTCGATCGCCTTGCGCGGGTCGTAGCGGTAGAGAGGCCAGAAGCCGGACTTCGCCGCGTCGGCCTGATGGGTCATCGAGGTCGACATGTCGATCCCGTGCTCGATGCACGTGCTGTACGCGATGATCAGCGACGGACCGGTCCAGGACTCGGCTTCTGCGAGGGCCTTCACGGTCTGGGCGTTGTCGGCGCCGATCGCGATCTGCGCGACGTACACACCGCCGTAGTCGGCCGCTAGCAGCCCGAGATCCTTGCGTCCCACGCGTTTCCCGGCGGCCGCGAACTTCGCTACGGCGCCGCGAGGCGTGGCCTTCGACGCCTGACCACCGGTGTTCGAGTAGACCTGCGTGTCCAGCACCAGGACGTTGACGTCGCGGCCGGAGGCCAGGACGTGATCGAGGCCGCCGAAGCCGATGTCGTAGGCCCAGCCGTCGCCGCCGACGATCCACACGCTCTTTCGAACCAGCGCGTCGGCTACCGTGAGCAGATCGCGCGCCTCGTCCGAGTCGACGCCCTCGAGCTTCCTTCTCAGCTCGGCCACCCGCTCGCGTTGGTCGAACACACCGCTTTCGTCGTCCTGCACGGCGGCGAGCAGCGTGAACGCCAGGTCCTCGCCGATCGCGGGCGCGAGCTTCTCGACCAGTGAACGCGCGAACGCGACCTGGTGATCGAGCGCGAGCCTCATCCCGAGTCCGAACTCGGCGTTGTCCTCGAACAGCGAGTTCGACCAAGCTGGCCCGCGGCCGGCCCGGTCTTGGGACCACGGAGTGGTGGGCAGGTTCCCGCCGTAGATCGACGAACAACCCGTCGCGTTCGAAACCAGGATCCGGTCGCCGAACAGCTGGGTCAGCAGCTTCAAGTAGGGCGTCTCGCCGCACCCCGCGCACGCGCCCGAGAACTCGAACAGCGGCTCGAGCATCTGCGAGCCCTTGATCGACGCGACCTTCACATCGCGTCGATCGATCGGCGGGATCGACAGGAAGAAGTCGAAGTTCGCTCGCTCGGCATCGAGGTGCTCGAGCTTCGGCAGCATGTCGATCGACTTGTGCTTGACGACCTCCTTGCTCTTCGCGGGGCAGACGTCTACGCAGACGCCGCAGCCGGTGCAGTCGTCGGGTGCGACCTGGATCGTCATCCACATCCCTGGGTGTTCGCGGTCGCGCCATCCCTTGTGCTGGAACATCTCCGGTGCGCCGGCGACCGCCGCCGGCTCGTAGACCTTCATCCGGATCGCGGCGTGCGGGCAAACCAGCGCGCACTTCGCGCAGTCGATACAGATCTCGGGGTCCCAGATGGGGATCTCGTGGGCGATCGAGCGCTTCTCCCACTGCGCGGTGCCGGTCGGGAACGTGCCACCGGGCGGGAACGCCGAGACGGGGAGCAGGTCGCCCTGGCCGGCGATCATCTTCGCGGTGACGCGCTGAACGAAGTCCGGGACCACGTCCGGCACCGGAGGCAGGCGGTGGAGATCGCCAGCGACGGATGTCGGGACGTTCACTTCCGCGAGGCCGCCGAGCGCGGCGTCGACCGCTGCGAAGTTCCTCTCGATCACCGTGCGACCACGTTTGCCGTAGGACTTCTCGATCGCGTGCTTGATCGCCTCGATCGCTTCGTCCTTCGGCAGCACTCCGGCGAGAGAGAAGAAGCAGGTCTGAAGGACCGTGTTGACGCGTCCGCCGAGACCGGCCTCCTGGGCGACCTTCAAAGCGTCGACGACGTAGAACCTGAGACCCTTCTCGATGATCTGGCGTTGGGTTTCGACCGGCAGGTGTTCCCAAACCTCGTGGGCCCCGAAGGGACTGCTGAGCAGGAAGGTCGCACCCGGAGCCGCGAGCTCCAGCACGTCCATCCGCTCCAGGAAATGGAACTGGTGGCAC